>JANNXD010000098.1:0-33922 GCA_031409375.1 Gammaproteobacteria bacterium | reverse complement strand
GGCATCTTTGTTCGTAGGTCAGTTGTTGGTAGGTTCTCATCTCATAGTCTCTTGTCGGAGAAAAAGCGATCAGACTACTGGCTTCTGACCTTCTTTTCTACTCTGCAAAAGCTATGCACTTCATTCTTGAATCTAAGATATCATTTTGTGGTCAGGTTTATTAAAAAGCATAAATTAAAACACCCATCCACCAATCGCAATAAAATACAACGCAGGTATACAGAGCAATCAAGATGGCACAAAATCCAGTGCGTAAGTCATCGTTAATGGCGCCACGTTTAGTGCACCAAAAGTTAATAAACGAATTTTGGTGAGTAGTTTTTTCTCCAACTCTGCATCGCCCAGCTGACTGGACACCAACTCGCAAGCCGTCATTTGACCATCCGCACTAATACTGATTTTAAAAACCATCTTGCCTTGCAAACCCGGCTGGGTACGCAGCGCACGGTGATACAGCGCAAAAATCGCACTTTTATTTTGCTCAAACACCTGACGAATCGAAGCCTCGTCCCGCACACCCGACTTTTTGACGGATGCTGTCTTTCCTGCGCCGCCACCCGATGAAGCACCATAGCCATTTGCTTGATTGGTAGCAGACCCAGCTGAAGCGACTTGCCGAGTTTGATGCTGAACACCAGCGCCCGTTGAATATTTTGTGGTGTTTGTAGCGGAAGAAAGCTGCACATCTTGTTGTGTTAACGCTTGCTGCCCAAACGCAGCCTCATCAAAACTAACCGCGTCAACATCACTAACAGCAACCACATTACTGCCTGAAGCCTGCGCACGTTTAGCGCCTACTGGGATAGCAGCTTGCGCAGCAGTCTGCTGTAATTGTTGTAATTGACTACGCATCATCATTAATCCGCTTTTGCTGGCTTGCTCGCGCGCTTGTTGACGCGCTATTTGTGGCTGACTTTCTTCAGATGTTACAGGTTCAGCAATCTTAATTTTAGCTACTGGAACGACTAAAACCACTTCAGAATTCGGCAAGCGGCGCGGTTGATGATTTTTATTGGTAGCTTTTATTGGTAATGGCTGCGCAACTAATTTTTCGTCAAATTCTGGCTTAACCTCGGTTTCCGAAACTACTTCACGGGGTGGCAAACTTACCTGAACAATTGGCTTAGGTACTTCTGATTCGAGTGCGACAGGCTTAGGTATCGCTGTTGGCTTAACGATATCAATAGTTTTTGGTAACATCACTGCGGCTCGAATGACAGGTGTAATGGACGAGTCGACAGTTGGCTGCAACTTCGGTAAAGACAAATGCGGAAGTACCAAGCCCATCACCAAAAAAACTGCCAACAGTGCTGCCAGCAAGGTTTGAAAGTGATGATCTTCCGGATAACTCATAAAAAAATTCGACGGTGCAACTTGTGTCATCATGCGTACCTTATATCCGCCCCTAATGCCCAGTTATCGCCGCTTGATAATTAACTGCCAACGACACATTGCGATAGTCACTTTGCGCGCAAGTTGCTAATATTTTTTTCAGCAACTGATAAGGCACATTGGCATCTCCCATCACCGTCACCGCCAAGCCTTTTTCACGCTCCACGTCGGTGCGAGTCGCCTTCGCAGCCGCTAAGCGCTGCAACACCGCTTGCAAACCCGGCAATGTCGCCTGAGTATTTTCTGCAACGTCACCAATTGCAATTCGCTCCTCATTCACTAATAACTGACCACCAGTGATTAAAATTTTTAAATTAATTTGTGGTAAGTTTTCTGACAATGAATCGGGTAATTTTACATTATGCGAATTTTCCAATACCTCAACACCTGAAGAACTGACCATTAAAAAAAACACCAAAATGGTAAAAATATCGATAATCGACACCAGATTCAGTTTTACGACTTTTGGCGGCTGCCGTGATCGTTTACCCTTACGCATCAACGACTCCCATTTACTGTTAGCGTCGTTGGGGCATCCGCAAAACTGATTTGCGAAAACAATTCCGCTTGCACTACAGAGGCCGCCACCAAGGTACGATATTGACTGACATGATCCATCACACTGACTAAGGTTTGATAAGGAATATCGGCGGTAGGCCTCAGCACAATATCGTGCTTATCAATTTTTTGCTGCACAAAAGTCGATTTCATTTGTTGCAAATAAGCATTTAATTCAATGTATGCATAAGTCTGAGTTTTATTGTCTCGCGGAAACGTTTTGAGTAATCGACCTGCGGGATAATAAAGTGTCAATGCTTCAGCCGAAATCAGCAGCTCTAACGATTGTTGCACCGGATTCACCACTGACTGTACGCGTGCCACCAATTCTGGTAGCTGCACCTGCAGCACGCGAATATGCGTGAATACCATGGTTAACGATAAGATCGGCACCAACACAATCATAAGATTCATGATTGGCGTGACATCCAGATCTTCTGCCTCATATTGTTTTTTTTGCTTTTTTGAATATGGCCTAAACCGAGACATGATGCGCTTAATTCACAGACGAAGACGAGCTGAGCTGATTTAAAAACTTGATGCAAGCCACATCTAACAGATCCATGATCTCCGCGGTTTTGGTGTGCACATAAGCATGAATCATCAACAATGGAATCGCGACAATCAAACCAAAGGCGGTGGTATTCATCGCCACCGCGATACTTTGTGACAATAAGGTGGCCTTCTGTGATAAATCAGCATTGGCAACCGCACCAAACGCGGCAATTAAACCAGCGATTGTACCGAGCAAACCCAGTAGCGTGGCGATATTGGCGAGCAGCGCTAAATAGGACGTACGCTTTTCTAAGCGTGGCGTGGATTCCATCAATTTTTCTTCCATGGCATATTCCAATTGCGCACGATCCCGCGTGGTCGCTAATTTCATAATGCCCGCATTGATCAACTCACTCAGCGGGGCTTTGGAATGCTGCATAAATTTCATCAAGGCTTTAAAATCTTGCTGGATTAACAAGGGTTGTATTTTTTGAAACGCCAGACGATTAGCCGTGCGGACCTTGCTGACAAAAATCAACCGCTCAATACCAATCGCAAGACCCACCACCATCACTGCGGCGATCGGATACATAAATTCGCCACCGTCTTGAAAAAATTTAACCACGGTGTAATAGATATTCATGTGCTCTCCTTAAATGACCCCACCCTAGTCCTCTCCCCTTGTTAAGAGAGGGAATGTATTGCTTTTACTGACTAGCACTGATAAAACTGATAGCACTTCGACAGTTTGTACTTCAAAAATTTTCACTTCAAAAGTTTGCACTTCAAAACTATAGCGCTTCATGAAAATTTTGATTGCAGATCTTCATTGGCTTTTAGAAGTTGAAACAAATTGTTCCATAAATTCCGCACGCTCAATCGGTTGAGTTAAATAGTCCGGCAGGCGAATGGCCATCTTGCGTGCCATCGGAATAGTTGCCGGTGGTGATTGCCATGGCACAATAAACAACACGTTAGGATGCTGTTGATTGCCTTTAATGGTATCAGTCATATTAACGTCTTCTGCGAATAAATCATTGGCTAAACTCGAAGCGATTACCAGCATAAAGAAGATCCCTATTTTTTTCATGGCGCCTCCGGTTTTGATAACGATTCCTGTTTTGCTACAGACAAGGCTTTTATCCAGGCAGCGACGTCTTTATCCGGTGTTGCTTGCAACGATTGAAATTTTTCATACGCTTGACGCGCCTTAATAGCATCAGGCCTATACAGGTCATAAAGAATACCTAAGTTCAACCAGGCATTGGCGTACTGATCATCGATGGCCAGCGCTTGTTGATACGCTTGCTCTGCTTCAACAAATTTTCCTTGCTGGCGATAAGCAATGCCCTGCTGATTCAAACTGTCCACGCGATTTTTATTAGCCGACGGTAATTGCGTACAGGCAACCAGACAAGCTGACAGTAAAATACTAATTTTTAGAAATGTTCGCATCCATCCCTCCTCGCTCTGGCCGCCGATATTTTGCGGGCACCAATTGCTGCAACATCTGCACACTGTGCGCAATGGCGTCATTCCACTGACCTTGATGCAAACGTTTGAGATTTCGCTGATGCCAATCAATCGCTTGATCTTCGAAAGGTGTCGCTTGTTCTTCGAGTAATAAATTATATTCTTCCAATGCCAGTTCATCCAAATTGGTGGGCCTGGGTGACTGCAATAAACTGATACTAAATTGATGAAAAATTTCTGCCATTTGATCCGTAGCAGCAGCAACACTAGCCACATCTTCATAAGCCAACACCTGTTGCGTGGCTTGTATCGCTTGCTGCATCAATTGCTGTTTGCGCGAAAAACTGGCTTCAAGCGGTAAGGTCAGCGGTAAATTCATAAACTGCTGAAAGTGTACTTTGGCAAACACCAATGTCGCTGCAGCGGCTTGTTCACGACTCAACTGGGTCGGTGCTTTTGCTTGCTCGTCTGCCCGAATGATGGCTAGGCGCCAAAGATCTTGCTGCTGCATGTTGCCTTGATTCAGCACAATCAACTGTTGCAAAGCGCGAATATGATCATCCAACGGTTCCACATAAATTTGCACATATTGCTGATAAGCCATAATGGCTTGCTGCGTTTTGTGCTGCTCAGCATAAATTTTTGCGGCTTGTAATAAAGAAGATTGTTGTTGTGGACTTTGCGTTTGTGATACGCGCATTAATTCATCGGCAGTGGCTAGTGGATTGGCTTGCTGGGTATAAATAAATGCCAATTTCACCGCCACTTGCTCGGCTGTTTCTGGATAATTGCTGCGAATTTTTTTCAACAAAGCGCTGGCATTATCCCATTGCATTAACTGCATTTGATAAGTAGCCACATCCAGTTGTGCCGATTTTGCCAGCGCGACATCGGTAGTTAACCCTGGAATTTGTATTAACAAATCACTTGCTACCTGCCATTGCTTGGCAGCGGCTAATGGCTTAGCTTGTTGATATAAACAATTGGCTAACTGCTGCTGCCAGAGACGACGATCAACCGCCTGCGGAAACTGCTGCAACAGTTGCCGGTATATGCCATCTGCCAACGCAAACTGTTTTTGCTTATAATAACCATCAGCTTTTAAAATTAATGCTTGCTGACTTAATGTGGCCGCCGCATCTTGATGATTAAATAACTGGGCTTGTACGAGCGCCTGTTCTTGCCAACGACTTTGTTCCGCCAACGGCAGTTTTCTAAAAGCGTCGCTGGCCAATAACTGCGAATAGCTTGCCAATAACGCTTTAGCAGCCGGTGCCGACTGGGGTGCTATCTGGACATAAATCGCAATCGCTTGCGGATACTGTCGCGTTTCAAAATAGGCTTCCGCCAATAAATACTGTTGTTCGGGTATACGCGGATCTTGCGGAAAAGTGTTTAGCCATTGCTGATAATACGCGATGGCTTGTTGCCATTGTTGTTGGGCGATTTCAACAGGCTCAACCTGCGCCTGATGATGATGAAATTGCGCGAGCACCAACAGATAGCCAGATAAAATGGCTTTCACATCGGCATCTTGGCTGCTCGCAAACTTTTTCACAAAATCAGCTTTGGCCAAACGGGCATCAGCAAATTGTTGCTGCTGCTCCAAAAACGCAATCAACTTGACTTGAAATTGATACCCTTGCGGCGCTGTCGGATAATGCTGCTGAAAATCACGATAAACAGTCGCCGCATCCAACCAACGCTCATCACGAATATAATAATCGGCCAATGCCAGATAAACATCGACAGCCTGCGGTGGCAACTGAGAAGTGCCTTCAACAGAATGACCATAAAACTTTTGCAAAGTTTGCGTGCCCTGCAACGCACTGGATATCACCGCCATCATGCGTAGCGTATCTTCACGCAAGCCTTGTTGCTGCGTACCCGAGGCTGCCAACACTTGATCAAACGGCTTTAAAGCTTGCAGGTATTGATTTAATTTATATAAACACCAGCCCGACATATAAAGCGCATTCACCGACAGCGATTGTGTTGGCTGCTGAAAACTTAACACCCGCTGATAATGCACCAAGGCTTGTTCATAGTCGGAGCGCGAATAAAAATCTTCTGCTAAGCGAAATTCACTTTCAAAACTTAACGGGTGATGGGGATATTCTTGGGTAAGCTTGGTTAAGCTGGCTAACGCTTGCTGATGTTGAGTTTGCATATCTTGTGCTTTAGCGAGCAGGTAGAGCATTTCAGCACGGGCTTCGACGGGATGATCCGCTGCCAACCAAGCTTCCGTCAACTCAACACTCCGCTGTAACGACACGGTATCAGCATTGCTATCAAGCTGCGCCTCTCCCTGCTGCAATTGCAGCTGCGCCAATCGTTGTTGTAACGCGGCCACATCCGCTGGTTGCGCATGCTGCAGCGCTTGCTGATAAAGATCAATCCGCTGCGGTGGCGCCAATTGCAACGCTTGCGATTTCTCTGAAGTCTTAGCAATGCGCGGATGATCTTGCAAAGTGAGCGGATGACGACAGCCATTGAGCAATATCAAGCCTATCCCTATCCAACTTAATCGCCAGCGCATGTTCATCACAGCGCCTCACTTAAACGCGCCAGCGCATAGTGCAAATCCGCAATGTGCGTTTTCAAAACCTGTTGTTGCTGTTGTAAAAGCTGATGCAAACGCACTTGCGTTTGTTGTTGAAATTGCGTCTGTAGCTGCTGGAGTTGCTGCTGCGTACGCGTGATCTGCTGCTGATAATCACGCACCCGCTGGGAAAGCTGCAGATAATCGGGTGCTTGCGTCAACAACTGCTGAACCTTTGCGATCTGCTGTTGATTGTGATCCAACGCCGTTTGAATTTCACGACGCGCATTTTTTACCAATAGCTTATCGCTAATGCTCTGCTCTTGTAATTGCCATAATAAAGCCCCCTTGATTCGCAATAAACGTGTGTTGAGCTGTGTGCCGTCCGCAAATTGGGTTTGATTGTTTTGCCACATTTGCTGAGCGCGTTGCCATTTTTGTTGTTGGGCTAACAAACTCGGTGACGCCCATTGCCAAGGCTGTTGGCCACTCAATGCAGCATTATCTAGCACCGCATATTGCGTCTTTAACGTTTGCTGCCGCGTTTGCAGATCTTGTAAGCTGACGACATTTAAACGCTGTTGATGCGCTTGTTGTCGCGTAGCCAACATTTCCTGCAATTCCGGCAAGCGCTGCGCATTTTTTGTCAAACTCGCTTGCAACTGCGCAAGCTGCACACCCTGCTGTCGTTGTTGATTTAACATGCTGTCGGTTTCAAATAAACTGCTCAGCGCATCCGGGGTTCGCTGCGTTAACCACTGTTGATACAACGCATCAAAACCACCACCTAAAAATTCATGCAATTGGTTTTGTTGCTGTTGATAAGCGCTTAGGCCACTTTGATAACGTTGCCAAGCCAGCGCTTTATTTTTTTGTTGTTCGGCTAGTTGTGCGGATAACTGCAAACCTTGGCTTTTTTCATAGTCATGACCTGGCAAGGATTGCAGCCAATTTAATTGTTGTTGTGCTTGCTCAGCATCGGTCTCACTGGCCGCCAATGCCAAAACCGCTCCGGCCAACCAGGGTGTACTTTGCGGCAAGGCCTGCAGCATTTTTTGGGCATCTTCAAGTTGATTCTGCTGTAAATAAATCAAACCTTCTGCCAAACGTGCACGTTGTTGTAATAAGGTCAGCTCAGCATTTTTATTGTCTTGCCGGTACAAACGCTGCCACAGTTGATGTGCAGCTTTAAAATTTTGTTGCTGCGCGTGCGCCAAGGCCAAGTTATGCGAGATATAAGCTTTCCAGATCGAATCTTTAAGAATTTTCCCTTCATAGTCCTGCGCTAAATCTAAACGATTGGCTTGCATGGCGATTGACGCCAGATAATACAAACGCTCTTGTTGTTGCTCCGCATTCAGTTGTTTTAAACCTTCCAGTAATGCTTGAGCTTGTGTTGGTTGCCGTTGGTAATAATAAAATTTACCCAGATAAAAATTAACAGGATCATGAAATTGTTGATCGCCTTTGAATTGTGAAAACACCTGTTCCGCTTGTTTGGTTAAGCCTAAAGATAAACTTAAATTTCCCAGCAGTAATTGTGGAAAAACATCGCGGCTATTCATTCGACCCCGTTTATCGGCAGCCATCAGCTGGGTGAGCGCCGCTATGGATTGTCCCTGAAAATCCTCATATAACGCCATGCCGTAGTCGAGCGATTGCACCGTGTGCGGTGATTCAGCCGCAAGCGATTCGGCAACCACGAGCGCGGGTTGACACAACCACAGCAGAAAAAAACTTAATGCGTACTTGGCCATGCTTTCACTTCAAGGGCAGGCTGCTGCGTTTTGGTATCGTCGATAATTTTGACTTCTAACCACACCGGATCGGTGGCCTTGATAAATTTGTGTTCGATGGCACGCCGATACGGCTGATCCTGTGGCCCCTTCCCTGTAAAAACCACCATCAGCGTATGCTCGCCACTTTTTAAATTACCTTCATAGACGCGCTGCAAAGCACCACGTTGAATAGCTTGCGTTTGCTGCTGCGTGTAAAGATAGCCGCCAATTTTGTCGTCATCCATGCGTAGTTCAACGGCGTCCAGCGGCATCAATACACCGGCATCCATCGACACAAAGATGCCCAGCTGGGTGCTGGCGGGGAATAATAAATCTTCCTCGAGTAAGAACAAATCGCGATTCAGCTGCATAACTTGCGTTTTCACATCCTGCAACTGGCTCGACATAGCTGCCGCAGGCAAGGTGGGCGCAGTTGAATTGGGTACAGGCTCTGCGGCCTGCACCACCGCACTCAAAAATAAAAGCATTACCCATACAACTCGAACCATAATTTTCTCCTCAAATTTCCTTACTGACTCTAGCACGTCGTGCTTCACTCTGGCCGCAATCGTAACCATCACCACCGTAGAGACAAGGCATGCCTTGTCTCTACATACTGCGACGAACAGATTGGAATTAATCGGCCAATCGATTGCCTTAAGTTACTGACATTGCGCCGTAGGCGGGGGGTGGTCTCGTTCAACAAACCACCCCGTCAGGCTACGCCTGCCACCCCTCCAACGGAGGGGAATTTAAAACCATAAATACTTCTGTCCATACATTAGCCTTGCCAGGGAAAGGAATTAAAAAATCATGGCCGCAATGAAGGCTTATTAATTTTTTCTGGTGGTACCAAATTATTGCTGTAATACATTTTACCTTCGCGATCAATCAGCACAGCATCCACATCTGGCAAGCGATTAATCAGTGCCAAACCTTCTTTGACGCCCATAACAAATACGCTGGTACTCAGTGCATCGGTGCGCATGGATTCGGGACCAATAATGGTCACACTCATTAATTCATTGGCAGATTTTCCCGTTTTTGGCTGCAGAATATGATGGTAGCGTTTGCCGTCTTGCATAAAATATCGTTCATAATCGCCCGACGTGGAAACAGCCATATCGGCCACCGGCAGCATCAGCACATTTTTTTTCTGGTCACGCGGATGCTGAATCACCACATTCCACGGTCGATCTTTATGTAGTCCTAAAAAATAACTGTCGCCACCTGCAGTGAGCGTGGCGTATTGCACACCGGCGGATTTTAAAATGGCAATACCTCGATCAACCGCATAGCCTTTAGCAATTCCGCCCAAATCAATTTTGACGTTCGGGTCTTTAAAATGCACCGTTTTATCACCGAGCTGAATATGACGATAGTTAATGCTCGGCAGCAATTTATTAATGCTGGCATCATCGGGTTTTTGTGATTTGCGATAATCATATAAATAACCCACTGACGCATAGGTAATATCAAATGCGCCGTTTGAGAGTTGAGAATACTCATTAGAAGCTTGTATTAGATGCAACATTTCATCACTAATCGTCAAGGTCTGCGTGGTTGCCAAACGATTCACCAGACTAAGCTCACTTTTTTCAATGTAAGGACTCAATTTTTCATCCAGACGCCGCAGTTCCGCGAACACTTTTTCGGTAAGATCATGCGCCACCGTAGCATCTTCCTGCCAAATACTAATGGCGATACGCGTGCCCATAATGGAAGTTTCTTCATCAAACCATTGGGCTTGTACCTGCGATGTAATCAACAACAAAATGGTTGCAAGAAATTGAATGCACTGTTTTTTAATGCCAAAAACTTTAATACCAATCCCTTTAATACCAGACACTGAAAAATACCCTTATCGCGTTCGCGGACAAATGGAATAACGGTTGTTGATCGGCCGCAATTTTTTGATGATTAGCATCGCGCACGGTTGCATCGTAAAAATTGTCATAATCCACACTCAAATGATCAACAAAAACATTTACTGTGCTTTTTTCGACAAAATCCCACGGTGCTTTAGGGAGTACATAAGTTGCACCCAAACTGATGCCGAAAGATTGAAATTGACTCAATTCTTTATCGCGGGCTTTAAAGGTTTGATATTTTTCATACGGAAAAATATCCGCATAAAAGTCCGCGGCATTTTGTTGATAGGCACGAAGTTGCGACACCAACAACCACTGATTCCATTGATACCGATATTCAAGCTCAACGGTATGTGCTTTGATATCCCAGTTATCGGTAAAATAGCGATAGCGATATCCGATCACGTTATTGGCGTTTAAATACTGCATCGCGCCGATTGACACGGCATAACTGGTGCGCGTATTCGGATAAGCTTCCGGTTCAAACGCATATAAATTGGCGGCATCAAGATAGCGCACTTGGCGATACTGATTTTTTAAATAACCTTCATCAGTAATGGCTTCAAAACCCAGATTGCCAATTATTTTTGGCGTGATCACCTGCGACCACCCTAAACGGTAGCTATTCCGATCCACTTCACCAAGCGTTGCTTTACTGGTGCGATCCATCACCGTATCCCAGCCCTGTGCGAAACCGATGCTTAAGGTACTGAGATCACCAAAAAAATCTTGATTGATTTCAATGGACGCATTATGCGCCTCGTAATCATTTTCAATACTTTGCAAATAATTGACATGCCAACTGGTATTGTCTTGCACCACATCGGTACCGACACTGGTCTCGGTGCGTTTTTCTGCATACGGGCTGCCGTAGGTGCGCACATCAATGGTGGCACCACTGATTTGATCGACATAATAACGCCCAGAAAAGGCAATTTTATTATTCAGATTTTTACGCACTAACACCGAAGGCCCTGTGATCGTAATATTATCGCCTGCATAATGATGCTCTAATACATCGGTGCGTTCCTCTGGCAACACCCCGGCACTGGATCGCCCCACAATGACAATCAATATCACACTCAAAAAACCTAACCGACGGTTAATTACAACCACAGCCGCCCCCTGCTGCACCATCGGCACCGCGCGCGGCTTCCCGCGATTCATACACATGCGCACGATAACTAACATCAACGGGGTTTAAATTCAAACTCATAATCGGCTCAGCCAGATGATCGCGTTCATAAGGCTGAACCCACGGATGCAAGGAACTACATCCTGAGATCAATACCCACAATAAACTTACCGCTACGATTTTCATTCACGAATCAACTTTTTAATTTGGGTTTCGTATTCTTCAGCGGTGCCTTTTTCATAGCCTTTATGCAAGAAACGCAATTTACCTTGGCGATCAATTAAATAGGTCGTAGGCATGGCTTCGACTTGATAGGTTTTGCTGACGGTTTGTTCGCTATCTAAAACAATTGGGAAGCTCAGCTTCATATTTTTTAAAAATACTTGCGCTTTTTCTGGGGAGGTTTCCACATTGACACCCATCACTTTAAAACCCAAGGCTTGATATTTTTGCTGAAGTTTTTCCAGTTCGGGCATTTCTTCCCGACACGGCCCACACCAAGATGCCCAAAAGTTTAATAAAATCACATCGCCAATTTGCTCACGCAAACGTAAGTTTTCGCCCGTTAACGATTTCAGCGTAAAATCAGCCGCGTCTTTTGGTGGAATTTCAGCGGCAGTGACTGACAAGCTAAAAAATATGGCAATTACTAAAGTCAATAAACGCATAGCAGCTCCTGTTTTCATCATTAAAAGAATGTCGACACACCCAAACTACCCACCAAATTATGCGTGGTTTTTGCCGCACCCAACACTTCACTGTCCCACCAATGATCGCGACCTTCGAGCGTTAACATCAGCCAATCATTGATCAGCAGATTAAAACCGGCACCCATGGTTAGGGTAACTTCATCGCTACCCGCAAACTGAGTATTGCCCATGCTGCCGACCACATAAAAATTGCTGCTCAACGACCGATGACGACTCACAAAACTTTGGCCATTAATACGATACCCCAGACCCAGATCATAAAATTTTAATTGACGATCATCATCAGTCAGCAATTGAATATCACTGATGGTTTCAAAACTGGTTTCGCTGGCTTTACTTTGTGCATACCGAGTTTCAAAAAAAACCGACTCACTCACTTGATAGGCGATGCGAGCACCGCTGATCGAATTCACGCCAAAATCTTCAATACTGATCAAGCCAGACCAGATGCCCAGCGTTAAATCACGCCGATCCAGTTTGGGTAACTCCACGATTTTACGTTCAATATTCGGGGTATTGCGGTTAACGGAATCCACCGGTGCGTCTGCGGCGTGCAACAGCGATCCAAAGCTTAGCCACAGACCTGTGATCCACAACAATAAAATCCTTGCCTTCATTTTTTGTTCCCTAAAATTAACCGCGCTTAAAATTGATTCGTAATCGATAAAGTCCATGCGTCTACGCGCGGATTATCTTCACGCGAGGTTAGCACCAATAAATTTTGATATTCCGCACGCAAGCTTAAGGTTGCATTTAAACGGCGATTAACACCCACGGCCAGTTTTAAAAAATCATCATCACGATCTGCGCTACTGACCAGTGTAGTTTGTGGATGCGTGATTAACTTGCCAGTACCCAGTGTGAATAATGGACACCATTTCTTATCCGGTAAACTGCGGTGGGTAATTTGCAATGCATATAAGGAGTTTTCGGCAAAATCACCGAGACTTTGTTGCACCACCACTTCGGAGACTAAATACGCATTCCATTGATAACCAATCAACACACCCAATAAACTTGCGCCACCAAAATCCCCGAGCGTAACCGCCCCTAACCAAGGTGACCCCACCAGATGCTCGGCTAAGGGTTGACCAGATAAACCATCAGCACTACGGGTTTGCGCCAGTGCTGCCACCGACATCCAACCCTTGTCGTGACGCTCGGTCAGCACCTGCACCCATTGCGTTTGCTGCTGCTGTACTTGCAGCCATTCACCGGGCAAAACCACATTAATGATGGGAAAGGTACTGCCGGGGCCACTGCGTAAATCAATGAATTTTTCTTGTACTTGCAAACTGATATTGTCGGCAGCGCATAACACCTGGCAAAACAACCAGCCCAGCAATAATCCGATTACCCTTCCATGGTTTTTCATGCTGATCCGTTTTTGCATGTTAGTTTTGCATGATTAATTTTGTGGCACATCAAATGGATTGTTGTAGTACTGACCACCCATATCCAACCATTCGCGTATCAGCTTTAACTCGGCATTACTTAAAAATGTTCGATGATCCACCGTTGCACTGGCTTGTTTAAAGATAGTCAAAAATTGGCTGGCCGCCGCCCCGTTTACCGACATGCTTGGATTGACATTCACCAATCTGGTTAACGGTATTGGTTGGCCAGCACCATCTAAAATTAAATTACCATTACCGTCACGCTGAAAAACTGTATCACCATTGCCATCGGTGACAATGACCACACGATCCGTGAGCACCCCACCCACCAACTCTTGTTCGTTATCGTTAAAAAACAATTCGCGATACGAATTAATTTGATCAGCAGAATCGGCGGAAACCCCACCAGTTAAATCCAATTGCCCAGCCGGGACTTGAGCCGCATTCATCGCATCCTTGGTGTTATGGCAACTGGTGCAAGTTTGCGTACCGGCTTGCCGCACCAAGTCAAAGATCGGTTGGATATGGGTGACATAATTAATCACGCTGCGACATAAGTATTGCCACGCCGTTTGGCAATCGCTGGTGGTCGGTGCGGGCGTCAATAAATCCGCATACTTCCAACCCGTTTCATTTTTCAAATCCATGGTTAAAAAGCGAATGCCCTGGGCGCTGGTATGGGCTTCGGCCAAGCTGGTCGCGGGATTAATCGAAGCAATCTCGCCATTAATACGACCATGCGGGGTCACGTCAGTACTGCCGGTATGGCAACCATTACATTGCCGCGTTTCACCGGGCCGTACTTGCAACCAATTTTGATGGCGGTTGGTAATGCGTTCGCCGTTGCTATCAAGCACACTAATGGCTAATGGCACATCAGCTGGAACCGCAATATTGACGGAACCATCGGCTTCAATCGGCGCATACCCCACCACTTCACGCATTAACTGTTGTGAGCTGCGGCCGAAATTGGCACCGCTTAATTCCACCACATCATCATCGGGAATCGGCACCGCTTTTTCCACGCGGATATAACGCGCGACAAGATCAGCTGTCGCGGTATTCATGCCAGCAAAATCATATACGCTACGAATGTTCAGCGCACCGACGCTCGCGTTATTCAGCACTTCATCTAAACCTGCACCAAGACTTTTATCGACCAAGTTGGTCGGGGGCGTGCGTACTTCCAGCGCCAGGGCTTCGGTGATCACCGCTGTACTAGTACCTTGCACAATCGGCAGTTGCGTATTGTTTTGCCAATCCAACACCCAAATGCCAAACACGGGGTCGGCTTCAATTAAGGTGGTGTCGGATAAATAAGGTTCGATGCAAGCAAAAAATTGCCCCATCAGCGATTGCAGCCGACAGGGCGACCAGCTAATTAACAAGCGAGACTCGCCATCATGCAACACTTGCGCACTGCTGATGTGCCCACCGAGCGCCAAGCTGTCATCAGTGGTTAGCTTTAAACTGGTCAGATTTTGCTGCGTACTACTTGTAGAAATGACAGCGGTATTAATAGGCTGGGTGGCATCAATAAACCGCTGTGCATCAAACTGCACTAATTGATTAGCACCGCGCGTATCGACAAACGGCCGAATTAAACTCAGCAGCTGGCCATTGGGTAAGGGCATGGCACGCGTAAATTGCACCGTGCCATCATCGGTGCCGGTTTGATGCGAGTGAGCGCCGTAATAGAGTGACAGCTCGGTACCATCGGGATGAATGGTATAAAGGTGCATGCCAGACACGCTGCCCATATGATCCCAGCGCGTGAAAACAATTCGGCCATCACTTAACACCTGCGGACTTAAATCATGGCTTTGATTAAACGATTGCTGCTGAATATCACTGCCATTTGCTTCCATAATATGCAGCACACTGGCCGGATTATTTTCGCCCTCAGCAAGACCGGCGTATTGCGGTTTACCTTCATCCAGTAATCGCGCCTTGCTGCTGCGTTGTCTAGTTGAGGTAAAAACGATACGACCATCGGGTAAAAAAACAGGCGAGGCGTCATCACCGCCAGCAGCAACCGTATCGGAAGCTATAACCCGACTTAACGTATCTGTGCTGACTTGGTACTGCCAAATTTCCCACTTCGGCTGTTCATCATCGTCGACGTTTTCCAGCAAAGGCTTATGGAGTGCGAAGAGTATTTTTTTACCCTCATAATCGGCACTTAAATCTTTGACGTCATACAAACTAACTTCATCGCCAGTGAATAACCGATCGGTAATGGCTTTTTCGGTCGCCGATGGCGAAGCGCGATCACGCATATACAAATGCGCACCAGGATTAAACGCCGTGGGATTGCGCAGATCATTACTTTCAAGAACGCCATTATCATCGCGCACGGGCGCCCGTTTGATATAAAACAGGGGCACATCGATCGCGACAGGATCAGGCGATTGCCCACCGCCTACACCACCACCGCCGCCACAAGCAGACAACAAAGTAGCCAAGATCACAGTGGTCAATAATAGGGCAGCTCGTTTTATTTTCACTGCACATCCTTCTTCCAGAGAATCCTACCCAACAAAAAGCCATACTCTTAGATTTAAAAGTTTACGCACGATTTTTTAATCCTGCCTAGAAATAACAACAAGTTGCTACACTGAACAACACAAAAAATGCGAAAGACTACACAACCTGCTACGTGTGCCACTAAACACTGGCCAAATACGACTAGCATTAGATTAATCAATTACGATTAGGTGACCGAGTGTCAAAATCACGTTGGCTCATTATTTTTAATCTGTGTATGGTGTTCGTTGGCTTGTTATCAACTAACACCCAAGCCGCTGAACGCGAACAAGCCAAACGTTTGCATGATCGATTGGCGGGCATTCCACCAAGTGAGGCGTTGCTGTCGAATATGGCAACACTCATCAGCAATAACCGAGCAGTTGAGGCTGCCAATCTCGCGATTGATAATCCGGCTTTTTATAATATCACCTTAAAAAATTGGATAGCGCCCTGGACCAATCGCGATCAAAACGTGTTTGTGCCACTGAATGATTTCACCGCCACGGTAATTGGATTGATTCGCGATGATGCGGATTTTCGTAGTGTGTTATCCGCCGATGTCTTATATGTTGGCAACACGGGCTTAGGTTTGCCTGCATATGCCAATAACAACAATGCCCATTATCAAGCGCTAGAAGATGGCGGATTTAATTTAAAAACCAGTTTGCAAGCCACCACACAATCAGCCGTCACCGGTGTACCCACCGATGCAACCGCTGGCATCATAACCACACGCGGCGCAGCTCGTGCGTATTTTATTAATGGCACCAATCGCGCCATGCTGCGTTTTACCTTGATGAATTTTTTGTGCACTGATTTAGAAACCTTAAAAGATACCACGCGTTCGCCGGATCGGATTCGTCAAGATGTCAGCCGCAGCCCCGGTGGTGACAGTCGCTTATTTTTAAACAATTGTATCGGTTGTCACAGCGGTATGGATCCACTGGCCCAAGCGTTTGCGTATTACGACTTTAGTTACGATGAAGATAATGATCCCGATGCACTGAACGGAAGCCTGCAATATCACGCCAATATCGTCGATGGCAAATATCAAATCAACACCACCACCTTTCCCTACGGTTTTATCACGCCCGATAATAAATGGAGCAACTACTGGCGGCAGGGACAAAATCAGGTGCTCGGCTGGGACAAAGATTTAGATGGCAGCGGCCAAGGTGCCAAATCATTAGGCCAAGAGTTAAGTCACAGCCAGCAGTTTGCCAGCTGCCAAGCCACCAAAGTATTTAAAGCCGTGTGTTTGCGTCCACCGGCAGACGCCGCCGATCGCACCGAAATCAGTTCCCTCGTCAGCACCTTCAGCAGTAACGGTTATGCGTTAAAACCGGTATTCGCGCATGCTGCCGTCTATTGCATGGGAGATTAAAATCGCATGTCGCTTAAAAAAATCGGCTCATTTCACCTAAGCGAAATAATTCCCCTCCAATGGAGGGGTACGCCGAAGGCGGGGGGTGGTCGCGTTCAAAATACCACCCCGTCAGGCTTCGCCTGCCACCCCTCCAATGGAGGGGAATTTAGTTCAGTGCAGATTACCCATCGTTGGCAACCCACTCTATTATTGCGCCTTTTCACGTTTTTCCTTTTCCTACCCCTGCTCTCCGCTTGCGGCGGCGGTGGCGGCGAAACCAATCGCGTATTGCCCTCCGAAGTACAAGCCACTGTCAGCAACTACTCAGGGCCCGCCGCCAGCACCAGCGACATTCAACAATTCAAACTCAATGTTTGGGACAATCTCGTTGGCAATGATCGCTGCGGCAAATGTCATGGCAGCGGCGGACAAACCCCGAATTTTGTGCGCAGCGATGATATTAATTTGGCCTATCAACAAGCCACTCCTTTAGTGAATTTAACCCAACCCACTTTATCCAAAATGGTCACCAAAGTCGGCGGTGGCCATAATTGCTGGCTAGCCAGCCCGAGTGCCTGCGCGGACATTCTCACCACCTGGATCGCCGCTTGGGCCGGAGGCAGTATTGCGGGCAGTACCACGGTCGATTTACGTGCACCGACCATTTTTTCCGCTGGCACCAGCAAAAGTTTTCCTGAAAGCAGCACCTATTTTGCGCAACACGTTTATCCGTTATTAACCCAGTATTGCGCCGGCTGTCATCAAGCCAATGCGAGCGTGCCGCAATCGCCATTTTTTGCCAGCAGCGATGTTGATACCGCTTATCAAAATGTGCTCAGCAAAATTGATTTGGACACACCCGCACAATCGCGACTGGTTTTACGTTTAGGCCAAGAGTTTCATAATTGCTGGAGCGACTGCACCGTCAATGCCAAAACCATGTCGGATGCCATCACAGCTATGGCCAATCAAATTCAGCCGACACCCGTGGATCCCAAACTCTTAATCAGCAAAGCACTCAAACTCACCGATGGTCTGGTCGCCAGCCAAGGCGGCCGTTTTGAAACCCACGTCATTGCTAACTATGCGTTTAAAACCGGCGAAGGCAGCACAGCTTACGACACCAGCGGTGTGGAACCTGCACTGAATTTAACTTTTAGCGGCGATGTGCAATGGGTAGGCGGCTGGGGCATTCGCATCGTTAACGGCAAAGCGCAAGGCAGCACCGTGGCCAGTAAAAAATTACACCAATTAATCACCGCTACGGGCGAGTATTCGATTGAAGCTTGGGTAGCGCCAGGTAATGTGACCCAAGAAGAAGCCGTGATTGTCGGTTATTCCGGCAGTGCCATGCAGCGTAATTTCACCCTCGGGCAAACCTTATATAATTACGACTTTCTCAATCGCAGCAAACTCACCAACGCCGCAGCAACTCCCGCATTATCCACTGATGATGACGATGAAGTGTTGCAAGCCACGCAGCAACATGTCGTCGTCACTTACGATCCCACGCATGGCCGACAAATCTATGTCAATGGCGAGTTCACGGGTGCTGCCGATGGCGCAGGCTCCAGTCTCGCCGATTGGGATGATAGCTTTGCGCTCGTGCTGGGCAATGAAGTTTCTAATAATCATTTATGGCAAGGTACGATTCGCTTTTTGGCGATTCACAATCGCGCTTTGAGCTTATCGCAAGTGCAGCAAAATTATAACGTCGGTGTTGGCCAGAAATATTTTCTGCTGTTTCAAGTCAGCGACATGGTGCAATTACCAGAAAGTTATATTGTGTTTGAAGTCAGCGAATTTGACAGCTACAGCTACTTATTTAACAAACCATTTTTCATCAGCCTGCAAGCGGGCGTGGTCCCGGGCAATGTCGCACTAAAAGGTATGCGCATTGGCATTAATGGCCAAGAAGCGACAGTCGGCCAAGCGTATGCCAATCTCGATACCGCACTGACCGCCAGCAATTACGGCGATAAAGGCCAAAGTATTTCCAGCATCGGCACCATTATCAACTTGCAAAAAGGCCCGCAAAGCGATGAATTTTTCTTAACCTTTGATCATTTAGGCACACAAAGCAGCGTGCGTACCGCACCGGCTAGCCCTATCGCAGCCACACCGGTTGACCTAGATCCGCAACCGTTAATTGGCATCCGCCACTTTGATGAAATCAATGCCAGCTTTGCCGCGCTCACCGGTGTCAGTAGCCAACAAGCCTCCGTACTCAGCACCTATAACACCGTGAAACAGCAATTACCCACCACTGAAAATATTGAAGGCTTTGTCGCGGCACAACAGATGGCGATCACGCAATTAGCTATTAAATATTGTGCGGTACTGGTAGACGATCCGACTTTAAGCGCGAGTTTTTTCAGCGGCATTAATTTAAATGCCGCATCCGCCAGCGCATTTGATAACGCTGGCAGCGCACAATTGATGAGTCATTTACACAACAAGCTGGTCGGCAGCAATCTAACCACGCAACCGAGTAATGCCGAACTAACCACTGAACTGAACACATTGATCAACACCTTAAAAAACAATGCTGCCAGCACCAAAACCATTGCCAAAGCCAGTTGCGCAACGGTTCTGGGCAGCGCCAGTAGTTTATTGCAGTAGGTCCAGTCAGCATTTTCAGCAGGAAATTGATTGCAGCAGGAAAAAGTTATGGCTAAAAAACGAGAATTACCTGTCGACGCCCCACTGTTGCATGCACTGCATAAAAAACCACGCACGCGCCGGGAATTTTTGGGCCAAGGCTTAATTGGTGGCGGCGGATATTTGCTGATGAATCCGCTACTGACCTTATTATCCTCGCCGGCTTTTGCCGATCTTGATCCATCCATCATCACCGAATGCAACATCACCGAAGGCGCCGGTAAAATTCCGTTTATTTGTTTTGATTTAGCCGGTGGCGCGAACATCGCCGGTTCAAATGTATTAGTCGGCCAAGCGGGCGGACAATTGGATTTTTTAAGTACCGCCGGTTACAGCAAATTGGGTTTACCCGGCGACATGATTCCTTCGATTGCCAATCCACAAACCGCCAATCGCGATTTTGTGAACACCGAACTTGGCTTAGCGTTTCACAGCGACAGTGCATTTTTGCGCGGTATTTTAGAAAAAACTTCCATTACCACGCGCGCCAATATTAACGGTGCGGTGATTCCAGCACGCTCGGAAAACGACACCAGTAATAACCCGCACAATCCCATGTATGGTTTATATAAAGCTGGCAGCAATGGCTCGTTACTCACCTTAATTGGCTCCAGCAGTTCCGATTCCGGCGGCAACAGCATGGCACCCACCCTCATGATGGATCCGAGCGTGCGGCCAGTGAAAGTGGATCGTGCCAGTGATGTCACCGGATTGGTGGATGTCGGTGATTTGGTGAGTCTACTCAGTCAAAACGATGCCAGTGCGGTGATGGAATCTATTTACCGATTAAGTAGCAATAAAATTAATCGTGTGAGTACCGGCGTAGCACGTGATGTTGAAATTAAAAAGCTGCTCAATTGCGGTTATGTGAAGGCTTACCACAACGCCAAACAATTTGGTGATCCGAGCACACTCAATCCTACACTCGATACGCGCATCATCGGCAGCAGCGGCATCTTCACACAAACTGAATTTGACAGTGACGCAGAATTTCGTAAAACCGCCGCCATTATGAAAATGGTGATCAGTGGTTTTGCTGGTGCCGGTACCGTCGCCATGGGCGGCTTTGATTATCACACGGGTGAGCGTGCTACCGGCGAACTGCGCGATCTACGCGCCGGCCGCTGCATGGGCGCTTGTCTCGAATACGCGGCTCGCGTCGGCAAACCCTTAATGCTGTATGTGTTTAGCGACGGCTCGCTCACCAGCAACGGTCGCATCGATGCTTCCATCAACGGTCGCGGCAAAGGCGAATGGACCGGCGATAATTCCTCCGTCGCCGCCTCTTTTTTTCTTGTCTACAACCCCAACGGACGCGCCACCCTCCTCGGCGGCACCGCCGACCAACAAACCCGCCACCAACAAATCGGCTACATGCGTGCCGACGCCTCCATCGAAACCTCATCCACGCCAGCAGCCAATAACGTCAATTTATTAGTAGAAACCGTGCTGCTCAATTACATGGCACTGCATAACGAGCACAATAATTTCGCCACGGTATTTCCGAATCATGGATTGGGCAATAGCACACTAAGGGATTCGCTAATGGCGTTTGCGCCGCTGGGTTAAAGGGGGTCACAAAAGTTATGTTTGTGAATCACTACGATCGAGAGGCGGCACTCTTCGTTGTGCCCATGCGTTCGGCGACGGCATCTTGCGTCAAGCCCGCGCGTGCACGGGCTTTTAACAACTGGTTAATGACTTTGTATTCAAGCTCCAATGAGTTGTATGCTTCCTTAAAGCCTTTACGTTCACTGGCTTTAGCCAAAAACTGGCTATGGTGTTGAAAAACGGGGCTGTACTTTAGATCAGTCATGTTGCCACTCCTACGCGTTTTTTCCCATCACCCACTCAATCAGGCAAATCATTTAATTGATAACTGGTACTGCGTCCACTCGCGTCCGACTTGCGCAGCAGGCCGAGTGCAAGCAAATCGTTGATGTCACGCAGCGCCGTATCGGGTGAACATTTGGCTATAGCCGCCCACTTGCTACTGGTCAGCTTGCCATCGAAGCCATCGATTAATCGATTCAGCAATTTGATTTGCCGCTCGTTTAACGCCAGGGGTTGCTCACGCTGAGACATCATCGACAATCGCTGCCAAAAACGTGCTTTTGTCAATACAACATCCAACGCTTGCTGCGCCTGATTAACGGCGCGATGGAGTGTTTTGAGAAACCAGAGCAACCAATCAGTGATATCCATCGACTGCCGTTGAGTGCGCTCCAAAATATCGTAATAAGCTTTTCGGTCGCGCTGAATCTGCGCCGACAAACTATAGAAGCGCTGCGGACTTGCGTCGGCACGCGCCAGTAGCAAATCACCGATAGCGCGCGCGATGCGGCCGTTGCCGTCGTCAAATGGATGCAAAGTCACGAACCATAAATGGCCGATCGCCGCTTTTATCAAGGGTGGCTCGCTGGAAGCTGCGTTCAGCCAATCGAGAAATTGGCTGCATTCGCTGTGGATATGATTGGCCGGCGGTGCTTCAAAATGCACTTGCTGACGGCCAAACGCACCCGACACCACCTGCATCGGGCCGTTGGTATCATCGCGCCAACCACCGATCTTAATTTTAGAAAGTCCTGAATAACCCGTCGGAAATAAACCCGCATGCCAAGCAAAAAGTCGCGCTTGTGTTACCGGTACATAGCAGTTGAGGGTAGCGTCCATCACCATCTCAACCACACCTTCAACATGCCGATCCACTGGCGCCAGCGCACCAATGTCCACACCGAGCTTACGAGCGACCGACGACCGAACGGAAGCAGCATTAAGCAGTTCACCCTCAATTTCGCTGGTCTTAACCACATCATCGGTGAGCGCTGCCAGACTTGCTTGATCACGCTGAGCCATGCCAATATCCGCCAGCCGCCCCATCAACAATCCTTGGGCACGACTGACTTCAATCATGGGTAGGGTTAACGCCGCCAAGTCGAAGCGCCAGTTCGGCCAGTCGCTGGTTTGCCAGATATAATAATTACCGCTATTCATGCGGAGATTATGGGATGCAATCTCCGCATTGGCAAGTTAGCCGCCGAATCAACCATATGCCGAACGGACTAGATTTTCTTCAACAACCAATCAAGCCAAGCAAAAATTGATTTTATCTGAGTAAATTTTAAAGTCGTGATTGCTTCGCTGAACTCAAAAAAATCACCGTCATAAGTTAAAAAGGTTTTTGGATAATTCGTTGCAGACTACCGGACATCCGGAATTTCTAAATCTATGCAAATACAGAGTTCAAGTCTTAATCTGCATGGATCATGCTTTTTGATTGTTGTGGTCGGGTGGAGCTGTCCACACGGAAGAGAACATTTCCGTACCTGATGCCTCAGCGACTACAACCGCAGTGCCGCTGGTTGATAATTTCAAAAGTGCTCGACCCAGAAAAAGATTGGGAGCCCTGTTCACATCAATAACTGAAGCACTTGATCTATGGACTTTTATGAAAAAAATTATACTCTGAGAAAATTACATATCGTCCCAGAGCAGTCCAAGTTGCTGGGTCTCATAGAGATCGTCGCCATCGCTATCCACCTCAATGTTGTAAGTGGTGCTAGAGATTGCCGTCAGCTTTACTTTTGAGTTGTTGGCGCCTGTGGCAATTATCTCTCCTGATGAAGGCCATTCGGCAGGAAAAGCGAATAACAATGGGGTTGGCGTAGTGACATCCACGTAACCATAGTCTGAATCATAAAAACGACCACTCGTTTGAATTTCTACTGCGTCATCAAGAAAGGTGCTTTGCGTAATAACATTTTCAGCCAAGAAGGTCTTGTTGGTAACATTGTCCTTCATTTGCATATTCACAGTGGAGACGATAGATACTGCGCTGAGATTAGTGTCGATCCGACCATTGATCGATAGAGATTCGTTAGAAATGCTGGAACTCAAGGTTAAAGAAGAGAACGACAGGGACACATTACCCAAAACCCCTGTGTCGCTATTAATACTCCCTGACATACTCATGGTGCCATTGATTGTTTCACCATATTCACAATAGTTTCTGAAAGTGTAGTTGCCGGTAAACTCACCAGTGACATCGTTGATATTAATGCTATAGCTGCTTGTGCCACCACAGTTGCCGTCATAGGATTCAGTATCTAGGGCGCGGGCAGAAGCGTTTTGTGACGTCGTAGCTGGATCAATTCTATCAACCGTCTTCAACAACCTCTGCACCGTGGTGGTAATACGTGGACTACGGAGGTTCTGGTCTGCCTGTTCCGGGGTGTTTTCGGAAGCGAATATGAAACCAATAACCGGAATCTCATTATTGCTGTAGGCACCAAAGGCAATCTCTTGGGCATTGGTGGCGGTGATAACCACAGGCGTGGTTGGGCCACGATATTTGATCTCAGCGGTACTAATACCCGTACTGCCGCCACGCTGGTTAAGACTACCACCATTGCCCCCACCGCCACATGCACTCAGCAGTAAGGCGCAAATTGCAAATGTCGTGAATTTTTTATATCTCTTAATCTGTTTCATTTATTTCTCCACATGACATTTAAATTAAATGCTAACCCTACTTGCTCAACAAAGGCTGTTCACTTCATTCTTAAATCTACGACTAAAGTTATAGCATTGCCCAGGTAGATACTTCTATCGGGTTAGAGAGCAGAAAGTAAATTTTCGTAAGCTGAGTGAACTTTTGTATTGAATCGGCGCTGACAAAGGTTTTCTTTATACACGAGCTTGATCTTAATTTTCAAGCAGCCACAACCCCAGAAAAGCCGGCATTAATAACAGGCTTATTAGGCTGTAAAGGATACGCTGTTAAGCACGCGATTATATTCAGAATGCACCTATTGATTTCACACCATAAACCGGCCAGCTCACACAAGCTCAGTGCACATGTTCAAATTGCAAATCGCTAAGCAGCAATATTCAGCTTGTACAACACCGCAAATATGGCGCCGCCAAATAAAGCCGCGCCAAAAATGATGGCCCACTTTCGGCCTTTGGACAACGCCGTGCGTTGCACCACGATATAGGTAGCGGCACCGGCGGAAATGGAAATCAAGATTCCCCGAGAAATCGGATCATGCAGCAGCTTAAGCGCATTTTCGGCAATCGTTTGGGCTTTAATCGGTGCAACATGATTCGCGATCAAAGTCTTGGCTAGCTCATCTGCAGAAGTATTCGACGACAAAGAACTGAGTTCCCAAGCAGACTTCGCAATCACCTTGCCGGTCAACGTTTCACCGGCGATGGCGCACACACCCTTCGCCAATTTTTTATAGTCAATGGTTTCCTTGCTGGACATTTCTGTATCTGATGCAGCAGCGACAACAACCGCAGTGCCGCTGGTGGCGGATTTCAAAAGTGCTCGGCCCAAAAAAAGATTGGGCGCCAGATTCGCTTCAGCACCTGAAGCCGAATCCTCTACCAACGTTGATATAGAATACTGACGAAGCCAGAACGGCGCGGTGTTGGTGATTTTCAATTGAACTCCCGTGACGACGATTAATTGGTGATTCCCTGTCATCTTCAGCACATCATTGTAGGCGACCATAAGTGCGATGCAATTTTTTATGCGGATCAATGCGGGGGAACGATCAGACTAACGTGATTTTTCACAGCTTGTTTTTTCACCCTGAACTACGCCGCATCCAAAAAAGTTTGTCCAACCAAAAAAGTTTTAACCAATCGCGCGGTTTGAGGTAACCTTGCTGCCCATCATCGGTTTGAATTATGTCACTCACACTACTCGAACAGCTAGAACAAACGCCTTTGCTACAGGATCGCCTCTGTGAAGATGCGGTATTGCTGCGCCGCTTTGCTTTTGCAGAGGCGTCGGCAATAATGGCAGCGCTTAATACGCTGCTGATTCATGCACCACTGCGTCACATGCTGACAGCGAGCGGTAAACCAATAGCAGTTGCCATGAGTAATTGTGGTGATTATGGCTGGATCTCAGATCGCCAAGGTTATCGCTATTGCGCTATCAATCCACAAACCAACGAACCTTGGCCAAAAATGCCCGCGTTATTCCACGAGATTGCACAACAAGCGGCGACACAAGCAGGCTTTGTGAATTTTTCGCCGGACGCCTGTCTGATTAATCGTTATGTTTTAGGAACGCGTATGTCGTTGCATCAAGATAAAGATGAACAAGATTTTAGTCAGCCAATTGTGTCGGTTTCACTCGGGATGCCCGCGATTTTTTTACTGGGTGGATTTGCACGCACAGACAAAACGCAACGCATCCCGCTGTTACATGGTGATGTGCTGGTTTGGGGTGGTCGGGCACGATTACGCTATCATGGCGTGCTGCCTCTCAAAAACGATCCCCACCCACTACTCGGTAGAGCGCGAATTAATTTGACGTTTCGTAAAGCGTTTTAGACTAATTAACATTCATTATTATCTAAAAAATCAGTGAAATTATTTAAAAAATCTGTGACGATTATTTTTGATCACCGTTGCGGTGTAAAATCCCGTATAGTTTCGCCCTGAACTCAACTGCTATGATATTTCCATGAAGCCAACACTACCCGATGAGCTTGCAAAATTAAAAGATGCGCATGAGCTTGCTGCCATTAGCTGGTGGCCACCAGCCATCGGCTGGTGGTTGTTGGCAGGCGCTGTGTTGCTACTGCTCATTATGCTGGTGGTTTATCTTTACCCACGCTGGCAGCTGCGCAATTACCGGCGTTTTTTTCGGCTTCAATTACAGCGACTGCAAGCAACACCCGATGCCACACAAATGCAACAACTCAATTTACTGATTAAAAAAATGGCCTTGCTGGCTTTCCCTCGCACGGAAGTCGCCAGTTTAACCGGCTCAGCATGGACAAAATTTTTACGCGAGCAAGGGCCTAAAAATCGCACGCTAACTGCGCTGCAAACCGCACTCGGTGAACAACAGTTTCAGATGATGAAAACGCACGACCATCAAACACATGACACTGAAATTTATACACCCGAACTCTGGCGTGACGCTGAAGCTTGGTTGGATCATGCCTTAAAAACGCAACGACAATCTATTTTACAATTTCGCAAAAAAAACCGAATGCTCACACCATTACCACAAACGCATCCATCACCACTCCATACTCATCAATCACAGGAAACAGCATGCTAACTTTTGCTTGGTGGCCGATTTGGTTACTGCTGCCACTGCCAATTTTGGTTCGCCTACTGTGGCCACGCTATAACGCGCAACAACATGCTTTTGCGCTGCGCGTCCCTTTTTATCAACGCTTAGTCAGCTTACTAAAACCTGGCACACTTCCCAGCAATCCGCAAAATCCAGCCTGGTTGCTGTTGATGAGCCTACTCTGGTTATTGCTACTGGCCAGTGCTTCACGTCCCGTATGGTTAGGCGAGCCAATTGAACTACCTGCCTCAGGCCGTGATTTAATGCTCGCGGTGGATATTTCTCAAAGCATGGAAACTCCCGACTTTGAATGGCAAGGCGAACAAATTAATCGCTTGATGGCGGTAAAAAAAGTCGTGGGTGACTTTATTCAGCGCCGCCAGCATGATCGTATTGGCTTGGTATTGTTTGGCACTCAAGCGTATTTGCAAACACCCCTAACTTTTGATCATGTCACGCTGGAAAAATTACTGGATGAAGCACAACTGGGCATGGCCGGACCACAAACAGCAATTGGTGATGGCATTGGTCTGGCGTTAAAGCGGCTACGCGCCCACGCTTCTGCTAGCCGAGTGCTGATTTTATTAACCGATGGTGCCAATACGGCAGGCGCGGTTGATCCCATTAAAGCGGCTGAATTGGCCGCACAAGAAAAACTTAAAATTTACACCATTGGGGTCGGTGCCGACCGCTTAACCATCAGCGGACCTTTTGGTATGGGCCGACGTGAAATCAATCCATCAGCTGATCTAGATGAAGGCGCATTGAAAAAAATTGCTGATCTCACTGGCGGCCAATATTTTCGTGCTAAAGATATTCAAGAACTGGAAAAAATTTATACGCTATTGGATAAACTCGAGCCGATTGAAATCGATCATTCCATCATTCGACCTCAGCGGGATTACTTTCATTGGCCATTAACTGCAGCGTTAGTGGTTAGTTTATTATTACTCGGCTTTTCGCAACTGAGTGCAAGATCCTTGAATGGAAAACCGCTTGGCAAACCATTAAGCACAGCACGATCGGAGTAAAATCATGGCGGATTTTCATTGGCTACGCCCGCTTTGGTTTGCGGGCTTATTACCCTTAATTCTGATCATTATTTATTTGTGGCGACAACACCAAAACGGCAATCCCTGGCAACAACAAATTGCGCCCCATCTGCTGCCGTATTTGATTATTAATGATGCGGCTCCCACGCGTCGCCGCTGGTTGATCGGTATCGGTTTTGTTTGGCTGCTAATGCTGACGGCATTGGCAGGACCTACGTGGGAAAAACGTGCGTTACCATCATTTAAACCCAATCAAGCCCTGGTGATTTTGTTGGACTTATCCTTATCCATGAATGCCACTGACATTGAACCCACGCGACTGGACCGCGCTAAATTTAAGATTAAAGATATTTTGCAGCATCAAAACAAAGACAAAGAGGGTGCGGGTTTATTCGCACTGATTTCTTATGCAGGTGATGCGCATGTAGTCACTCCCCTCACCGATGATCACAACACTATTGAAGCCATGCTACCGGCGCTCAACAGTTTAATCATGCCGATTCCCGGCAGCCAGCCCGATCTTGCCGCAAAGGCGGGAATTGAATTGATTAAGCAAGCACAACTCAAACAAGGTCAACTCCTGTTAATCACCGACGACATGAGCTCTGCCAATTTGGCCGCACTACAAAAAATGCTTAAGGCCTCATCGCTCTCAATATCACTCAGCATTTTAGGGGTCGGCAGCGCACAAGGTGCGCCAGTGCCACTGCCCAATGGCAGCTTTGCTAAAACCAACGATGGCCAACCCGTAATTGCACGCTTAGATAGTGACAAGATGCGTGCTTTTGCTGAGCAACTGGGCGCACGCTATCAACCGCTAACCGCCAATGATGATGACATCAACCAATTACTGACGCGCTTGCCCGACATCGCCAATTCCGCGAGTAGCAGCACGCAACGTTTTGATGATTGGCAAGATAACGGTGTTTGGTTGGTCCTATTGTTACTCCCCATCGCCGCCGCTTTATTTCGTCGCGGTTGGTTATTGTGTGTGATTTTACTTCCGTTGATCGGCTTACCGAAAACCAGCTATGCATTTGAATGGCAAGATTTATGGTTAACACCTGCGCAACAAGCACAGAGTGCCTACCAAGCAAAAGATTACGCCAAAGCCAGCGAGCGTTTTGTTGACCCCGCCTATAAAGGCTTAGCCGCCTATCGACAAGGTGATTATGCCAAAGCCAGTGAGGCATTATCACAAGCACAGGATGTAACTTCTTTATATAACCTCGGCAATGCTTTAGCCAAAGCCAAGCAATATGAGCAAGCCATTCAAGCGTATGATCAAGTACTGAAACAACAACCTGATCATCAAGATGCTGCGTTTAATAAAACCTTGGTCGAAAAACTCGCCAAACAAGAACAGCAGCAAAAACAAGATCAACAGAAAAATGGTCAAAATAAAAAAGACAAATCAAAACAGGATCAGACGCAGAAAGACCAACAACAGCCTTCAGAAAGTAGCGATCAAAAACAGCAGGAACAACAAGATCAGCAACCTCAACCCAATCCATCACAGGCTAACGCTTCACCTCAACCGAGTGAACCTCAACCAAGTGAACAACCATCGCAACCCGCTCAATCGAGCTCGGCACCCGCACCAACGGCATCAGCAAGCCCATCCTCAGCAATGGCAAAAACCCCAAGCACCAGCAAACCCTCGACGGCGCCCAGTAGCTCGCCAGAACAAAGTCAACGATCCGCACAAGAATCGCAGCAGCAGGAAGCGCATCAAGCATTAGAACAATGGCTAGAACAAGTACCTGACGATCCCAGCGGCTTGTTGCGCCGCAAGTTTTTACTACAATCGCAGCAGTCTAAACAATCACAGTCTGAAAATTCTTCACCCGCAACTGACCAACAGGGCTACTGGTAATGAAACCATTCACTCCTTTTTTCTCACCTGCCTTTTTTTGTTCACTGCTACTGTCATCCACATTATTAATATCCGCAGTAACGCAGGCGCAAGTACGTGCGTTTGTCGATCGGCAACAAATTCAAAGCTATGAAACCGTGCAGTTGCAAGTAGAAATCGACGAGCGTACCAACGATGAACCGGATTTTTCGCTCCTGAAAAAGGATTTCGAGGTTTCACAAACACGACAAAGCAGTTCAGTGCGTATTGTGAATGGCCAGATGTCTGCGACGTCTCAATGGACAGTGGCACTACAACCCAAACACGCAGGTACGCTCACCATTCCCAGCTTTAGCTTATCCGGCCAACAAACGGTACCACTCAAGCTAGAAGTCCTTGATCAAATCAACAATAGCGCCAGCACGACTAACGACACCCATGCCACAACAGACAATCCTGCTGAAAATTCAACACAAAGCGCCATCCAGCAAAAAATGCGCAATCAGCCGGATGTGTTTGTGGTGTTAGAAGTGAGTAACGCCACCCCTTATGTCCAAGAACCCGTTTTGGCAACCTTAAAAATTTATCATTCAGTGAACATTATTCAGGGTGGATTATCCGATTGGTCGCCCAGTAATGCGCGTGTACAGCGCATTCCCAATCAAACCGAAACCAATGACACAGTCGATGGCAAACCTTATCAAATCACGCAAGTGCATTACTGGATCACACCACAACAAAGCGGCACCCTACAATTACCCAGCATCGTCTTTCAAGGCGAAATCCAAAACGACATGACAAACCTAAGCACCGAAAATTTATTATCTCAATTCGGCGCCTTTAGTGGTAAACGCATCTCAGACGCCACCCCCCCGCAAACTTTACAGGTGCGGCCACAACCGGCCAGCTACCCCGCCAACACCCCCTGGCTGCCCGCCAAACGCATTGAGTTGCAAGACAGTTGGACACCCAATTCAAAAGAGGTACAAGTTGGCCAAGCCATAACGCGTAATCTGAATGTGCAAATTACCGGACAATGGGCAAGTTTAATTCCAGAAATTCACTATCCAGCACAAAACACGTTGAAATTTTATCCAGATCAATCTCAGCCGCAGGATCAAGTCACCATGCAAGCGGTGTCCGGGAGTAAAACGCTGTCGATTGCCATGGTGCCGACTCAGCCTGGCACCATCAACTTACCAACGCAAACCTTAACCTGGTGGAACACACAAACCGATCAACTCGAACACACACAAATTCCAGCCGCCAGTTTAAAAATATCGCCCGCGCCCGGCCAAAGCATGCCAGCTGAAGCTAGCCAAATTACAAACGCCACAGCGCCAACCACAACCGCTTCGACACCTACCGAAGCGCTTAATAATCAACTAAAGGACCCTAATGCCACACCATTTTGGCAATGGCTGGCCATGGGCTTTGGTTGCTTATGGTTGCTCACGTTATTGCTGATCATCTGGATGTGGAACCGTCCTCGCACTCAAGTGGGTGAAGATAAAACGGAAACAAAAGACAGATCCATCACTTCTTTAAACACCTCCACCGCTTTAGGGCAACTCAAAAACGCATTGGATCAACACGATCTCGCCGCCATCGAACGTAGCTTGATACATTGGGGGCAAGCTTATTTTCAAAATCCACAACTGCTGTCTTTGAGTGACCTACAAGATCAAACCCAAAATGCCTCGCTCAATCATCTGCTACAACAGCTCAGCGCACAACGCTTCAATCCTCAGCTCAACGACAGGCCACAGCCCCACGACACGCAACCCAATAACGACAATGATCTGCACGCACTGCTGCCTTTGCTGAAAAAGCTCAGCAATAACCAACCCAGAAACAAATCGCGTCGTAAAGAGGCACCGTTACCAGAGCTGTATCCAAAACATTAACGTTTCGGTAATTGCCGATTCCTTTGCTGTAATAAACGCTGCCGTGCGTCGAGCTGACGTTGTTTTGGATCATCGGCTTTATTATTGCTGATGATCGATGGTGCCTCGGCATCGTGCAAATACGCCGCAAGCCGTGCGATGGTAGGATATTGAAACAACACCACCAAGGCCACATCACGCTGTAATTGTTGTTGCAGTTGATTGCGCACTTGCGCCAGCTTCATCGAATGGCCACCGAGATCAAAAAAGTTTTGCGTGATATCGACTTGCTCGAGACCCAGCACCTGCTGCCAAATCAAACTGATTTGCTGCTCGAGTGGATCGCTGGCGAGTTGTTTCACCGCCGTACTGGCCGCCACTTGCCGCTGATCAACAGGGTGATCGAAATTCGATAAGACTCGCTTATCCACCTTACCCGTTGGGCTTAATGGTAATTCGCGCAACTGCACAAAACCATTGGGCAACATAAATTCTGGCAAACGCTGGCGTAACTGATCCCGCAGTTGTTGCGTGTCCAACACCTGCTCGGCGGGCTTGGCCACCACATAAGCAATGATGCGACTGTCGCCCCGTTGATCCTGATCAACCATCACCACACACGCTTGCACATGGGCTTGCTGCAATAACTGGCTTTCAATTTCACCCAGCTCAATACGAAAACCACGCACCTTCACTTGATCATCAACACGACCTAAAAAAAGCAACTGACCATCGGCACTCCATTTCACCCAATCGCCACTTTGATAATAGCGACCACTCGATTCCACACCGCTTGGTTCCACATCACTGCGCTCCAATAAACGCTGTAACGCGGGTATCGGCATAAATCGTTCAGCGGTCAATTCTGGCTGACGATGATAACCTGCCGCCACCCCCACCCCGCCGATGTACAACATACCCGGCATACCCGGTGGCAATAATTGCTGGTGCTCATCCAAAACCCATAGTTCAGCATTGGGTACCGGTTTACCAATCGGCGGTGCCTGCTCAGCATCGGCAAAAGCTTCACAATAACTCGCCCAAATGGTGGTTTCCGTTGGGCCGTATAAATTAAAAAAGCGGCGGCCTTTGGCGAACCGTTGCGGCAAGGTTTGCGGACAGGCTTCGCCAGCGACAGTAATCATTTGCAAATCGGGCAGATCGTTATCGGGCATCGCCAACAAGGCCGTTGACGCTAAAGTCGCGACATTAATACGTAAGGCTTTAAAAGTTTGATACAAATCTGTGCCCGGCAATAATTGTTCACGCGTCGCAATGCATAAAGTACCGCCATTGCCCAACGCCATCGCCAACTCAAAAGCGGCGGCATCAAAACTAAAAGCCGCAAATTGCAGCACCCGCAACCCCGGTTTCATGCCCAAGACTTGATGTTGTGCAAACGCTACATTCACCCAACCCCGATGCGGGACGCGCACACCTTTGGGTTTGCCAGTGGAGCCTGAGGTATAAATCATGTACGCAATATCACCTGGCTGCGCCGACACGGACGGCGTAGCTGGATGTGATAACGGTTGGGCTAGCTGGTCCGTTCTAATGATGCAAACCTTCTCGGTGATCAGTTCGTCCGCGCTGTGCGCATCGGTGATCAACCAAGTCGACTGCGCATCCGCCAACATATAATTTAAACGCACAGATGGATAATAAGGATCCAGCGGCAAATAAGCGGCCGCTACTTTTAATACCGCCAATACGGCAACCACGCGCTCGATCACCGGCGGCAAACAAATACCGACCAAATCACCAGGCTGCACACCCTGCTGAATTAAATACTGCGCCCACTGATCAGTTTGCTGATCCAGCTGCGCATAGGTGAGTTGCGTTTCCGCCATTTCCACAGCGATTTGCTGAGGTTGGTTTTTTACCTGCTGTTGAAACAAGGCAATAAAGTTCGGTTGATACGGATACGCTTGTGGGTCTTGCGCCAAATGCTTAAGTTGTTGCCGCTGCTGTGACGTCAACAAGGTCAGTTCACGCATTGGTTTTAAAGGCTCATTGCTGATGCTGCTCAACAACTGCTGATAATTGTCAGCCAGTTGCGCAATGGTAACATCGGCAAACAAATCGGGATTCCAAAGCCAAATGAGTTCCAGACCCTC
>JANNXD010000097.1:0-10446 GCA_031409375.1 Gammaproteobacteria bacterium | reverse complement strand
GTGCACTTAACAGTATCGGTTCTATTACCTCAAATTGCTCTCGGCTTATATCGCTTGGGTAGCGCTTTTTCATCTCAATCTCCTTTTGAAATGTTATGCGCTCATTCTACAAATTTTTAAAAACTTTGAACAGGTTCTAAGCTGCATCCTTTCTAAGCTACATCGTTTCTAAGCTGCATCAATACGCTTTTTTCTTCTCTCAAACGCTTGAGGTTGATTATTTAACTGCTCCAGTTCGTTCAGCTTTTTTTCAATCAAGTACAAACCAATATCGTAGGGTTTAATCGGTTGCACGTTTAGCCGAGCAATCGCACGTACGCACATAAAGTGGTAGGTCAAGAAGACAACAAAACCGAAAAATAAAATGCCGTCTGCTAGGCCCATTTCACTGGCAAACAGTGCAGCGCCACCGAAAATTAGGGCGGACAAACCGATATAGCCGACCACTTGACGAACATTTAATCCGCGATCTATCAGTACGTGATGTAAATGATCTTTAGAGGCTTTAAATGCAGAATCACCCCGCATTTTGCGTAAGACAATAACCGTTGCGGTATCCACCAAAGGAATGGCAAACAACCATAGAATATTAACTGGATGCAGTATGGCGGCTTCATTTTGACTGAGTTGTATAAATAAACAAGCCAGTATAAAACCCAATGTGGTACTGCCGGCATCGCCTAAAAATGCTTTCGCGCGTTTAATCCACGGGAAGCGATAGTTAAAACATAAAAACCCAAAAATTGAGCCAGCTATGGTGGTGATGAAATAAAATTCGTGCGTTAAACCATGATGCGCGGTTAGGAAGGCTAGGAGCACTAACGGTATTAACGTTAAGGTACCGGCAAGACCATCCAAACCATCGACTAGGTTAACGGCATTAATGCCCGCGAGCAACGCGAAATAAGTCACTGGAATCGACAATATCCCCAGTTGAATATCGCCAAAAAATAATAAATCACCGAGATTCGTAATGCGTAAATCACCACCAACAATCACCAAGCTAGCAGCAGCGAGTTGAAGGCATAGCCGCAGATTCACCGGTAAATCTTTCAGATCATCGGCAAGGCCTGTTAATAATAAAATTAAGCCGCCGAATAAAATCCATTGGAAATGTATTAGCGTGATGGGAGAAATGATTGCGAGCGCAATCAAACCAAAGGCAATGGCAAGCCCACCCGTTAAGGGAGTGGCGTTAGTATGCATCTTGCGTTCGCTGGGATGATCCACTAAGCCGCATTTTTTAGCTGCAAGATTCAGAACGGGTAATGTTAATAACGTCACGACCAGCGCCGGTAGAAAAACAACATAATTGTTCATGCAACATCCTTGATAATAATGAAGTCCAATTTTCTTAATTCTAATTTTGACAAAATATTAAAAAGCACTTAACGCTTACAGCGTCTTCACTTCTTGCTTAGCAATTTCAACCCCATCAAAATTAACCGTTGCATCTTGTGTTGCGAGCAGTAATGCTTTTTTAGCTTCAACTAATTGTCCATTCTTTTTATACGCCATGCCAAGATGATACTGTAATTCTGGTGACGATTTTATACTGGCGGCACGCTGCAGAAACGTAATTGCTTGTGGGATATTTCCTGCTTGCAATTGCACCCAGCCGAAGGTATCTAGATAATTGGCGTCGATTGAAGTCGAAAAATCGGCAACCAGTTCTACTGCTTTGCGGGTGTTTGCTTCGGAAGGAAAATTATTCACCAGCAATATAGCCAGGTTGTTCTTAATCAATTGCGACTCTGGTTTTTTTGTATAAGCCATTTCATATTGCTCTTTTGCGAGCGCATACTGTTTACCCATGGCGTATAAATTTGCCAAATGTAGGCGTGTGATCACGACGTCCGGATTCTTGTCTAAGCATTGCAAATAGATGGCTTCGGCTTTTTTTAGATCCTGCTGTTGCCAATAAATAGCGGCCAACGCGATATATAAGCTTTCATTGCTGGGCGCTGCGGTTATCAGTGATTGATAGATTTCAATGGCCAGCTCCGGCTTTTTATCCTCTATATAAAGATTAGCGAGCAGTTGAGTCGCCTGCGGATAATTAGGTTGTTTTTTGAGGTAGTCTTTAACAAAATCGATGGCCTGTTGAATTTTATTTTGCGCTAACAGGCTGTTGATAATGCCAACTAATGGCTCATAAGACTGAGGGGAAAGCGTGAAGGCTTGCTGATAGTTTTCATTGGCGAGTACCCAATTTTTTTGCGCGCTAAAAACTCCGCCGAGTGCATAATAACCTTGTGCTTGTTTAACCACCGATTCGGAAGCAATCAGTGCTCGGCAGAGTCGTTCCGCTTTTTCCCAATCTTGCTTTGCAATGAGTAGGCTGGTCATCATCAAGCTGGCTTCAGGCTGGGTAGGATCTTGTGCTAGCACGCTGTCTAGCAGTTTTTGCCCCATTTCATCTTCTTTATTGGCAATACTTAAGCGAGCAGCACCTAATAGCAAAGCTTGATCATTGGCATCAATATCCAACGCACGAAGATAGGTGTCCAGCGCCAAGGCAGGTGTTCCCTCTTTTTCTTGTGCGATGGCGAGCAATCGCAGTGCTTCCAGTGATTTAGGATCATTTTTAAGCGCCCGACGTAGATCACTGATGGCATCTTTATTTTTATTATTGGCTAGATTGACGCGTGCATGCAAAATAAGGCCTAGGGTATTCTCGGGTTCGATGGCGAACACTTCGTCCAACAAGGTGCCCGCTTTTTGGGCATCCTTTTCTTGTAGAAAAATTTTAGCCAGATCGACTCTGGCCGTTAGTGCTTGAGCATCGCGCGGGTGATCTTGAATGATCGCATTTAAAATGGTTTTGGCATCGGCATTTTTACCGGATTCCATATAAAAGCTGGCCAATAAACTTTTTAACAACAGGGATTTGGGTTGTTGGGCCATTAATTCTTTAAGCACGACTTCTGCTTTTTCTGCGCCTTGAGACTTATTGATAAAGTGAATTAAGGCCACTACTGGCTGCATATTGTCTGGATTATTTTCGATGGCTTTACGCACGGTTCTTTCGGCATCGGCTGGTTTTTCTTGTGCGATATAATCTGCCGCCAATAAATCATAAAAAATCATATTGGTGGGGTTATCGTTAATTAATTCCCAATATAAGCTGGCAACGGCTTCTTTATTATGCTTGCGTTTGAGCACTTCGATTTTAAGCAACCTCAAAGGTACACTATGCGCATCCAGCGCCAGTCCAGCGTCGATTTTTTGCAGTGCCAGGGGGGCATCCTGTTCAATATAAAGTGCCGCTAACACGGCGATGGCCCGAGGATTAGCTGGGTCTTCTGTTAAAACTTCGTTAGCCATACGGATGGCATCTTCCTTTTTCTCGTCCCGCATGGCCAACTCAGCAGCCAGCGCTCGCCCTTCCCTATTCTTGGGATCTATCTTCAATACTTCATCTACATATCGCGCGACGTCGGGTTTGCGATTGGCAGAAAGATAAATTTTGGCCAACTCGAGCCGAGCATCTATCTGCTGGCTATCATCTTCTGCTGCAGTGTTAAAGTTGATCAAGGCTTGACGAAATTCATTGTCCTGTTGATTGATTTTGCCTAACAACACGCGCGCTTTGGCGTTTTTTGGATTGATCTGCAGCACGTTCTTAATTTCAATCTTGGCTTTTTGTAGATTCTGTTCTGTATAAAAATGATTGGCTTTTTTATAGTACTTCTCTTCTCGCTCAGCTGGGCTTGCGCAAGCCACTAAAAATAACACGAGAAAAACCACTAAATAACGATTTGCATTCATATCAATACCCATTACATCACCCAACAAAATCAACAACATCATTCAAAAAATTTCTAAAACATCACCAAAAAAATTCAACAACATCAGCCAAGCATACTGCAACTAAATTCCCCTCCGTTGGGAGGGGTACGCCGCAGGCGGGCAATGTCATTAACTTAAGGCCACAATCGTAACCATCACCACCGTAGAGACAAGGCATGCCTTGTCTCTACATGCTGCGCCGAACAGATTGGAATAAATCGGCCAATCGATTGCCTTAAGTAAATGACATTGCGCAGGCGGGGGGTGGTCTTGTTGAACGGACCACCCCGTCAGGCTGCGCCTGCCACCCCTCCAATGGAGGGGAATTTAAATCCTCCAGTTATTCCGGAATATAACGCGGTAATAGCGGTGCAAGTTGATGAATAAAATCCTGCATCGATTGGTCAGCGGCATTAATATCAGCCTCTTTTTTAAGATTGACGATGACCCTGACCAGCGCACCATCGGTACGATTGCGAATTAAACCATCCCAAAAAATAAACCACTTAACCAGGTATTCATTACTAATGACGCGGCCTCGTTGTTGAAACCAGTAATACACCAGGTTTGTGTCTTCGCCTTTTTGCATCAGCACGCGGTTAATTTTAATTTTTTTGGTTTGCGGAAATAGTGGATCATTGAATTCTACTTGATTAAATTGCTCAATTTGCCAACCACTACCCGGCAAACAAGTTTTGGGCGAATGCACAGAAGCCCCTTTACGTTGCGACTGATAATAGGCCATATAAAGATTAAGATTTTGGCCGGTGGATGGATTCACAAAATCCGCCAATAGATAATCATCAAACTTTAAGGTACTTACCAACGCTTGATCATAATAACTCGCCTGCCCTATCCACTGCTGAATGGATAACGGCATGGTTGAAAAAGGCAATCGCGGCAGAGACTGTTCACTGCGATGTATCATTAAGGATTTAATGGGCAAGAGCACTATCAAAATCAATAGCGTGAGTAGCATGGGGATTGAAATATTTTTGAGCGTTTGAAAATGTCGGCTGTTCAACAAGGGGCTTGGTAAATTAATACTTAAATCATCCAACAGGCTGTATCGATTACCAGACAACCGATGGATCAACATCATCTCGATCACCAACAAACCCAAGCAGGCCATGAACACGACCCAACCCTGAAAATCATGCATAAAACCTTCTGCCGCGCTAATGCCCCAAGTATTGACGCTAAGGCCAATGACCATAATCCGAAAACTGTTCATCATAATCGTGATGGGTATCGTCGACAAAAAAAGCAGGCTTCGTTTCCAAAAAGCGGCGCGGTAAAGGGTTGCCACCAAAAATCCGAAACTCATTAAGGGAAATAAATAACGCAGACCGCTACAGGCATCGACCACTTGTAATTTTAAGCTGCCCAGATCAATGACGTTGCCTTCTAAAAACACGCTGACATCCAATAAGCGCAGCAAAAAAACGCCCAGCGCGGATGACAGCAGTTGTAGGTGCGAGGATAAATTAACATACAAAAAATTGGGCAAGGGCACCATGAATAACAAATACCCGAGGGGTACTGCCATAATCGCAGCACCGGTGCCGCCAATAACAGAGATCGCCACCCCGACCAGGGCAATAATAAATCCATACTGAATCAGCGTATAAATCGAACTTAACTCACCCAAGAAATAACCCATTACACCCACGAGCAGCACTGGTACCCCCCAGGCTTGGTGCTTAAGTTGGCGGCCAGCCAGTTTTGGGAATTTTTGCAGCATTAAATACAGGCTAACGACGGGAATAAGGTAGCCGTGGCTAAATTCCTCACGCTTCCAACTCGCTAGCATACTCATCAAGCCATCCGAAAAAATCAGTGCTAATAAACCGAGACACAGGGCAACATACAGCAGGGGAAAATACCGTATAAACTCATGATTGAATTTATTTTCTGACTGATTTAAATCTGACTGATTTAAAGAAAATAAACGCTGGCCGTTTAACTGCATTCTTCAATATCCAAAAAAAAGAACCGCTTTATCCAATTAAATGACACGCTTTCGCATAATCGGATTAATTTTAGTGTCGCTTATTGATGTCGCTTATTGATGACTGTGCCCAGAATCGTCGCGCCTTCAAGCAGTTTCATCGATTGCTTGAGTTCGCTTTCCGTGGCCCCGCCCTCTTCTAAAACTAACAATACCGCATCTGCCTGAGGAGCAAACACAAGCGCATCATCACTGGACAACAAGGCAGGTAAATCATAAATAATTAATCGATCCGCATAACGCCCTTTTAATTCGGCATTGAGACTTTGCATTTGCGGGGAAGACAAAATTTCCGAGCTCAGATGACCTTGTGGTGTACCGGGCGCGATCACTAAACGGTTATAACCTGGATTAATCAATATCGACTCAAGCGGTATGTCATTCAACACGCAATCGATTATGCCGTATTTAATATCAGTTATCCCTAAAGCGGCTGCTACGCCTGGATTTCTGAGGTTTAAATCAATCAGCAATACGGTTTGGTTGACTTCTTGCGATAAGCTGATGGAGAGATTTAACGCCGTTAATGTTTTGCCGTTGCCAGCAGTTGGGCTGGTGATGGCCAGCGTCTGCCAACCTGCAGTGCGCATTTTTTGCAATACCTGGGAGCGCAATTGTCGATAAGGTTCTGAGCGCTGGTCATGCGCAAAACCAGCAAAAATATTGCGGGCTTTTAATTCTTCATCCGCAATTTTAATGCAACGTGTTTTGGAATAGGCAACTTCACTAGCATAAAATCGATAATCGGAATCCGGCATTTTTTTACTCAAAGTGGCAACACTCATACTACTTTCTCGCGTCTTGTTTTCAGTAATGAATACCCAGTTTATGTAAAACCACAAACAGCGTGACATCTAAGGGTTTGACATAAAAATTAAACAGCGTTAAAAAAACAGCGTTAAAAAAGTGAATAGCACCGAGTACCCCATCATCATTTTTTTGTGTTTTGGCTGATCAATGGGAGCTTTATAAAATGGAATCACAACCAATGCGGGAAAATGTGTGATCCCCTCGATTTTTTTCTCGCTATAAATTTTGGTATCAAAAGCTTCTAGCAATATCGCCGTGCCGATTGCTGCACCCATGGCTAATATAATGCTGAGCAATGCAATCACTTTACGATTCGGTGATAGGGGTTGATCCGGGGTTTCGGGCGGTTGAATCAGCGTGAAGCGTTCACCCTTTTGGTTTTGTTCAAGACTTTTACCCAATCCAGCTTGCATTTGTTTTTCACTCATTTCGCGATGCTTCAAGCGGGTTGTCTCGTAATCCCGCATGAGGGCTTGATATTCTTTTTCGACCCCGGGCGCTTTTAATAAGGCTTTTTCGGTGGCGCGGATATTCTCAGTGGTACTCTTCGATTTTGAGCGTAAAGCGGCTAACTCACTTTCTGCCGACTTGAGCTGGGTATCCAACAATACATAGGAAGGATTATCGGGTTTTACATCCGAGGCACTGGCGTCAACCTTGGGTGACCTTTGCTGTAGATTGTCGACAATTTTCTTTAAGCGATTAATTTCTGGATGATTTTGCGTATATTTTCCGCGTGCTTGTGCCAGCTGCTCTTGCGCCAATTGTAGTTGCTTGCGTAGATTGTCCTCGTCTTCGCCATTGCCTTGGGTTTTAAGCAGCGTACTGATTTCGCGATTCATTCTGACCAGATCAGGGTGATCTGCACTATAAATTGCAGACTTGCGTCGGTAGTCCGATTGCAGAGCCTTTAATCGATCGGCATCACTGAGCACTGCCTTGCCATCCGCTAAAATGGTGGGTGATGATGGATTCATTTGGGCCAGGGTTGAAGCCAATTCAATTTTTCGACTTTCTAGATCTTGTATGCGCGTATTAATTTCCAGGAGCTCCCGCTCTCCCCGATCTAAAGTATTTAAGTTGTAAGCGTTTAATTCGGGCAAGCTGTCTTTATTTTTCTCTTTAAACTCGGCCAGCTGAGCTTCCATTTTTTTTAAACTATTTTCCAAAACCAGGAGTTCGCCGGATAAAAAATCGGAGGTGCTGTTGGACTGTTCAATTCGGCCTCTTAGATTTTCATTTAAATAGAGGGTGATCAGCTCATTGGTGACTTTTTCAACTTTTTGAGGATTTTCGCCATCAAACCCCAACTTAAAGGCAATCACTGCCTTGGTTTCTTTACCGCTCCGCGGATCGATGACATCAGCACTAATCGGTTCAATCGACACATTATCGCGAAACACTTTAGAGATTTGTGTTCGCGTCAACCGCGTTAACTCATCTTGACTATACAACTCTAAACGCTGCACCAATGACATAATATTACTCGTCGTCATGATACGTTGTTTGATCTCCTCGATGCGTTGCACGGCATAACTGGTGATGGTCGAACGAATGAGATCCTGCGGCACATCCTGAGATTCAATTAAAATCACGGCGGTTGAGCGATAAGTGGCTGGCCACAGTATGGCAATCAATATCCCGATAAGAAATACAGCTACAGCAGTGATCATCATCGGTTTTTTACGGCGCTTAAATACCGCGACATAATCCATTAGCGATTGAGTGGGTTCTTCGACGATTTCTTCCATCATAGTGAAGGCTTCATGGTTATCTTCGGTTTAAGTTATCTTCGGTTTAAGTTGTCAGTGAATTAATGCTCACCACATCCATTCTTTTGGGGTGTAGGTCAGCGTTAAAGAACCCAGCAACGCTTCGGCTGAGCCAAGATTATTGTCCCGATTCTCTTGTTTTTTATAACCAAGCGAGCTGGTTGCTTGCCAAGTTTGGCTCATCAAATGCGTGTAATTAAGATTGCTTTGAAAGATATTTCGATCAATCCTTGCGCCATTTACGCTCGTATCATTAAAAGTCACCAGCTGTTGATACCCGAGTGCTGCTGATATCCCATCCATTGCTGACAAGGCTTTTTTAATCGCAACACTAGCCTGGTAGGTTTGCAATAAAGAACCAGAACTACTCGGCTGAATTTTCCTGAACAAACCCAAATAAATTCCAGTCGTTTCTAATTGATAAGTCATATCCATCTTTAATGTGGTCAGCTGTGATTGATTTTGACTCGAGCGCTGCCCACCAAAAACCACCTCTTGATCAATGGGTGCACCGAATTGCACGGCCGTTTGCGGCGTGCTCACCGAGAGTTCGGAGTCTACTTGGGTGAATCCAGCACCTAAGCCAAATTTGAGTTGTGGCAGGATACTCCAATTTAGGCCCGCCAGTAATCCAGGCGTTCTGGTCGTATTCACAAGCTTGCGCGGTTGCGACACACTGCACGCAGAAAAGGACAGCAAAACTGCATTCGTCGGGCAGACTAAAAAATTACCGACGAGCACCGGAGCAACTGCAACGTTATCCGAAAAATCAGATTGGTATTCATTGAACTGTAATCCGGCATATACACTGGTCTTCTCACTTAAGCTCGTTTCTAAAATAGCCTGCAGACCCTTATTTTTTAAATCAGCATAATTTTGACTGCCGTAGTCAGTCGCTTGTAGGTCACCACTGAGTAAGATGGCATTACTGGCGTTCAACTGATATTGCCATGAAGCGGTCAGCGTTTGTATTTGTTGATTCGTAGTTGCATTCTCGAAGTTACCGGCATCCGTAAACTCTGTAATTCGTGTCGATTGCGTGGCTGCATCATAACCAACCTTAAAAACTGAACGCTGTAGCTTTTGTTCAAAACTCAAACCATATGCTGGATTTTCAACATCATATTCAGCGCGGTTATACTGCTCAAGCGACTCCCGTAAATTGGCCGTCCACTTCTGCACACCATCATCGTGGTTATATTGGATACTGGGCTTTAAATACAGCCCAGACAATGATTGTTGGCTGTTGGCGCTCATTAAATAATTATCATCGTAATCTTGGGACATGGATATCGCGGTAGCCAAACGGTTTTCTTCAGCATTTACTGTTGGCGATAGAAAAAAAAAACGATTCCGATCAGCAGCAGATGGCAGTCGTTTCTAAAATCACCACATAACGAATATTTGTTCATGGCACAATTACCACATCACCACTTTGCATAAAAATATTGGCATCTAAATTTTTACCACTTTCAATTTTCCCGTAGTTAAAATCAATGGCCGATTGCCGACCATCCACACTACGCCGGAGAACCTTAATGTCATTTTGTTTCGCATAGGTGGTCATGCCGCCCGCCAATGCCAAGGCTTGAGTCACATCCAATTTTCCGAGAATAATAAACTGCCCAGGACGCGCCACTTTTCCCAACACAAAAACTGTGTTGCCGCTAAGTTGAATAACTGAAATGGTCACAACGGGCTTATCAATTAAAATGGTAGACAAGCGCTTGGCGATTTCTTGAGTGACGACGTCAATCGACTGACCACTCACCAATACTTCACCAACGATTGGCATGCTGATGCGGCCGTCTGGTCTCACCAACACTTCTTTTTGACTGACGTTTTCTTCATTCCAAACATTGATCGACAACACATCGCCAGCATTAATTTTGTAATGATCTGATCCTGAAACCTCTTTAATCCTTAGATTCAAGAATGAAGTGCATAGCTTTTGCAGAGTAGAAAAGAAGGTCAGAAGCCAGTAGTCTGATCGCTTTTTCTCCGACAAGAGACTATGAGATGAGAACCTACCAACAACTGACCTACGAACAAAGATGCCAG
>JANNXD010000096.1:0-10739 GCA_031409375.1 Gammaproteobacteria bacterium | reverse complement strand
ACTTAACAACCACCGGCTAAAGCCGGTGGGTTAAAACCAGGGACTGAAAGTCCCACCAAATACCGGCTAAAGCCGGTTGTTAACTTTCTATTTCAAAATTAGGGTTTTCTTTGCTCTCAAAGTGATGATCTAGATACTCTTTAATCATCTCCTGCGTTAGCTCTCCTGCTGTAACACAAAAATATCCTCTCGCCCAAAAATGTCTTCCCCAATACTTCTTCTTCAAATGCGGAAACTCTTCAAACAATTTCAGCGATGTTCTTCCTTTTATTCTTCTCATTATTTCTGCTGGACTTATCGTTGGCGGGGCTGACAGCAACAGATGCACATGATCTTTACTCACTACACCTCTTTTTATTTCAAGATCAAAATTTGTGCATGTCTGCCTTACCATCTCCCTCAACCTTATCGCTATTTCTCCTTTTAATACCTGATATCTGTACTTCGTTATCCACACAAAGTGCTACTCTATTTTGTACTTCGTATGCGGCCCAGTTCTATATTCCATAGCCAATACGCTAATACATCCGCTAGCTGAAAGCTACCCGCCTGAAGGCGGGGGTTTTAACCTTAATTCGGACGAATAACAAGCAAGCGATCTTCTAGACAAGTAAAAAAATTACAATTTCTTAGCATTGCCTGCCAAATAATTAGCTACACCGGCAGTGGTAGCTTTCATACCAGCATCCCCTTTATTCCAACCTGCTGGACAAACTTCACCATGCTCTTCATGGAAGGCTAGGGCATCAAATAAACGAATGAGTTCATCCATATTACGGCCCAACGGTAAGTCATTAATAATTTGCGAGCGCACCACTCCTTTTTTATCGATAATAAAAGCACCACGAAACGCAACCCCGCCCTCACTTTCTACATCATAGGCTTTAGCAATACTATGATTGATGTCTGCAGCCAATATATATTTAACTGGACCAATACCACCTTTATCAATTGGGGTATTTCGCCATGCGTTATGGGTAAACTGAGAATCAATCGATACACCAATGACCTCTACTTTGCGCTCGTGAAACTGATCAAAGCGATTATCCAAAGCAATCAACTCGGATGGGCAGACAAAGGTAAAATCTAAAGGATAAAAAAACACTAAAGCATACTTGCCTTTAATCTTTGCGGCCAAATGAAAGTCATTAACAATTTCACCATTACCCAGTACCGCTGATGCTTTAAAATCTGGAGCTGGTTTCCCTACTAATACGCTCATGATATTTTCCTCTAATGAAAAAACTATAACTAAAAATAAATGTTATCAGCAAAACAATATTGCTGAATATGATTAACAAGAAAACTATCGCCGTACAATTTTAGCTTGCTTTTGATGTAGGTTAAAAAATTCTTCAAAAGATAAACGTCCAAGCTGACTACTTAAATAGGCTTGCATTTGTAGCGCTTCTTCTGGCTTTAAATCGAACTTGCCCGGCGTAACTGACAATAACTCAATGATGATAAAATCGTTGGCATTACTAATGCCATCAATTACCACGTTCGTTTTCTCGAGAGAAGTTTTATCATCTTTTTGGCTTGCTGACACCATTGGTTGCGGTTTGGGCATAGCAAAAACTTTATTTAATACCGCAGGCGGTACTCCGCCACTGGCACGCGTCATTTTTTCATGTTTAATCCAAGTTAGTGGCTGCGCATCGACTGACAAAGGGATTGGCTCTCTTGCTCGCACTTTAGCGATGAGAGCTCTTCCAGATTGCTCAGCAGCGTCCTGAGCTTTTTCAGCTGTCAACAAGTCAACGATCGTTGACTTAACATCCACCAATGAACGCAGCTGGCTAGGCTCATATGCCAACTGGTGCAATACCACCGCTCTGTCGGGTTCCACCTCAACAGCTTCGCTATTATAACCATCACGTAAAGAATCATTAAAGGCTGCTTTGATTACCATTTCATTCGCAAATAAACCTTCAGCTGCTGGCGTTGAATTAACCCAATCAGTAGTTTGCAACTGCAGTTTGAATTTATCGACGAGCGGCTGCAAATCACCACTTTCAAAAGCTTGCGATTTTAAATCATCCAAAGCTTCATGGTATAAAGTTAAGGCTTTACTTTTTTTTAGCCCAACGATTAGGCTGGATTTTTTATCTTCAAAGCTTTGTACTTCAGGTTTTTTTATCGAAATTAATTTTATTAAATGTAGACCATAATCGGTTTTGATGATGGGAGAAAGCTCGCCTTCTTTTGCTATCGCAAATAACGCCTCATCAAAGCTCGGTAAAAAATCACCACCACGCTCACTGAAACCTAAATAACCACCCTGCGATGCCGACCCTTGGTCTTCGGAGAATTGTTTGGCAAGCGCATCAAATGTTTCGCTCTGTTTCAATTTTTCTTGCACAGCCTCTAAACGCTGACGGGCTTGCGCTTCAGTAGTATCAGCATCAATATTGATTAAAATATGTGAGGCTTCGCGTGACTCTTTTTTCACCTGCTCTGATTGATAGGATTGATAGGCTTTAGCCAGCTCATCATCACTAACTTTTACATCTTTTTCATAGGTTTGACTAACAAGTTCAACATATTGAAACTTTGCTCGCTCATCACGCCGAAACTGATCTTCGTGCTGTTGATAATACAGCTTAACCTCCTCATCTTTTACCTGAACTTGTTTGGCAAAAGTGGTGTGAGTTAAAGTTGTGTAACGAAAATCACGGGACTGTTGTTGCAGCTCAATGAGACGTTGCAACTCTTGATCAGTCACAAAAGCTGTATCAGCAACGCCTTGGCGCAGTTGATTCACCACAAAATCTTTACGTAACTCATTAGAAAACTCCAGTGGTGACATACCCAACTGTTGCACGGTGCTTTCGAATAAGGCTTTATCAAACTTAGCATCTGTCTGAAACTGTGGAAAAGACATGATCCATTTGGTTATAGAGTTTTCACTGGCAAACGCACCCAAATGAGTCGCAATTTGTGATAACAGTAATCGATCAATTAATGAATCTAACACACGCGGACGCAATACTTCAGGTGACGCACGCGATAAATCAGGCTTTTCTCCCATACGCGCCAAAAGACTGCGACGCTCAAACTCAACACTGCGCTCTAATGTTGTACTCGAAATATCTGCGCCATTGACTTCAGCCACTGGTTTTTTTTGATTGGCCAACACCATTAAGGACTCAACCCCATAAGCACTGAACAAGACAATGACCAACGTCAAGAGAGCTTTACCAGCCCATCCATTTACAATTTTTCTGAAAAATTCCATTTAAGATCTACTAGTAAATAATTGCTGACTTAGTGCGGGTGAAGAAAACGTGATGCATCAATTATTGACAGCATCTTTTAAAGCTTTCCCAGCACGGAAACCGGGGACTTTAGATGCTTTAATTTGCAAAGCTTCACCGGTTTTTGGATTTCGGCCAGTACGCGCTGGTCGAACCTTTACGACAAACGATCCAAAACCAACTAAAGCTACTTCCTCACCTGATGCTAATGTTTGTGTGATCGTACTGATTAAAGCATCGAGCACTTTATTAGCGGTGTTTTTGGGTAGATCTACAGCAGAAGCTAACTGGTCTACTAATTCTGACTTATTCACAAGAACCTCTATATATTAATTTAAGTTATATTAATTTAGGTGGAAAACTAAACAGTAAAAAATCGACTCCCCTAGGACGGACCATTAAACAATTGCGGTAAGGAGCCTGTCAAGCTTAAAGCCATTTTTCTCTTTATTTTCTTGATAATATTAACGCTGAAGGCGATGCAGCCGCCACTTCTATTCCATTCGATAAATCCATTGCATTCAATAAAACTGGAGCAGGCAAATTCGCTAAAGCAATCGCCAAAACTTCATCTACCCACGCCACCAAGCGGATATCTAATTCATTTTTAATATTATCGGGGATTTCTTTGAGATCTCGCGCATTTTCTTTAGGAATGATCACCGTTTTGATATCGCCTCGATGTGCGGCCAATAATTTTTCTTTTAAACCACCGATCGGCAATACCTCACCAGTTAACGTAATTTCACCTGTCATCGCGACTGAAGCTAATACCGGAATTTGCGTGAAGATCGACACCAATGCAGTACACATGGCAATCCCTGCACTTGGACCATCCTTGGGAGTAGCACCTTCAGGAACATGAATGTGCACATCATTTTTTTCGTAAAAATCAGGCGCAATACCTAAAGACGCAGCACGACTGCGTACCACTGTTAATGCTGCTTGAATTGACTCTTGCATGACATCGCCCAATGAACCTGTTTTAATTTGCTGGCCCTTGCCCGGCACAGCCACTGCCTCAATGGTCAGCAGCTCACCACCTACGGACGTCCAGGCTAACCCAGTGACGATACCCACACGATCTTTTTTTCCCGCACGGCCAAAATTGTATTTACGTACACCATGATATATTTCTAAGTTCTCAGATGTGATTTGGATTCCGGCAGATAAATTCCCTGACTCTGTATTGGACTGAACCAATTGCAAGGCATTCGCTTTAACAACTTTACGACAGATTTTAGCAATGGCTCGCTCCAAACCTCGAACGCCACTTTCTTTAGTAAAATAGCGAATCAAATCGCGCAGTGCCGCTTCAGAAAATTTCACTTCATCAATACGCAATCCATTATCTTCGATAGCCTTTGGAATTAAGTGTTGCTGGGCAATATGTAGCTTTTCCTCCTCGGTGTAACCAGGAATTCTAATTACCTCCATACGATCTAATAAAGCCGGCGGTATATCCATGGTATTAGAAGTGCAAACAAACATAACGTCAGATAAATCATAATCCACTTCTAAATAATGATCGTTGAAATGTTGATTTTGTTCAGGATCGAGAACTTCTAATAACGCGCTTGCAGGATCCCCTCGTGAATCCGAACCCATTTTGTCAATTTCATCTAACAAAAACAGCGGATTGTTCACACCAACTTTGGTTATTTTTTGCAGTAATTTACCAGGCATGGAGCCAATATAAGTACGACGATGTCCTCGGATTTCGGCCTCATCGCGCACCCCACCCAAAGCCATACGCACATACTCACGACCCGTTGCTGCAGCAATTGACTTACCAAGTGAAGTTTTACCGACGCCGGGAGGTCCTAACAAACACAGAATGGGACCTTTTACTTTTTGTATGCGGGCATGCACGGCCAGATACTCTAAAATGCGTTCTTTGACATCCGGCAAACCATAGTGAGCTTCATCTAGTAATTGCTTGGCAAGCGCCAGATCAATTTTGGCTGGTGACTTTTTATTCCAGGGCAAATTTACCATCCAATCCAAGTAACCCCGTACCACTGTAGCTTCTGCTGCCATCGGCGACATCATACGTAGCTTATTGAGCTCAACGAGTGCTTTTTCTTGCGCTTCAACCGACATGCCAGCTTCATTAATTTTCTGTTCAAATACATCCAAATCACTAACAGCGCCATCCTCGAGGCTGCCCAACTCTTTTTGAATGGCTTTCATCTGTTCATTCAAATAATATTCGCGCTGACTTTTTTCCATTTGTTTTTTTACGCGGCCACGAATACGCCGATCAACCTGCACTAAATCTATCTCCTCCATCATCAACTTAATGAGATGATCAGCACGATGCTGTAAATCTAGCGTTGCCAATAAATATTGTTTTTCCTCTAGTTTAAACGCCATGTGCGCAGCAATGGTGTCAATCAACTGCCCAAGTGCAGGAATCGAGGCAATCGAATTTAACATTTCAACGGGCATTTTTTTGCTTTGCTTAACGTACTGTTCAAAATGCGTGATCAACAAACGTATTAATGCTTGTGCGTTGGCCTCATTTTCAAAACCCTGATTATCCACCTTGACAACCTGAGCAGAAACATAAAGCGCTTTATCATGATAACTGACCAAACGAGCACGAAAACGCCCTTCTACCAACACTTTCACCGTACCATCTGGCAGCTTAAGCATTTGCAAAATAATGGCAACCGTACCAAATTCAAATAAATTGTCGTTGTTAAGCTGCTCGTCATTTGCGTCTTTTTGCAAGACCAAGAAAACCTGTTTATTTTTCAACATCGCTTGTTCTAGCGCATGTATAGACTGTGGACGACCCACAAATATGGGCGCTACAATGCTGGGGTAGACCACCAGGTCGCGCAGTGGTAACACCGGAAATTCCAATAAAGGCACATCGGTATCAAGCATGAGTAAGACCCCAAAAAAACGGTAGAAGCCATAGGTACTTGACTGTAAAAGCGACTAGCGCCAATTATAAAAATCACTAGTGCCAAAATTATAAAAACGACAAGCATCCATCGTAGCTTGTCGTTTTTGTATTATTCGCCCACTGAGGTTTTGGCTGCTTTTCCTGGATTTTCGTAAATTAATTTTGGCGTAGACTCGCCATTAATCACCGAAGCATCAATAACAACTTTGCTCACATTTTCAATCGATGGAATCTCGTACATGCTTTCCAATAAAACCGACTCCAAAATAGAGCGTAGTCCACGCGCACCTGTTTTACGTTCCATGGCTTTTTTAGCGATAGACTTTAAAGCATCTTCTCGAAAATCCAGTTCAACGTCTTCCATTTCATACAAACGCTGATACTGCTTAACGAGAGAATTTTTTGGCTCAGTTAAAATCTGAATCAACGCCGGCTCATCCAACTCTTCAAGTGTTGCAATAACAGGTAAACGACCAACAAACTCTGGAATCAAGCCATATTTGACCAAATCTTCAGTTTCAACTTCTTTTAAAGTCTCTCCGACATTTTTACTCGCATCTTTGCTTTTAACGACTGCAGAAAAACCAATACCACTTTTATCAGAACGTGCATGAATTACCTTATCTAAACCCGCAAAAGCACCACCACAAATAAATAAAATATTTGAGGTATCTACCTGTAAAAACTCTTGCTGCGGATGCTTACGACCACCTTGAGGCGGTACAGAGGCCACCGTACCTTCGATCAGTTTCAACAAGGCTTGTTGCACGCCTTCGCCAGAAACATCACGGGTAATAGATGGGTTATCCGATTTACGCGAAATTTTGTCTATCTCATCAATATAAACGATACCTACCTGAGCTTTTTCCACATCGTAATCACATTTCTGGAGAAGTTTCTGAATGATGTTTTCGACGTCTTCGCCGACATAACCGGCTTCTGTTAAGGTAGTGGCATCGGCAATCGTAAAGGGTACGTTTAATAATCGCGCCAAGGTTTCCGCTAACAATGTTTTACCGCTACCGGTTGGTCCAATGAGTAGAATATTACTTTTACCCAGCTCGACTTCTTCACCGGACTTTGATTTCATCTGCCCAGAACGCAAACGCTTGTAGTGATTATATACAGCCACTGCCAATACTTTTTTGGCTCTATCTTGACCAATCACATAATCGTCAAGAATATTTTTAATTTCCATGGGCACAGGCAATTTATCAGAACGAGCTTCGGAGCTATCCTCCTGAATTTCTTCTCGAATAATATCATTACACAATTCCACACATTCATCGCAAATGAAAACTGACGGCCCAGCAATTAGCTTACGCACTTCATGCTGGCTTTTGCCGCAAAAAGAACAATACAGCAACTTAGCTTGCGCTTCATCCCCTTTGCCATCTCGATCATCAGCCATTAAGTTTTCCCCTTACACTATGTCGTGAGCAAGATGCTGATTCAGTCTCAGCTTTTCAAGGCCCCTACATAACATTTTTAGATTAATGAGTTCAGCGGCCTGTTAAATGTAGCTTACTTTAAATGCAGTCCACCGCAAATATCGCTTACTGCTTAAGCAAGTAGTAAGCTTGCCAGCACCTAAACTAGCCGCAAATATAATTATAAATGGTTATTTTTCTGGTTTGATAACGTCTTTTGATGTTTCAACAACAGTTCGCTGCATCAACACCGAATCTACCAGTCCGTAGTTTTTGGCATCTTCTGCGCTCATAAATTTGTCGCGGTCAGTATCGCGCTCGATAACCTCAAGTGTTTGGCCACAATGTTTTGCTAACACTTCATTTAAGCGTTTACGAATCAACAAGATTTCACGGGTATGAATTTCAATATCTGAAGCTTGGCCTTGATAACCACCCAAGGGCTGATGAATCATGACTCTTGAATGCGGCAAACAAAATCGCTTACCCAGAGCACCGGCGGCCAACAATACAGAACCCATGCTGCAGGCTTGACCAATACACAAGGTACTAACATCTGGACGAATAAATTGCATGGTGTCATAAATCGCCATGCCTGCCGTGACCACACCACCAGGTGAGTTAATATACAAGTGAATGTCTTTTTCTGGATTTTCAGATTCCAAGAAAAGCAATTGTGCCACAATCAAATTGGCCATGTGATCTTCAACTTGCCCAACCAAAAATATCACACGCTCTTTCAACATACGCGAAAAAATATCGTAGGAGCGTTCGCCCCGAGCCGACTGTTCAATAACATAGGGGATAAAACCACTACTGGTGATATCAGAAGAGTGTTGCTTAATGATTGATGCAAACATGCCATATTCCTTATTGATATACGATGATGGTGGCGGTAAATAAAACGATTTTGGCAATTAATATAAGCGGTGCAAACTCAACTTGAATGATAGAGGTCAGCCGCAATTTTGTCATACAGATTCCGCAACAGAAATTGATGTTACATAAAAAAGCACTCCGTAGAGTGCTCTTTAAGATCATTAAAACATCAATTGCTACCCTATCGAATTAATCATTAATTTTCATCAACTCTAAATATTGAACCGGCTTAACGGTAACCTGTACCTGTTTTAACAACGTCTGCACAATCAACGACTCTTGTGCCAACAATTTGATTTGTGCCCGTGACGGTTGATCTGATAAATAGTAAGCAACAACAGCATCGGGATTTTCATAACCGGCAGCCATATCACGCGCCTTCGCTTGAATCTGTTCTGCAGAAGGTTCAAGCTGCTGCTGCTCACCAACTTCGGTTAACAACAAACCCTGCTTGACCTGCTTGACGGCCTGTTCACGAGCAGCATCATTACTAAACAACTGCTTTAAAAAATCATCTGAGAAGGCTTGGTTACCCGCCTGCTTTTCGAATTGCGATTTAAAACGTTTGCGTTGACGCTCCAATTCTTGCTCTATCAAAGCTTGCGGCGCGTTGATATCAACCACCGCTAACAATGCATCCATCAAAGCGGATTTTTGCTTCGACTCAATACGCTCAGCTAACATCCGCTGCATATTCTTTGTCACCAAGGCAATAAAATCATCATGATTACCGGATTCTAAACCTAACTCTTTAAAAAAGTCAGCATTGAGTTCAGGCAACTTGCGCTGCTGCACCTGTTTCACTTGCACTGAAAATTCGGCAGATTGACCCGCTAGAATTTTATTGTGGTAATCCTCAGGAAAATTAACCTGAAGCACTTTTTGCTCGCCAACACGTACACCCAGCAACTGCTCTTCAAAGCCTGGTATCATGCTGCCACTACCCAGCTCCAAATCAAAATCTGTGGCCGTACCACCTTCAAAAACTTCCCCACCGACAGTGCCGACAAAGTCGATGCGTACTTGCTGACCATTTTCAGCAACAACATCACCTGCATCCAACCATTGCGCACGCTCTTGACGCATTTTTTCAATCACTGCGTCTATATCGGATTGCTCGATACTGGCTTCTGGTAACTCTACTTTGGCTTGGCTGATATTTGCCAAACTAAAAACTGGAAACACTTCAAACTTGGCTTTAAATTGTAGATCTTGGCCAACTGCGCTTTGTGTTAACTCAATCGAAGGCGGACCAACTGGCTTTAAATCTTGGTCTTTAATGGCTTGACGATAACGTTCATCGATCATTTCTGAAATCGCATCAAAACGAATACTGTCACCATAACGCCGCTGTACTTCTTTTAAAGGCACTTTGCCAGGACGAAAACCTTTGATACGGGCTTTTTGCGCTGTTACCATTAATTTTTTTTGAATTTTTGGTTCAAGGTCTGCAGACGGAACCGATATGGTCAAACAGCGTTCAAGATCAGATATTTGATCTACCATCACATGCATGCGCTTGTCTCCGATTTTTATTGAATGAAATAATTGATAATAATGGGGTGAGCGATGGGGTTTGAACCCACGACCGCCGGAATCACAATCCAGTGCTCTGCCAACTGAGCTACGCCCACCAAACTTGTACGACCCACGAAATCTTGTATGAGTACCGCATGAAAATAACTGGTGCGCCCGACAGGAATCGAACCTGCAACCCTCGGCTTAGAAGGCCGATGCTCTATCCGGTTGAGCTACAGGCGCATATCGAACCGAGCAGAGCCAATAATAGATGGTCGGGGTAGAGAGATTCGAACTCCCGACATCCTGCTCCCAAAGCAGGCGCGCTACCAGACTGCGCTATACCCCGATTTTTTTATCTGCAATCTAGTGTGATTGGCAGCAGATTAAGTCACCTATTTCTGTCAACACGAAATACATTCGTAGCAACAACACCACGCTGTGCTTTACAACATGTAGTGCTACAACATTTAGCACTACTGCACAACATAGTGCACAGCTACCTATATCACTTTCTAGCCCATAAAAGCACAGGGGTGCAATCATACGCGGACGATAGAAAAGCGTCAACTTAAAGGATTCGCTTCTTTTATAACGACAGGGCTTCCTAGTAATAATTGTTCACCTGTAAATCATCTTGGCTTGATAAATGTCAGAAATGCGCACTTTTTGCTCGATGCGGCTTGGTGAAATTTTTATGAACTGACTTTTTACTAAAAACTGATGTTATTGATGGCG
>JANNXD010000095.1:0-15569 GCA_031409375.1 Gammaproteobacteria bacterium | reverse complement strand
GGAGCGGGGCTTGAATGAGAATACCAATGGGCTATTGCGTCAGTATTTCCCTAAAAGCACAGACTTTAAAATGATCGCTGATGACCAGGTTTCATTCGCTGTTAATCAGTTAAACCTTCGTCCTAGAAAATCGCTTGCTTTCAAATCTCCTGCTGTTTTAATGCAGGATCAACTGGCGGCTTTCGCCGCTTAAACTGTTATGCACTTCGCGGTTGAATCTGCCCTATAATAAAATTTCAGCAATAACAGAAACAATAGAGAGTAAAAGATTGCTTAACAATCCAAGAGCTGCAAGCGCTGGTATAAATAAAAATTCACCAAGAAGAATTACAAGCAGCTCCATGGGTTACTTACTCCTCAAATAAGAATTCTGTGCTGATCCCTGCTGCCCCTCAAATCTTTGAACCGATAACCGATTTATTGGCCATCTATTGCCGTAGCAAATTACACCTGAAAAACAAAATCCTGGCATGTTGCGTTGTATTGTAGCCGATGATCAGACTACTGATTGAATTACGGAAATTTTGCGACCTTTACCATTTATGCAAATTTAGTCCATAAGAAAATCAACAACGCCGCCGCTAACATCCAGATCATCACCGCGCCTAACAAAGCGCCGCTTAAGCCGCAATGATCCAGTAATAAATAGACGGCTAACAAATAGGTGCCATAGGGTATTAATGACCACAGGCCAAATAACAAAGTGGTTTTTAAAGCTGCCATTCCGCGCTCCTGCCCCACGATGTAATGCGCGATTAACGCAAAGCTGGGAAACAAAGGGACAAGACCCGCGATAAAATAGTGTTTGCTCTTGGATAAAATCGCAATCAGCACAACCACCAACGCGCCCAGTAACGCTTTTATGAATAATGACATTTCAACCTCTGATAAATTTTCAACATTAATCAATTTTCAACACGCAGATTCAACCACAAAAACTATTCACCTTTACGCGACAATAAATACACGCCCAATAACACCAAGGCGGTTCCCGCTAGCTGAACCCCTGTCATCGGCTCGTGCAATATCAGCGCACCCAATAATAAGGTTGACACAGGTCCAATCATACCCGCTTGCGATGCCGTCGCCGCGCCAATTTTGTCGACGGCTATCATGGTCATCAACACGGGAAGCAGGGTACAAAAAAATCCGTTCACGAATGATAATCCATACACAGATAACGGTTGCTGCAATAATGATAGTGGTCGCAATAAAATAAATTGGGCAAGGCATGCAAAACTCGATACACACATGGCATAGGCCACCAAGCGTAAAACGCCAATTCGTCTTACCATTTCATCGGAAAACAATAAATAAGCGGCATAAGCCATGGCAGCACCAAAAACCAAAGCAGCGCCCAACAGAACCTGCGCGCCGCCGAGCTTAACGTCATGCGCAAACACCAACAACATGCCGCAATAACCGAGTGTTAACGCCCCGATTGCACGCAGTGTCATTTTCTTTTTTAAAAAAAATACCGAAAAAAGCAGCACCAAAGAGGGGGTTAAAAATAAGATCAACCGCTCCAGCCCAACACTGATATATTGCAGACCCAGAAAATCCAAAAAACTCGATAAGTAATAACCCAGCAAACCCAATAGCACCACTCGATACCGATCCGACACGGCCAGCGACGCTTTGGTGTGCATTTGCCAGAAGGCAATCACTAAAAAAAATGGCAGCGCAAATAACATGCGTAAGGCGATTAGAGTAATAGCATCGATCTGGTGACGATAAATGAGTTTGGCGACAATACCTTTGGCAGAAAAACAAATGGCACCGAGCATGGCAATCGACAATCCCAACAAATACTGCTGGCGTGCACTTAAAGCGCGAACAAAATGATTCATGCGTCCTTCACATTCGAAAATCAGAGCCACTACAGGTTAAAAAGTCGTTGCACCCGACGCAGCATCCGAAATATTGGCGCGCAAAACCGCAAACAACTCGCGACCGTATCCAGTGTGATCATCCTCAATCGGTGCACTCGCTGCAATACGCTGCTGCCAGTTTTTTTCTTCGACATGACAAATCAGCTTGCCAGCGATGGCATCAATTTCAATCAGGTCACCATTATGCACACGCGCTAACGCGCCCTCACTCGCAGCCTCCGGCGTGCAATGAATCGCTGCCAATACTTTCCCGGAAGCACCGGATAAACGTCCATCCGTTAATAACGCCACCCGGAAACCTTTATCTTGCAAGCTGCCGAGTAAAGGCATCAGCTGATGCAGCTCTGGCATACCATTGGCGCGTGGGCCTTGAAAACGTACCACAATCACACAGTCCTGCTGCAACTGCCCTTGCGAAAATGCAGACTGTACGGCCTGCTGATCATTAAACACCAACGCGGGTGCCTTTATTTGCCAGTAGTCTGATTTCACCGCCGAGATTTTTACTATTGCCTGCCCCAGATTGCCATTCAAAAAACACAGTCCAGCTTGTGCTGAAAATGGCTGATCCACTGAGCGTAATATTACATGACCTGGAATGGCGACTGGCACATCCTGAAAAACCAATTTCGAATTTTCTAGCGCCGGTTGTTGTGCATAAGCTTGCAGATGCAGATCAAATGGATTTACCAAAGATTCAGAAAATAATAATCCCGCATTCAATAACTCTCTTATACAAAATGAAGTACCGCCTTGTTCATGAAACTGATTAACATCGGCCTCACCATTGGGATACACATGCGCCAACAAAGGCACTACTTTGGATAAATCCGCCATATCCTGCCAAGTCAGTTGCAAGCCTGCCGATTTGGCGATCGCAATTAAGTGGATAGTTAAATTGGTTGAACCACCCGTCGCCAACAGCCCGACGATTCCATTCACCAGACTGTACGCATTAATGACTTCAGCCAAGGGCGCTTTTGTAACCGACAATTGTTTTGCAAAGATCGAGATGGCATGAGTATTTAATAAAGCGCGCAACGGATCTTGTGGATTCACAAAGGAAGCACCTGGCAAATGCAAGCCCAAAAATTCCATCAACATTTGGTTGGTATTGGCCGTCCCATAAAATGTGCAGGTCCCCGCCGTGTGATAACACTTCATTTCGGCATTTAAGAGCGCCGCTTTATCCACACGACCTTCTGCATACGCTTGACGAATCGCTGCTTTATCTTTATTTGGCAAACCACTGGGCATGGGGCCTGCGGGCAAAAAAATCGTGGGCAAAAAACCAAAGCTCAATGCTCCAATTAAAAGACCCGGTACAATTTTGTCGCAAACACCCAAACAGATGACACCATCGAACATATTGTGCGTCAGCGCAATCGCCGTGGCGCGCGCAATGGTGTCGCGACTTAATAACGACAACTCCATACCCGGCTGGCCTTGCGTAATACCATCACACATTGCCGGCACACCACCTGCAACTTGCGCACTAATACCCTGCGCCGCCAACTCACTTTTAATCATCTGCGGGTATTGTGCATACGGATGATGTGCCGACAACATATCGTTATAGGCGCTGACAATACCGACATTTAAACCTTGGCCTTTCGATAACTTATGTTTGGCAACAGCATCCAGCACCGCTACGCCATGAGCCAAATTAGAACACCCCAAATGTCGTCGCTGACGATCACCACTTTCCAAGCGTTGCATACGGTTTAAATAAGCAGCGCGACTGTGCGCACTGCGCTTGATAATACCTTCGGCCACCTGCTCCAGCCGTGAATGCGGATCAGACATGCGATTTCTCCTTATAAAACGGGTGTTGGCACTTCACAGCATAACATCACCTGGTACAATGCTAGACTTGAACTCGATGTCATGAACAGGAACTGTGGTTATGAGCGGTACTTTATTGATTATTTCTGCCGCCTCTGGCACCGGTAAAACCAGCTTGGTCAATGCCTTAATTGGCACCACCGAACAACTCAAGGTATCCATTTCACACACCACACGCGCGCAACGCCCCGGAGAAGAGGATGGGGTAAATTACCACTTTGTGAAAAGCGAACAGTTTTTACTGATGCTAGAGAACACCGAGTTCCTCGAACATGCAGAAGTATTTGGCAATTGGTATGGCACTTCCAAAACATGGGTTAGCCAGACCCTCAATAGTGGTTGCGATGTCATTTTAGAAATTGATTGGCAAGGCGCAGAACAAGTACGCCATTTATTTCCAGAGGCTGTTAGTATTTTTATTCTGCCACCCACGTTAGCAACTCTAGAAAAACGTCTCACCACCCGTAAGCAAGATTCACTAGAATCCATTCAACATCGCTTAGGCTTAGCGCAGCAAGAGATGGCGCATTATGTGAATTATGATTTTGTGGTCATTAATGATGACTTTAATAAAGCCGTGGAGGATTTACGAGCTATTGTGCGCAGTCAACGCTTGCGAATCAACCAAGCCACCGATGCACACGTCAAGCTGATTCAAGGCTTGCTAATGGCTCGGGGTAGTTGAAATACCAGATAACGTCACGTTGACACTAGAAGACGATACGGGTATGCAACGCATGCCCCGTGAGGGCACCGTCAAAGCACTGGGCGTTACTTTAGTTTTTACCGGGAATCTTCCAGTTAAAAGCGTATTCGCAGCTTGCTGACCACTCGTTACTTTCATAACTGACTCCTCGCGAACATAAACAACTTCTTAAAAACCTTATCATGTAGCATTTAATTTACAGGCTTACTTCTTTTTTAACCTAACAGGCTGCGTTAACACGGCTGGTTGCAATATCTCATTCAACTGCTCTGCCGTCAACAGGCCTAATTCTAAAACCAATTCAGACACCGAACGACCACTGGCAATGGCCGCACGGGCAATGTTGGTTGCATTTTTGTAGCCAATATACGGATTCAACGCCGTTGCCAAACCCGCCGATTGCTGAACTCTCTGCAACAGCATAGCTTTATTGGCCGTAATGCCAACAATACAATGAATGCGTAAGGTGTCGCAGCCATGAGTTAAATGTCGAATGCTTTTCACCAAGCTCCAAAAAATAATCGGCTCAAACGCATTTAACTGTAACTGACCGCCCTCGGCAGCCATGGTCACCGCCATATCATTGCCCACAACTTCAAACGCAATCTGATTGACAACTTCAGGAATCACCGGGTTAACCTTACCCGGCATAATGCTCGAACCGGCCTGCTTGGGTGGCAAGTTAATTTCACCAAAACCTGCTTGTGGGCCGCTCGACAACAAACGCAAGTCGTTGCAGACCTTCGAGAGCTTCACCGCGACGCGTTTCATCACGCCAGACAACTGTACATAAGCGCCGGTATCCTGAGTCGCTTCAATCATATTGTCGGCCTTGATCATTTGCAGGCCGGTAATTTCACTTAAATACTTCGTTGCCAAACCCGCATAGTCTGGATCGGTATTGATGCCGGTACCAATCGCGGTTGCACCCAAATTAATTTCACGCATCAATGCTTGCGCTTCGCGTACACGTTGTTCATCTTCGTGCATCATCACCGCATAAGTGCTGAATTCCTGCCCCAATGTCATGGGCACAGCGTCTTGTAATTGGGTACGCCCCATCTTCAAAACATCCGCAAATTCAATCGCTTTCGCTTCATAAGCGCCGCGTAATAACGCCATGCTCACCAACAATTTATCCAACAGATAGACCAAGGCAATACGAATCGCTGTTGGATAAACATCATTGGTACTTTGCGATTGGTTCACATCGTCATTCGGATTTAACTGGTCATAAGCACCTTTAGCAAAACCCATGGACTCTAGAGCCAGATTGGCAATGACTTCATTGGCATTCATATTTGTAGAAGTACCCGCGCCCCCTTGAATGACATCCACCACAAACTGATCGTGGAGTTGTCCTTGAATAATCCGCGTACAAGCCTGCAAAATAACACCCGCTTTTTTGGGACTGATCAAATCCAGCTTTTCATTCGCCTTAGTAGCTGCCTGCTTCACCTGGCAGATGGCAATCACCAATTCTTGTATCGAACCAATTTGCGTACCGGTAATCGGAAAGTTCTCAACTGCACGAAGCGTATGAATCCCCCAGTAGGCTGCATTAGGAATGCTGCGCTCACCCAATAAATCAATCTCTGTACGTGTAATATTGATATCAGTCATGGTAATCACTCATCGGAATAAAAGGGTATATAGGATTATTGTTAGTAGATAGGTTTCCATAAAGCAATTTGATGGCCATCATTATAACCATCCACCCCGCATTTTCTTATGACTATTTTTTTTCAGCAATTTAAAGCCTACTGGTTGAGGCCAACAAAAAAAACATTTATAGTTATCAGTTCAGCGGATTACACGCTGCCTACTTTTTGCAACGAGGAATACCCAATGGCTCGTATTACCCAAGATGATTGCTTAGAGCGTACCGATGATCCCGGCGTAAGTCGATTTAACCTGGTATTGACAGCAGCCAAACGAGCTCGGCAACTTGCGGTTTATGGCAAAGAGCCTTTTGTACCCTGGAATAATGATAAATCGACCGTGGTAGCTTTACGTGAATATGCAGCCGGTTATATCAGCACCAGCTTACTAGATGAAAAATCTTCATTCATGCCAAGCGCTCCCACGATGGATGATATCGATTTTTCAACACCTTCATCAGACTATCTGCCATAAGCTTTATTCCACAGATACCTTAATTTTAGGACTTTATCTCCTTACTTTTTTTTAGTGCTGGTTGAGCGCAATGGCTGTTGATCCGCTGGCTGCTTCGTTAATTGAGCATACGCCATACCTTACCGAAGAGCAGCGTGCAATTACGCTGAAAGCTTACGAGTTTGCCAAGCGTGCACATGACGGCCAATATCGCCGCAGCGGCGAAGCCTATATTACCCATCCGGTGGCGGTGGCTAATATCCTGGCCACTATCCACTTAGATCCAGCCAGTTTAATGGGTGCCTTGCTGCATGATGTAATCGAAGACTGCAACATCTCGAAAGAAACCATCAGCCAAGAATTCAGCTGTACCGTCGCCGATATAGTCGATGGTGTCAGTAAAATTTCTGCCATCAAATTTGAATCACACGCGCTGGCACAAGCTGAAAACTTCCGCAAAATCATGCTCGCCATGACCAAAGATATTCGTGTCATCCTGGTCAAGCTCGCTGACCGACTGCACAACATGCGCACACTCAGCGTACTCAATGCAGAAAAACGCCGCCGCATTGCAACTGAAACGTTAGAAATATACGCGCCCGTTGCCAATCGCCTGGGTATGAATGAGTTTCGGATTGAATTTGAAGACCTGGGTTTTAAAGCGTTATATCCCATGCGCTCGCAACGTCTACAAAAAGCCATCAAGATTCAACACGGCAATCGCGATGAAATCATGACCCCGATTTATAACTCGCTGACACAAACCTTACAAAAGCAAGGCATCCCAGCGCGTGTCATTGGTCGCGAAAAACATTTATACAGCGTGTATCAAAAAATGCGAAAACAACGCAAATCTTTTCGTCAAATTATGGATGTGTACGGTTTTCGGGTGGTGGTTAAAGAATTAGATGATTGTTATCGCAGTTTAGGCTTAGCGCATAATCTTTTTAAACCCATCCCAGGCCGCTTTAAAGACTATATCGCCATCCCCAAAATTAACAGCTACCAATCCCTCCACACCACGTTGAAAGGTCCAAACGGGGTGCCGATTGAAATTCAAATTCGTACCGAAGCCATGGAAGCCATGGCCAACAACGGGATTGCTGCACACTGGCACTATAAATCGCCTTCTGATTCTAACGAAGAAGCCAAAATCACCGCGCAAAACTGGCTTCGCGGTTTAATCGAACTGCAAAACAATGCGGGCAACTCGTTAGAGTTTATCGAAAACGTTAAGATCGATTTATTTCCGGATGAAGTTTACATCTTCTCACCGAAGGGACAGATTTTTGAACTGCCACGCGGCGCAACCCCAGTTGATTTTGCTTTTGCTGTACATACCGATATTGGGCAGCACTGCGTGGCCGCGAGAATTGATCAACGCTTAGCGCCACTGAGCACACCCTTGGAAAGCGGTCAAACCGTTGAGATCATCACCTCGGCTAGCGCCACGCCGAATCCCGCCTGGCTGAGTTTTATCATCTCAGGTAAAGCGCGCGCCAAAATCAAACACTTTCTAAAAACCCAGCATCAAGCCGAATCCGTGCGCCTAGGCAAACGCCTCCTCAATAAAGCTTTGCAGCAATACCGCTTAAAACTCGACACCTTTAGTGAGCTACAACTTGCGCAAGCTGCGGCCGATCTAAATGCCCCTGATTTTAGCGCCGTTCTCCAAGATATTGGCTTGGGCCAACGAATCGCCGCTGCCGTTACTGAAACCTTAACGCATAAAACCAGTAGTGACACCAAGCGACCCGTTAAACCCTTATTGATCCAAGGCGCCGAAAGCATGGTGCTGCATTTTGCCAAATGCTGCCAGCCCATTCCCGGCGACTCCATTATGGGCTTCATAAGTCCAGGGCGCGGCATGGTCGTGCATGTAGACAGTTGTCGAAATTTGGTACGCGAGCTGGAGCAAAGCCCAGAAAAATGCTTAGCAGTGCGCTGGCACGACAAAGTTCGCGGTGAGTTTTCGACCAGTTTGCGCATCGAAATGCTCAATCAACGCGGCGTACTGGCAACTCTCGCCAATGCCATAGCAAACTGCGACGCCAATATTGAAACCATTAACATGGTCGAAAAAGACGCGCAAATCAGTGTGGTACACTTAAGTCTCGCCGTTCAGAATCGCGTTCATCTAGCACGCATTCTCAGAAGACTGCGTGCGAACCATTCCATTTCTAAAATCACGCGCTTAAAAGGCCAATAAACTATGTCAAACAAAACCGTTATTCATACTGACGCCGCGCCACGCGCCATCGGTACCTATTCGCAAGCTATCAAAATCGGGGACCTCCTATTTTTATCCGGACAAATCCCGCTCGAGCCCATCAACCAAACATTGGTCAGCACAGAAATTGATGCGCAAATCCACCAAGTTTTCAAAAATCTCCACGCCGTCCTGCAAGCCGCTAATGCTGATTTTCAACACCTCGTCAAACTCACCATTTATCTCACTGACCTCACCCACTTCGCCCGCGTCAACGACATCATGAGCGAATACTGCCAAAAACCCTACCCAGCTCGTGCCGCTGTGGGTGTTGCGGCACTACCGCGTGGATCGCTGATTGAAATTGAAGGAATCGCGGCGTTTAATGAGATGGGGTGATGGAGAATAACAAAACTAATCAAGGTTGATGTGCTATACCCCATTCAAATTAACCTAAATGAACAGTTTATCGGCATGACCTTAACCTTCACGGTTATTGTGACAAGTGCCAGTTATCTCCTCTTCTTATTAGTTACAAATTAGGACGATGCTTTTCCAACGCATCAACATATCCAGTTTTTAATACAATGTAGACCATGCCACACCTGCAACCCACATTTCCTATACTTGTATCACTATAATATGCCTCCATCGTGCATTAATTCGTATTACTCCAGTTCAGGTAATCAATTTATCACAATCGAATTTCGCAGCTTCATTTATTCAATTAATAAAAATACAACCGATCAATAACAAGAGAAGCATTATGCAACGTACACCAACTAGCCAGACCACCCATTGGTTACCACAATATTTGGACAATGCTTTCGAATCCCCAGCTGGATCTAATAAAGAAGATCTCGGTTTACCGCTTTCAAACATTTCAACGCCAAAAAGAACAGAGAAAGTTGAGCCCAGCATTCCCAGAAAGCTTGGTATGCCCACATTGGGCGATGTCTCAACAGGAGGCTGCATGCGTCTTGTACCCAAGAGCTCCCGTAAATTCTCTGCACTGTCATCGACAGAAATGAGCGAGTCAAGCAGACCCAGTGTAAAGACTAAACTGGATAATGAGCCATCTATTTCAACATCAGTAGAGTGTCAATTCGAATTAGCTTTAGTAGAAACAAAAGCTTTGATCAGAAAATATTCCCAGGAATTGGCCAAGGTTTATAAAGCCGCCAATGGATTAAATACACAAAGCTTAGGCGTGATTGAAAATCAATTTGAATCTGAAAAAAATGCACTTTACAGTAAATTCGATATTCCTGGGGACAAGATCAAGAAATACAATCGGATTATCTCAGAGCATTTTCATGAGCTTGTACGTTGCCTAAAAAGTGACAAACCTAGATTGGCAGCTTCAATAATTAAATCGTTAAATGAGAATTTTATCGGGTTTGCCAAAGACGGAGAGAATACTGCGCATAATCACCCTACTCTCAATACGATGCAATAAATCGTGGTAATTACTGATGGCTTTCTGCAAAAAACATCGTGAACTTTTTAAGTTACGCATCCGTTACCGCTGCTTTTTACAGTTAAATCAGCTACCCTTGCCCTTTTATTAATTGTTTTGGACAGACAGTTTTTTGCAGGCACCCATCATGGCTCCATCAATACCCACGAAGTACAACTTTCAGGACATGATCCTGAGCCTACAAAATTTTTGGGTGTCGCAGTACTGCACCTTGATTCAACCTTTGGATATGGAAGTCGGTGCAGGTACATTTCACCCCGCGACTTTTCTGCGGGCCATTGGTCCTGAATATTGGCGCTGTGCTTATGTACAACCAAGTCGCCGGCCGACGGATGGTCGTTACGGCCAAAATCCCAATCGCTTACAACACTATTATCAATTTCAAGTCGTGCTCAAACCCTCCCCAGATAATATTCAAGACTTGTATTTAGAGTCACTACGCACTTTAGGCATTGACACTACGCAACACGATATTCGTTTTGTGGAAGACAACTGGGAATCACCCACCTTAGGTGCCTGGGGTTTAGGCTGGGAAGTATGGCTAGACGGCATGGAAGTTACCCAGTTTACCTATTTTCAACAAGTCGGCGGTTTAGAATGTTTTCCCGTTACCGGGGAAATTACCTATGGCTTAGAACGTCTCGCCATGTATTTGCAGCACGTTGATCGCGTATATGATCTGGTGTGGTCACAATCACCTGAAGGTGAAGTTACCTATGGCGATGTTTTTTTACAAAATGAAATTGAACAATCAACTTATAATTTTGAACATGCGCCAATAGACTGGCTACGGCAACAATTCGATCATTGTGAAATGACCTGCACTCAATTACTCAACGCACAATTACCACTCCCTGCTTATGAGCAAGTTTTAAAAGCATCGCATACGTTTAATTTATTAGATGCCCGTCACGCGGTATCGGTTACTGAACGCCAACGTTATATTTTGCGTGTGCGTCAGTTGTCCCGTCAAGTCGCTGAGCGTTACTACCAAAGTCGGTTTGCGGCTAATTTTCCCTTAGCGCCGGATGAAATTAAAAAAACCTTTCTTGAACGATTTGCACCAGCGGAGCCAACCGCATGATAGCCCAAGATTTTTTAATTGAATTAGGTTGTGAAGAGTTACCCCCAAAATCATTACTCGCCTTAAGCACAGCTTTTGCTGACCTATTGGGCAAACAACTGACCCAATATCAAATTAGTTACCAAACAATTAAACCATTCGCCACACCACGGCGTTTAGCACTTTTGATTTCTAATCTTGCCGAACAACAACCCGATCAAAATCTACAAAAACGAGGGCCTGCTCTATCCGCAGCCTTTAACGCAGCAGGCGAACCTACGCCCGCTGCGCTTGGTTTTGCTAAATCCTGTGGCGTCAATATTAATGCACTTGGTAAACTCGAAACCGACAAAGGAAGTTGGCTAATTTATGACTCGCATCTACCAGGAAAATCAACGGTATCGTTATTACCTGAATTAATCACTACAGCGTTGCAACAACTACCAATCGCCAAACGTATGCGCTGGGGCACTCGCACGGAAAGTTTTATTCGCCCGGTGAAATGGGTGTTAGCGTTATACGGTAATGATGTTGTCGAAATGTCATTATTTGGTTGCCGCAGTGATCGCTTAACCTATGGTCATCGCGTGCATGCCCCACAAGCCATCTCGATTCAACATCCACAAGCTTATGCCGATTCCCTCAATCATCAGGGATATGTGATAGCGAATTTTGAAACTCGAAAAAACTACATCATTGATAAATTAGAAGCGCATGCTAAAAGCTTATCTGCGGAATTACACCCTAATTTCATTTTATTAATTGAAGAGGTTACTGCACTCGTAGAATGGCCAGTTATCTTAGCTGGAGAATTTGAGAATCGATTTTTACAAATTCCAAATGAAGCTTTAATTCAAACCATGAATGATAATCAAAAATATTTTGCTTTAATTGATGAAAACCTTGCATTAAAGCCGCAGTTTTTAATTGTCAGTAATCTAGAAGTTATAAATTCATCTGAAATAATCAAAGGTAATGAAAAAGTTATTCGTCCAAGGTTTAGTGATGCTGAGTTTTTTTTCAAACAAGATCAGCAGCATCCATTAGAGCACTATAACGAATTATTAAAATTGCTAATCTTTCAAAATAAACTAGGGAGTGTTTACGATAAGGTATTACGTGTACAAGCAATCAGTGAAAAAATTGCAGTTTATTTTGGCATGGATGGAGCTGATATCGCGCTTACTAAACGCGCTGCATTTTTGTGTAAAGCAGATTTAGCAACACAAATGGTGCAAGAAATGCCTGAATTACAAGGCATTATGGGTGGCTATTACGCTAAATTGTATAATGAAGATATTAAAGTCTCATTAGGCATACAAGAACACTATTTACCCACACAAATTGACAGCCCTATTCCATTTTTTGATCAAGGCAAAGTGATTGCCTTAGCAGATAAGCTTGATACTATAGTGAGTATTTTTGCTGTTGGCTTGATACCCTCAGGCGATAAAGATCCCTTTGCTCTTAGAAGAGCCGCAGTTGGGTGCATTCGCATTTTAAATGAAACCACGCTTATTAATTCCGTACGTGATATATCGCTACTGCCTCTATTACAGCAAGCTGCTACTTCTCTTAGTACTATACTGCCTACTATTAATGTCAATCAACTTTCAGAACAAGTATGGTTATTTATTCGCGGTCGCTTGGAAAATTACTGCAATCAACGTCATGATATCGATAGTCGTATTTTTCAAGCCGTTTATGCACTGCCTTCTAACAGCAATATTTATGACTTAAATCAACGCATCACCAACCTTCATCAAAATTTTCAGTCTGCTGACTTGCAATCCTTAAGTAACGCCAACAAGCGCGTCAACAATTTATTAAAAAAACTTTCGCTTGATACACAGCCCGCCATCAATACGCAATTTTTTGAAATTTCTGCCGAGAAGAACTTATATCAAGCCCTCATCGATACCAAGTCGCAACTTGATAAAACACTGCATAATCAAGATTACAGTCAAGCCATTGTTTTATTAAGCAAGCTACGCCAACCGGTAGATGAATTTTTCGAGCAAGTACACATCATGGCGGATGATATTAATCTAAAAAATAATCGCTTAGCTTTACTAAAATTACTTCGAAATGAGTTTTTGAAAATCGCCGACTTATCTTACTTGGTCATCGAATAAAAATATGGTTGCCAAAGTTGTATTGCTAGACCGTGATGGTGTGATTAACAACGACAGTGACGACTATGTTCGCACAGTTGATGAATGGCAACCTATCACGGGTAGCATAGAAGCCATTGCTCGCCTGTATCATGACGGTTATCGAATTTTTGTTATTACCAACCAATCGGGTTTAGCGCGCGGTTACTTTTCTTTAGAAACTCTACACTTAATGCATGCTAAATTTTCAGCATTATTAAATACTCATCAAGCATCAGTCGAACATATTTATTTTTGCCAACACACACCAGATATTAATTGCGATTGTCGTAAACCAAAAACAGGGTTATTGCGACAATTGGTATCCGATACTGGTTTAGATTTAACAGCAGTACCGTTTGTTGGCGACTCATTACGCGATTTACAAGCCGCAGAAAGCTTCGGGTGCCAACCCGTATTAGTAAAAACGGGTAATGGTAATCATACGCTTAGAAAAACAATACCGGCCAATACTCAAGTATTTACAAATCTTCTCGATTTTACCAATAACTTGTTGGGGTAAAACATGCTCAATCAATTCCGTTTAATGATTAGAGCCAGTTGGTTCTATTTAGGTTATGGTTTGGCAACAATTATAATCGGGATTCCAATTATAATTTTTAGTCGTTTTTTAACTCACCGACGTTGTTTTGATTTCATTAATCTATGGACCCGCTTTGCCATATTCTGGGTTTGGTTCTGCTGCGGTGTAAAATTTCGTTTGGTTGGCGAGGCGAATATTCCACAAACACCTTTTGTACTGATCAGCAAACATCAAAGTCCGTGGGAAACATTTTTTTTGCATTATTTTTTTGCACCAGTCGTCACTGTATTAAAAATTGAACTTACTAAACTCCCTATTTTCGGTGCCGCCATGCAAAGCATGCAACCAATTATGATTGATCGCAGCCAAAAAAAAGCAGCGCTTGCTCAAATTTGCGAACAAGGAACGCAACGTTTAAATGAAGGCTTATCGATTATGCTTTTTCCAGAAGGAACCCGTATCCAACCTGGAGAATCTTCAAGTTTAGCTAAAGGCGCGTTTGTTCTTGCACAGACAGCAAAAGTCCCTTTATTACCCATCGCCCATAATGCCGGTGAATATTGGCCCTCCAAAAAATTCTGCAAATTTCCCGGCACCATTGAAGTTCACATTGGTCAACCCATCGACTCATCTCAACCACTAGCAGATTTAATGCAGAAATCCGCAGACTGGATGATGCAACAACAGTACGAAGTCTGTAAGCTTGATCGAGAAAAACAAGTTAAAATCAGCGTTCGTCTTTAATGACTTGCTGCATTTATAACAATTCTTTTTCAATTTATTTACCGGTTTTTTTATTTTCGAAATGGTTTCATTAACTGAAAATGGAGTGATTTATGGTAAGTGTAGTGACGATTTATCACAGTGGTTATGGCCACACCAAAAAACAAGCGGAAGCTGTACATGCCGGTATCGAAAGTACTGGTGTGCAAGCAAAAATTATCACGATTAATGCAGAAGGTAACTTACAAGACAGCGAATGGGAAACCTTAGCGAAAGCCGATGCCATTGCGTTCGGCTCACCAACTTACATGGGCAGCGTCTCTTGGCAATTTAAAAAATTTGCTGATGCTTCCAGTAAACCTTGGTTTGGGCAAGTTTGGAAAAACAAAATTGCCGCTGGTTTTACGAATTCAGCATCTATGAACGGCGATAAACTTTCCACACTGCATTATCTTTTTACGCTCGCCATGCAACACAGCATGATTTGGGTCGGTACTGGTATGTTGCCCTCCAATAAAAAAGACGCTACTCGTAACGACATTAACTATCTGGCTTCATTTTCAGGTCTAATGGCGCAGTCACCTTCAGATGCCAGCCCAGAGGAAGGGCCACTCCCGGGGGACCTACAAACTGCGAAGTTATTTGGTGAGCGTATTGCACAAATTACTAAACAATGGAAAGGCCAATAAAATTGATTACTTAGATTCAAGAATGAAGTGCATAGCTTTTGCAGAGTAGAAAAGAAGGTCAGAAGCCAGTAGTCTGATCGATTTTTCTCCGACAAGAGACTATGAGATGAGAACCTACCAACAACTGACCTACGAACAAAGATGCCAGAT
>JANNXD010000094.1:0-10664 GCA_031409375.1 Gammaproteobacteria bacterium | reverse complement strand
GATGCTCATATTTTTCGGCAGGGTGGTGTTGAGGGCAGCGGCTTTTGCTTTGACGGCTTTGGCAACCGCTAAGGTATTGCCTTTGGATTGTTTCACAATGCCGATGCCCACCAGCCCGACACCATTGATGCGTAAGCTGCTGCGAATTTCCGTCGCCGCGATTTCGACACGCGCCACATCGCCCAAGCGCACCAAATAACCGTTGCTGCTTTGTTTTAACACTAGCCTCTGAAAGTCTGCCGGTGTTTGATATTGCCGTTGTAATTTAACGGTGAAATCTCGCATGCTGGATTCAATGGTGCCAGCTGGCAGTTCGAGATTTTCATTGCGCAGCGCTTGTTCAATATCGCTGGCGGTGAGTTGTCGTTGCGCTAACGCTTGCCGATCCAACCAAATGCGCAGCGCTTTTTGTTGACCACCACCGATGCGCACGCGTGATACGCCATCAATGACGGAGAATTCATTTTGTAAATAACGCTCAGCATAATCCGTGATGTCCAGCAGGCTCATGTCGGCGACTTGCAGATTCAGCCATAAGATCACTTGATCATCGGCATTACTTTTTTGAATCTCCGGTGCATCGGCTTCATCGGGTAAGCTGGCCGCGATTGATGAAATTTGATCGCGAATATCGTTGGTCGCATCATCAATGTTGCGCCCGATATCAAACTGCAAGGTGATGCGCGATACACCATCTTGGCTGCTGGATGTTAAGGCATTTAAGCCTTCCAGCCCGGCCAGCCGATCTTCGATGATTTGCGTAATCCGGGATTCGACCACATTCGCCGCTGCACCCGGATAATTGGTATTGATGGTGACCACCGGCGGATCAATATCCGGGTATTCGCGCAATGGCAGTTGATAAAACGCGACCAAGCCGAAAATAATCAGCAGAAGGTTAATGACGGCAGCCAAGATGGGACGTTTGACAGCAGTATCGGATAACCACATGAGGCTCTGCCCTTATCGCTTAGAGGGGATGCGGTGAGGGATTGTTCTGATCCCTGATGTTTTCGGGCGATGAATTGAGTTCGCTCAGCTGGGTGATTTGTTGCTGGATGCTCACCTGATCGCCAACTTTCACCGCCCCCATGCCGCGCACAATTACGCGATCACCCAGATTCAATCCGTCAAGCACTTCAATCAGTCCCGGTTGGCGAGTGCCAATCACCAGGTTTTTTTGGGCAACACGATTGTCGTCCTGCACCACAAAAACAAAATGGTTTTGTTGCCGTTGAATCACCGCTTCTTCGGCGACAATGATGGCATGCCGCGCCGGTTGTTGCAGCGTGATGCGCAACAGCAAGCCGGGTTTTAGTATTTGCTGCGGGTTCTGAATGATGCCGCGCACCATAAAACTGCCACTGCTGACATCAATCCGGCTGTCGATGGCGGTGACCTTGCCCGTAAAAATCTGTGCACCGAGCAAGTTGCTGCTCGCGGTAAAAACTGTACCGGATTTGACATGCATGAGTTGAGCTGAGGGTAGCGTGAAATTGACTTTCATCTGCTGGAGATCATCCAAATGCGTAATCACTTGTCCCGGACTCACTCGGGCGCCAACGCTGAACTGCCGCAAGCCGAGCACGCCAGAAAAGGGCGCTCGCAGAGTTAAATCATCCAGTCGGGCTTGAATTTGTTGCCGACTTTGTTTGGCGGTTTCTAACGCGGCGACACGCTCATCCACCTCGCGTTGTGAGGCGGCTTGATGCTGCAATAAATTTTGTAATCGAGTGAGTTCAGATTGATGCACTTTCACTTGCGCGTGCGTGGCGGCCAGTTCGGCTTGCTCTTGTTGTTGTTTAAATACCACCAGCACATCATCCTGTTTAACGCTTTGGCCGTCTTTGAAGTGAATCCCAGTAATGGTGGCTGTGGTTGGCGGGGTGATATCCACCGATTCATTGGCCATGGCATTGCCCAGCGCTTCAATACTGTCTTGCAGTGGCGTGGCATAGGCGGGCATCACCATCACCGCTTGGGGCGGACGATTTTTATCGGCCGTTTTAACCGGTGATGTGGATGTTTTCCAGGGCTGAGCATAAAAACCAACCCCAGCGCCGATGATCAGTAAACCCAATAGCCATTTTTTCATAAAACTGCCGTTGTCATTGTCTTTTATGAAGCGTGCCGAATGTTTTACCGATTGCGCAATTGTGTTTATGGCCGGGGATTCGTGGTTAATACTTCGGCTCTATTGGCGTGTTGCTGATAAAACTTCACCAGTTGTGGATGGTGTGCTTGCCAATCAATCACTTCGCGAAATTTCAGCCAATCCAGCATAGCGTATAACCACATTTGCGGCGTTTGCCAGTCGTGGATGTTTTGCTGTTGCAAGAGCGGATGTTGATCGAGATAAGTCAAAATCGTTTGCAAGCGTCGTTGGCAGTGCTGCGCATAGGTTGAATCGTGACCCATACCAAATTTTTGAAATTGAAATAACGTTACCCCGGCATCATTGGCTTCATTGATTAACACGAGAATTTTTTTTGTCGCCAGATCTTCAGCGCGATCATTGAGGTGTTCGCAGATTAACGCCGAATCCCAGATCGCTTGATCGCCATCCACCAGCACGGGTACACGCATCGCCGGACTGTATTTAGCGAGACGTTGCTGATCGGCTGGCTCATAAACATTAATGGCGACAAATTCATATTCCCGATTCTGCTTAGCCAGCAGCATGCGAATACGGCGAACAAAGGGCGAGGTAATGGAACCGAGTAACTGCATCGTTTTTTCTCCGTGAGTTGGTAAGTAATCAGTTGCTATTGATCTGTGTTGACATTATCCAAGTAAAAAGTTTTTTCAGCTATCGCAATATTATGCCGTGTGCTGATTACACTCCTGCGGGATGACACCGACCTCGGTCTGTTTGTAGCTGGGTTTCACTTCCATGCCACCCCTTCCTGCATGTTCACGAAACCGCGGTTTTGTACACATGAGCTTGTTGTCATGTTAGCGAAATCGGCTTTTTGTACGCATGAGGGGGATGTCATGTTAAAGAAATTCGATTTTCTTACCATATCAAGCCGCTCATGTTAAAAAAGTAATGATATTTACTCATGTTGACCGCCGCGCATTCGCTCACCGGCACCATAGAGCAAGTTGTACAGTTCAAGGTTAAGGTAGTAATTGTCTTTCGCCAGTTTGTGTTTTTGTAATACCCTTATTTCCGCTAATTTAGCCAAATACTTGTTATTTCATTTTATCCAGGAAAATTAGCGTCCGACGCACCATACACAACATGATTTAAGTCCGAAAAAACAGGGTTTTTCATACAAAGCAATCGAGCTCAAGTTAATCAACCACCTCGACGATAAAATCGTGAAAGCCCCAGCCGATGTCACGAGTTAGATGTTTCACCACGGCCAAACGTACTTGAAATGATAAATATAAGTCGCGATCACTACGCAGTAGCGCTGCCAGTTCACTCAATACGGATTCAATACTGTTATAAAAACGTTCGTCTATGTCGCCATATTCGGCTGTGAATTGTGCGCCGTTTTCCACATAAGTCATCATCAGTTCCGCTGTGCCTGCGATATTGCCAGTGGCCTTGCGGTAATCGTGAATGGCTTTACGCGCTTCGGCTAGCTTAAGTTTCGGTTCTCCGCGTTTGGGAAAAAACTGCTTAACGATTTTGTGACGATAGCTTTCCAATATGTTGCCATTGCTGCCCTCGACATGACAGCGGGCATTGATGAAATCTTTATTGCTGGCCGATGCGTCATAGAGATCTTTCACCAGTGTGACCAGTAGGGCTTGATCCCAGGTTGAAATCCGCTGACGAACCGCGCTCCAGCCACTTGGTTTTTTGGTGGGTTTTGGGGTGATGTCTTTCATGAGGGATCCTGTATTTGGTATGGCAAATGATTTTTGGGGTGCCAGCCTCCATGGAAAATCGTAGTTCAAAAAATTTAAGCCCAATAAGGCACGTACTCGGCAAATTTATTACCCGTCTAAGTATCTTTACGCTTGATCCGCCCAGCATCGACGGCCTCACTAATCAAATTAGTTATTTGGTTACGCTGGAGTTCGTTTACTTTGAAGCGGGTGCGTAGGGTAGTGTTGGTTAATGTTTGGCTTGAATAGTATTGCAATACGGCATGTTGGTAGCAGGCTTCAATGCGCTCACTCTGTGGCATGTCCGCAAATTTTCTTGGTGCATAAATGGTGACCTGAAAAGCATTTTCCAGCGAGGTAAATAAAACGGGCGGTAAACCAAATAACTCCACAGCGGCGACAACCTTTTGGAAACCGGTACCGCGCTCTTCACAAATACGATAAAGCCGGAATTTTGAAGCCAACAATTCATTTCTAGATTCAGGCGTGGTACCGATCAATCGGTCGATACGCTTATTGGCAAGCAAAGTTCCAGGATTGGTAAAACTAATCCTATCGTCAAATACCTCTATTGTGGGCCCTGCTCCAGTTATGGTGAAATCCTGATGTATTAGCATATTGGCGATCAACTCACGTAAGGCAATTTCTGGATAGACATTTACCTGTTCGCGTAATGATTGTTGTATCACCTTTGAATGCGGCAGCATGCGCTTGAGAAAGGTAATTAGTCCCTCAAAACCAACCGCATATCCTTTATGCCCAAGTTGTTCGTTGATCGTTTCAACCTTATTGGTGCCTCGATAACGAATGACGCGAATTTGCTTGCGTCTCAGCGTGTCAAATTGATCAAGCTCGTGAGCCGCAGCGATACCACCCAAGTTGGTGATGTAATAACCATTGCCATCGGGAGTAATCATTTTTTCACTGCACAACCATTGCATTAACTCGGTAGAATTTTCAGGCATTGGTCGTTGAAGTAATTTGACAACGGCACTCAAGTCCAAGCGGGTGAGTACCTCGTCGGCGGATAAAAGCGAAGATGCTCTTAATTCTTCCCAACGTGGCGCATGGCTATGTAGCATGAGAGCGCCAATTTCCGTGCGTGATGCTTTTCTGGTGCTGCCGCCAGAGCGCAACCATGTTTCTTCTATGCTCTTGCCGCGTCGATGCACGGGCTTATTGGTATGCTCGGCAATATGAACAAATAACAGCGGTATTTCATCTATTTCAACCACGGCATGATCCAGCACCAACGGCGGCTCAATCGCATCTCGACCAAGATTGGTTAATTGCGTAATAATTTACTGAACTTGTGTTTGATCAATACCAACCAGTTTGGCGCCGTGGTCGGCTAGGCCAAAAATCAGATAACCACCCTGCGGATGATTGGCAAAAGCGATCAGATGTTCAATCAGTCGCTCTTTGTTAACTGACAACTCGACTTTCCAGTCTAATTCGTTAATTTCATGCGGCACGGGCTCCCGGCTGGCTTGGAATAACTCTGCCGCCCGGCTGATCCAATGTTTTGTCATGTGATAGCAACCTATTGTTTTTAATAAAAAAATCGGAATTATCGTTTTTCAAATGTGATAAGAAATACATCATTTCGTTTCAAAGTGTCGGTAATTGAATTTTTTATCAGTCCCCACAGTTCAAAAGTGAGTGGGTAACCGTTACCGTTAAGATATGAGGAACCGGCTCCGAGCAAATAACCGACCCGCTGCGATTTGAGTTGTTGAGCAACTTTAGCTTCAAGTTCACTTGTAAAGTTGGGCGCTGTAACCACGTTTTACACCCCTGCTTGGCGCAGTTCGTCTTCACCCCAAACCCTCCCCAGCGTATCCTGAATTTTTTTTCTCAAAGCGAATAATCAGTTCACGGTTGGCGTTAACCAGTGCTTGTTCGGCTTCGATTTCGGCGACGATGGACTGTTGTGTGGTGAGGGGTGGGAGAGGAATTTCGACTGTCTTCAGAACTTCGATGTGGATGTTCTTTTGCGCGGCCTGTGGAGCAATGTCATTTAGGTGTTGCTTTTTAGTTCGCATGACTAATTCCAAATATCGGCGGTCTGTATCTGACAGTACCAATAGCGGAAAACCTTTGGCGTCGAGCAATAGAAAATCAACGAAGCCTTTGGTGATTTTTTCAAAGTTATTGCCAAGCGCATCCAGATCGGTTGATTGAATGCTCACCCCAGGTTCAAGGCGAATATTCGCAGGTTGATTAACGTCTTTAAAAAACGCCAACCAGCGGTTTCAAGTAGCTTGTTGATTTTGATGCGGGCGGTGGCTTCCTTGTCAGACATGGGTTTTCCAATATGGCCAGAAATTTTCAGCCGGAATCATACCAGCTTGTGGTTGAGTAGAGACAAGGCATTCCTTGTCTCTACAGGTACAAGCATTGTCAATAAGTCACAAACCTTTGTTGTTGCGAATCTTTGTTGACATGATCTAAGGTGAAAACTTCGCCGTGCATCGCAATATAAATGCCGGGCTTGAGGAGTAGAGCGGCTTGCATGGCAAAACCGACATTAAAAACGGCATCTTCGAGTTTTGTGTTTTTCATCCAGTAAGGGGTGATGGCACCGGTGAAAATAATAGTCTGTTGTAAGTTTGTTATTGCTGATTGTAGGGGTGGCTGTAAAGTGCGGGCAATGTCGGTCATGCGATCGGTGCCACAGGTGATAATCACCGGGCTGGTGAATTGCTCACAGTGATCTTTTAAGGCGATCAATGTGGATTCCAAATCTAGGCTATTAATATCGTTGCTGTCTTTGCGGCATATTTCATAATGCTGCCAAGGTGCGGTGAATTGTGCGGCTTGCAAAATAGGTTCAATAACTGAAGGCCCAACATGTGGAGCCGCTAATAAGGGATCTTTATCCACCGTGCCACCCAGCGTGATGAACTGTAGCGCATGAGCTTGTTGTTGGTATTGTTGGTTTAAGCGGGTTCGTGTGACGGAGAATACTCCTTGCTGATTAATTAAGCGGACATAGGCGGTGGCCGCACCCAAGGTAAATGCAGCGGGCGAGCGTTGATGTTGCAGTGGATATACATCTGCGCAAGTCACGATGGTATGTCTGGCCATGGCTTGATGATGCAGGATTTTTAACATGGCAGTCGCTTCAGTGAGCTGTGTAAAATCCATCGGAAAAATAATGCGCGTTGCTAAACATTTTTCGAGGATTTGCCACAGTTCGCCGAGTTGATTGATGGGGTTGCCAACCAGGGTAGGAACAAATGGAATGGGTAACAAACGTTTGCCATCGACACCACATTGCAATAACAACGACAGAACGCGGCTACGCACCGCTGAAAATCCGGGATTGTTGGTATAGGTGAGGTCGAGTTGACCGGGCCATTCCACCAGACCAATGCGGTTATTGCTGAGATTGTGCGTATCGACAGAGGTACTGTTCATGAAATACAGTTCATTGAAATATCGTTCATGACAATAGTTGCCGAGACCATTGTTCGATCGGCGTGCTGGTCAAGCAGGGTAAAAAACTGCTGGTGCTGCCACGTAAGCTTTGTTGTACCGCGTGCTGCCTTTGTAAGTACTGTTCGGAAAAAGCTTGATGCTCATGTTTGCTAAGGTTCGTGAGTGATAAATACTCTGAGCCTTGGGTGATCCAGCCATGCGCTTTGGTTGGTAAATGTTGCTCCAGCGGATCGGCAATAAAATGACAAATTAAATGAGTGCGGCTCGCAATCGTTTGCATCAGGGCGGCACTGGTGGCATCCCAATCGCTAAAATCACTGATCAGCACCACAAAACTTTGTTTGTGCAAATTGTGCAGCAAGCCCTGTAGCGCGGTGGTTAAGTTGTTGCGGGTGTTCGTGTTATTGCTTGGCAGCGGCGATTGCAACAGGCGCTGATTATAGTCAATTAAATTCGCGAATAAAGCTTGTAAGCTGCGTTGTTGGCCAACCGGGCGATGCAAGCGTTGATCTACCTCGTTAAAAACAACACTGCCAATTTTGTCGCCAAGTGCTAAGGCTTGCCAGGCGTAAAAAGCGGCGAGTTGACAGGCGAGCACTGATTTAAAACATTCACGGCTACCAAAGTACATCGAAGGGCGTTGATCGACCCACAACCACAGTGGTCGTTCGCGTTCTTGATGAAACAATTTAGTGTGGGCTTTGCCGGTGCGTGCGGTGACGCGCCAATCGATGCTGCGAATATCATCACCGGCTTGATACGCGCGCACTTCCGCGAAGTCCATGCCTCGCCCCTTGTAGCGGGAAAAAAAATTGCCCGCCATGGATTGTTGCCCACGATGTCGACGCGCACGCCGTTGGCACCACAGACGTACTTGCGCGAGTGAGGCAAAATCAACGGTGACACCGGGTATGGCGCTGGCTTGTGCAAGCACACTCATGGCGCAGTAACCACTGCGAGGAGTTGCGCGATCACTTGTTGCGTGGTCATGCCTTGGCTTTCGGCTTCAAAAGTTAAACACAAGCGATGACGCAGGACATCAAAAGCCACGGCTTGAATGTCATCGGGCGTAACATAACCGCGACCGGCTAGCCATGCATGCGCACGGGCACTGCGATCCAGGGCAATGGTCGCACGCGGACTCGCACCATATTGCACCACTTTGGCCAATCGCTGGTCATAAACACTGGGATCACGCGTCGCCATAATAATGTGCAGTAAATAGGTTTCGACCGCCGGTACCATATCCAAATTTAAAATTTGTTGGCGTGCGGCAAATATAGCCTCGGGAGCAATCGGTGGTAAACGTTTGCTCTGGGTGGCTTTGGCTTCTTGACGCGCAAGCTGCAAGATTTTTTGTTCATCTTGTATGTTTGGATAACTGATTTGCACGTGTAATAAAAAACGATCCAGCTGGGCTTCGGGTAATGGATAGGTGCCTTCTTGTTCAATGGGGTTTTGCGTGGCCATGACCAAAAATAATTCAGGTAAAGCATGGGTAATGGCGCCGATGCTCACTTGGCGTTCGGCCATGGCTTCTAATAAAGCCGATTGCACTTTCGCCGGTGCGCGATTAATTTCATCGGCGAGAATTAAATTATGAAAAATGGGCCCAGCTTGAAACTCAAAATTGCCCTGCTCAGGACGATAGATCTCTGTGCCGGTGATATCAGCAGGCAATAGATCCGGTGTAAATTGAATGCGATGAAACGAGGTATCAATGCCCGTGGCGAGCGCTTTAATTGCACGGGTTTTGGCGAGGCCCGGTGCACCTTCTACCAATAGATGACCATCCGCCAGCAGGGCAATCAATAAGCGATTGACCAACAATTCTTGACCGATGATTTGTTGTTGTAAATGATGTTTGAGTTGATTAACCAAATCCCATGTGTGCGACACTTGCTGACTCCCTGAAATTTTTTAACGGAATTTCGTGTCGCGAGTTTAACCAGCGAAGGCCGAAGGGGGCAAATGCTTTTAATTGCAGCTTGCAAATGCGAATATTTCCCCTGTTATTGGATTAACACCAATCCAACCATTCGAATAGCCAGTTAACCTAAGCGCTTCGTAAAAAGTAAGGCCATTGAATTCATCTGAAGTCAGCCACCAATCTTTTTCGTTTAAAGGAGCTTCATATGTTGCGTTTGAATTTAAGCCTACAAACAATGCGGTCCATTTACTCAGGGCTTCTTGCGGCACCTTAAACGCGTAGAAATATCGGCAACTTGAAGAGGCGAAGCCATTAGTGTGCCTTTCCTCTAGAAAGTGCGGATCTGCGATTGTGGTAGGTAAAGTTGCAATTTGCTTCACAGTCAAAGTGCTCACTATAGTTGAGCCGCCAACGTTTGTGTTTGCGTACACAGTACTTATATTCTTCAGGAGGAGGTCTTGGATTTTATCAATTCTTTGACTATCTGAAACTGAAATTTCGGATATGATTAATTGCGAACGCGTAGACCAAACAGCATAGCTCATAAACAGAGCAAAAAAAATCAACAAAACAATGAGGATGCGGAAGGTCCACAAAAAAACCGATTGCATCATGAATTCCTTTCTTTCATCCTAAATGGCGTGAGTTTCACAGGGTGCTGACACTTAAGTACTTGTAAATGAGCATACCTTAGGCCTCTTTTATGAATATTCAACAAGATCATCTGAAAGCCGTGTTGCTAATGATTTTTGCCACAGCGATACCGGCATCAAGACGCTATAGGCTTGCGAGTTGCTAATTTCACCTGAGTTTAAATCAATCGCGATGCTGGAAGGGTCATCGCCACTAGTGCGAATGTTGATTTCTTTGATGTGATATCCCTGTTCAATGAGTAGATTGGTTAACACTTGAAATCTGTTATTCAATTCCGCTGACGCGTCACCGCCAATTAAATGTACGGAACTGCTTTCAGAGAAGCGATTTTGTTGTAAGACTTTGCTTAGATTGTGGGCTTGTGCATCGGTGTTGATATGCGCCAGCAGGGTTTTATGTTGTTGCGCGTCATGCATAAACACGCCAATGCTTGCGCTCAATTCAGTGGTGGATAGATGGCCTTGATAATCGGATTGAACGCTATAACTGCCTGGCGGAATCCAGTGTATCAAGCCATTTAAAATGGTGTTGGGATAAGTTTGGGCTACAAAAGGTTTGGTTCTAATATGCTGCAATGCAGCTGTCTGACTGGGATGATCCATTGCTTGCGAAGCGCGGATGATTTTTTTATGCAAGGGTAGCGTACAGTTTCCTAAGGCAGATTCAACCGCGAAGTGCATAACAGTTTAAGCGGCGAAAGCCGCCAGTTGATCCTGCATTAAAACAGCAGGAGATTTAAAAGCAAGCGATTTTCTAGGACGAAGGTTTAACTGATTAACAGCGAATGAAACCT
>JANNXD010000093.1:0-33926 GCA_031409375.1 Gammaproteobacteria bacterium | reverse complement strand
GCATTGCAGACCCGAGTAACATGCAAGCGCTGGATGACATTAAATTTAATACCGGTTTAACCACTGAACCGATTGTGGTTGAGCAAGATAAACTCAGTCAGTTTATTGAAAAATATCTCGACAACAATGACAACAGTTTGACAGCTGGCGAAGAGTTCGAAAATCTGGACACCAGCGATGCGGATGAGTTCGCCAACAATGTTACAAAAGCCAACGCCGAAGCGGCTGACGAGGCCCCAATCGTACGATTTGTAAACAAAATTTTAATGGATGCCATCAGAGCTGGCGCATCCGATATTCATTTTGAGCCTTATGAAAAAATTTACCGCGTGCGTTTTCGAGCAGATGGCATATTGAAAGTGGTTTCCCGCCCACCAGGCTCGATTGCCGCCAAAATTTCAGCTCGTTTAAAGGTGATGTCAAGTATGGACATTTCTGAACGTCGCGTCCCACAAGATGGACGTATTAAATTAAAACTCTCGAAAAATCGCTCTATTGATTTTCGTGTGAACACCTTGCCAACACTTTGGGGCGAAAAAATCGTATTACGAATCCTCGATGCCGAGAGCGCCAAGCTGGGTATCGATATGCTGGGTTATGAAGAAGACCAAAAACAATTATTTTTAGATGCTCTGGACAAACCGCAAGGCATGATTTTAGTCACGGGCCCCACTGGTAGCGGTAAAACCGTATCGCTTTATACGGGGCTGAACATACTGAATACCAGTGAACGCAATATTTCCACCGCAGAAGATCCAGTAGAAATCAACTTGGAAGGCGTCAACCAAGTCAACGTTAACATTAAGGTGGGCTTGGATTTTGGTACCGCACTACGCTCTTTCTTACGCCAGGATCCCGACGTGGTAATGGTCGGCGAGATCCGCGATCTAGATACCGCCTCGATCGCGGTAAAAGCTGCGCAAACCGGACATTTGGTGTTATCGACATTACACACCAATAGTGCGCCAGAAACCCTAATGCGTTTACGCAACATGGGCATACCCTCATTTAATATTGCCACCTCAGTATGTTTAATCATCGCGCAACGTCTTGCCAGACGCTTGTGCAATCATTGTAAAAAAGAACTTAAGGTGCCAATACCTGCCCTCGTTGAATTTGGTTTTAGCGAAGAAATTGCAGCGGATCTTATACCCTTTGGCCCAAAAGGCTGCGAAAAATGTAATCAAGAAGGCTATAAAGGTAGGGTTGGTATTTACGAAGTTGTCAAAATCACGGATACCATTGCTCGTATTATTATGGAAGATGGTAACTCAATAGAAATTGCTGATGCTTGTCGTAAAGAAGGATTTAATGATCTAAGAGCCTCGGGCTTATTGAAAGTCCAGGCAGGAATGACTAGCCTGGAAGAAGTCAATCGCGTAACGACAGGGCACTAAAACCAGGACACTAAACATGGCAACCTCCACAACATCATCAGCTCGCAGCAAAACATCCAATTCAACAACTAAGGTGTCATCAAAAGCCAAAAAACCTGGAACAAAATCACAAATATTTGCCTGGGAAGGTATCGATCGCCGAGGCAACAAAACCAAAGGCGAAATCACCGGCATAAATGTCGCCTTAGCCAAGGCCGAACTACGCAAACAAGGGGTGATTGCCAATAAGGTTAAGAAAAAATCCAAGCCATTGTTTGGCTCTGGCCAAAAAAAAATCAAGCCCATGGACATTGCTTTATTTACACGTCAATTGGCTACCATGATGAAAGCTGGAGTACCGCTTGTCCAATCGTTTGACATTGTTGCCGAAGGTTTAGAAAACTTGTCAATGCGCAAACTGGTAATGGAAATAAAGGTCGAAGTCGAAGCCGGTAATAGTCTCGGTAATTCATTACGCAAACACCCGAAATATTTCGATGACTTGTTTTGCAGCTTAGTGAGCTCTGGGGAGCAGTCTGGCTCGTTAGAAAGCATGTTGGATCGTGTTGCCCTCTACAAAGAAAAATCCGAAGCATTAAAATCTAAAATTAAAAAAGCCATGAAATATCCTGCAGCTGTGGTGGCGGTGGCTTTTATCGTAACTGTCATTCTGTTGGTCAAAGTAGTCCCCACTTTCCAAGACTTGTTCGAAGGTTTTGGTGCTGATTTACCAGCTTTTACGCTATTCGTGATCGGCCTCTCTAAGTGGATGCAGACTTATTGGATAGGTTTAATTTTTGGTGTTGTTTGCGCAATCTTCGCTTTCAAACAAGCCAAACTCCGCTCTGAAGCTTTTCGAAATGGCATGGATATCATGTTTTTAAAGCTACCAGTGGTTGGTAACATTGTTTATCAATCAACCATCGCTCGCTTTGCCCGTACACTCTCGACCACCTTTGCCGCCGGCGTGCCTTTGGTAGAAGCGCTAGATTCCGTGGCTGATGCAACCGGTAATGTTATTTATCGGCGAGCTGTATTGAAGGTCAAAGAAGACGTTTCGGCAGGCCAACAATTACAATTTTCAATGCGTTCCACCGGCGTATTTCCCCCGATGGCAGTACAAATGGTCGCGATCGGTGAAGAGTCCGGCGCACTAGACGCGATGCTCGAAAAGGTTGCTTCGTATTATGAAGCCGAAGTCGACAACTCTGTTGATGGTCTCACCAGTTTAATGGAACCGTTGATTATGTCGGTGCTGGGCGTATTGGTTGGAGGATTAATCACGGCGATGTATTTACCTATATTCCAATTGGGATCGGTGGTCTAAACACTCATGCCCTTTGTTGCCAATAACCTGGACTTGTTTGCCACGACGCCTTGGCTACTATTCAGTGCAGTAACGATACTGGGCTTATTGGTTGGCAGCTTTCTGAATGTGGTTGCTTATCGACTGCCTATCATGTTGCAGCGTGAATGGCGTGCCAACGCAGTATTTTTTTTAAACCAAGATCAAATCAACGACACATCACAAAATACACCTCAAGCCTCACCAAGCACTATAGAGACTAATGACACCATAACGCCCAGCGAAACCGATAGCCCATTTAACTTAATGTGGCCTGGTTCACATTGCCCGCAATGCGCACAAAAAATCAACGCCTGGCAAAACATTCCAGTGATCAGCTTTTTATTACTGAAAGGACGTTGTTATGGCTGTAAAGCACCAATCAGCATACGTTATCCATTCGTTGAAGCGGTTACAGGCTTATTGAGCTTACTTGTGGTTGTGCGTTTTGGTTGGAGCCCTCTAACACTAGCGACATTAATTTTCACCTGGAGCCTATGGGCATTAACGCTGATTGATTACGACCATCAACTCTTGCCCGACTCAATCACCCTGCCATTATTGTGGCTGGGCCTACTTCTCAACACCCAAAATTTGCTGACCCCCTTAAACGACGCTCTCTGGGGCGCAGTTGGTGGATATTTAAGTTTATGGTGCGTGTATTGGACGTTTAAACTCATCACTGGAAAAGAAGGAATGGGTTATGGTGACTTTAAACTATTGGCTGCACTCGGCGCATGGATGGGCTGGCAAGCGCTACCGACGATCATTTTACTGTCGTCATTTGTCGGTGCCGTTATGGGTATAAGCCTGATTATATTTCAAGGCCGCAGCAAAAATCAGCCTATACCTTTCGGGCCATACTTAGCCGCTGCAGGTTGGTTGTATTTGCTTTGGGGTCAACAACTGAATATTCATCATTGGCTATTTACACAATAATGATCACCGATTGCCCCTCAGCTGACATGTCTCGACAAACGCTGCAACGCCGCTTGTAATTGCTGATCATCACCAGACTCCAAAAGAAGTTTGGCATGGCAACTGGAGTGGGCAGGTATAATTACTGAGCAAGGAGAGAAAGTCGGCATCAATGATTGATTCACCCTTACCATGATTTTAACTAGGTTACAGAACACACTATGCGCAGTTAACGCCGCGAACAAATCTTTTTCCAAAAAACGCAATCGGGTGGCAATAGATGGGTTGGGTACATACAACTTTAATATACCTGATTCGTAACGTGAAACATCAACTGGGAGATTGGCCTGAGTTAAACCTTGAAGTGTGACGCTCACCAAGCATCGCAATTGGTACAAATATGTACTGTGCTGTTTGAGCGCTTGTAACAAACCATTATTTTGAAGAACACGCTCAACCGTTTTGTGTGACCAACCAACTGGCACGGTTTTTTTGATGCGAATTGTACTTTTAACTGCTTTGGTTTTGTTGATTTGCATAAGATTTCTCATAAGAATTTTCATTTAAAAATGGACAATTTAAATGCAGCGGATTGCATTTTGCTACCAATGTACACCAACCCGCAACGGAAAAATGGCGCGATATGCTGTACAAATTAGGCAATAATTACAATCACGTACTACCCTTTCCAAGAACGGCATCTATTTTTTTTAACGAGATTTGACGCTATGAAAATAATGGTTATACCTTCAGCCTCCAAATCAGCCTCCAAAAAAGAACTACTCAATCAACAACGAGTACCTAAAGCGATTACCCTCAACAACACCTTACTCCTAATACTTGTCGCATTTATATTGGCCTGGATTGGCTCATCAAGCTATTTACTTGGATATCAGCTAGCACAACAAAATCACCCTCAAGGTAATACAGATCCAGCAACTCAAATTACAAGCAACCTAACCTCTTCAACGCATGAAAATTCTTTAGTCATCAATACTTGGCAAAAAACGTTAATCCAGCAAAATCAACAACTACATTTAGCCATCAAAACGAGTCAAGATTATCTAAAAAAAATAACACAGCAAGTCGCTGAACTGCAATCTAGACAAACCCGTGTAGAAGCGTTGGCCGCAGCGCTGAGCAAAGATGCCCATTTAAACGATGTTTTTGACTTCACTCAACTACCCCCTGTTGGCGGTCCGGATGAACCCAACGACAGCAGTATTGATGCTGAAGATTTACCACAGCAATTGGCTAAGCTAGATGCAGACATAAGACATTCTGCGGATAAACTGAATCGCTTCGCCAGTTATTTTAATCAACAACAAAGCAGCAGTTATTTTGTGAAAACGCCACCAGTCAACAACGGCTGGTTATCATCCGATTATGGTCGCCGTCGCGACCCATTTACGGGACGACGCTCTTGGCATATGGGTTTAGATTTTGCCGGTAAATCTGGATCAGCAATATTGGCTGTTGCCCCCGGTAAAATCAGTTTTGTTGGCCAACTTAGCGGCTACGGTAACGTTATTGAAATCACACATCCCAGAGGCCTGGTTACTCGTTATGCACACTGCAAACGTTTGCTTGGCAAAGTAGGGGATCAAGTTAAGACGGCCCAACCCATTGCGACTATGGGGTCAACAGGGAGATCAACGGGTCCACACGTGCACTTTGAAGTTTTAAAAAATAACAAGCAAGTCAACCCCAACCAATATTTTCGCAACGCATCAACAATGGGTGCCATTAAAAAACTCACCTAAGCGCCCACTGCTGTAATTACAGCTTACCTACAAAAGATCCTTGAGATATGCCACCCCCGCCGCTAAGATGGCAAACGATTCATTTCAGCCGCCAGTGACGACCACCACCATGCTCAGTTTATTTTTTAAAAAAATTTTTGGTTCTAAAAACGAACGTGAAATTAAACGCCTGCGCTCAGCAGTAGACGCCATTAATCATTATGAAACTCAACTCAGCACGCTAACCGATCAACAGCTTCAGCAACAAACACCTAAGCTGCAAGCTGAATTAAGAGCCGGAAAATCGCTCAACGATATTTTGCCAGAAGCTTTTGCAACAGTACGTGAAGTTAGCAAACGTAAGCTCAATATGCGTCATTTTGATAGCCAGATGATGGGCGGCATGGTACTTCACCAAGGCCGCATAGCAGAAATGCGCACTGGTGAAGGGAAAACACTCGTTGCGACTCTGCCCGCTTATTTAAATGCCCTTAGCGGCAAAGGCGTACACGTCATCACCGTGAATGATTATTTGGCGGCCCGCGATGCAAATTGGATGCGACCCATTTATGAGTTTTTAGGCTTAAACGTTGGTGTCGTGTTATCAGGCCAATCTCCCGATGAGAAACACCCCGCTTATAATGCTGATATTACGTACGGCACTAATAATGAATTTGGATTTGATTATTTGCGCGACAATATGGCTTTACGCTTACATGACCGCGTACAACGTGGTCAAGTCTTTGCGATTATTGACGAAGTCGACTCAATTTTAATTGATGAAGCCCGCACGCCACTTATTATCTCTGGTCCCAGCGAAGATAAGTCCAGTTTATACAAACGCATCAACCAATTAATACCTATATTACAAGAAACTGGTAAAATTGCTGAAGGCTCAAAGTTTTACGAAGTTGACGAAAAAACTCGCCAAGTCGAGCTCAGCGAAGACGGACACGAATATTTGGAAAATTTGCTCACCGAGCGCGGCATCTTACCTGAAGGCGATAGCTTATATGCAGCCAACCATTTAGCATTATTGCATCATGTTAACGCAGCACTGAAAGCCCATCTGTTATATCAAAAAGACGTTCACTATATCGTGCAACAAGGCGAAGTGATTATTGTTGATGAACATACTGGCCGAACCCTACCAGGACGACGCTGGTCGGATGGCATTCATCAAGCCGTTGAAGCCAAAGAGCGGGTCAACATTCGAAACGAAAACCAAACACTAGCCTCGACCACCTTTCAAAACTATTTCCGATTATATGAAAAACTATCCGGCATGACCGGCACTGCAGATACCGAAGCCTACGAGTTTCGTCAGATTTATAATTTAGATGTGGTGGTAATGCCAACACATCTACCGATGATTCGCATCGACAAAGATGATCTAGTGTACTTGACTCAAACCGATAAATTTCAAGCAATTATTGGTGAAATTCAAGAAATTACCAGCAAACAAGCACCGGTATTAGTCGGTACAGCCTCCATCGAAAGCTCAGAGCATTTATCTTCGCTATTAAAAAAAGCCAATATTCCCCATCAAGTGTTAAACGCCAAGTACCATGAACGAGAAGCCGAGATTATTGCGCAAGCTGGTCAACCAGGTCGGGTAACCATCGCCACTAACATGGCAGGACGTGGTACCGATATTTTATTAGGCGGCAACTGGAAAGCTGAGGTCGATCAACTTAACGAACCCTCACCCGAACAAGTTGAGGTGATTAAGCAACACTGGCAAACACAACGCGATATCGTGCTCCAAGCTGGCGGGCTGCATATTATTGGTAGTGAACGCCATGAATCACGTCGCATTGATAATCAGCTGCGCGGTCGCGCTGGCCGCCAAGGTGACCCCGGGTATACGCGATTTTATTTATCGCTCGAAGATGACTTAATGCGAATTTTTGCCAGTGATCGCATGCGTGCCATTATGCAATCACTCGGACTAAAAGGTGGTGATGCTATTGAACACAGCATGGTATCGAAATCCATCGCCAATGCACAAAAAAAGGTTGAAGGCCGTAACTTTGATATTCGTAAATCCCTGCTGGAATATGATGATGTCGCCAACGATCAACGCCGCGTCATCTATGAACAAAGACGGGAAATACTTGAATCCGACTCGATCAGCGACATGATCACGCAACTTCGTGAAGATGTTATTACCGACATGGTCAATCAATACCTGCCACCACAAACCATCGAAGCGGCTTGGGACATCAACGGGCTTGAAAAAGATCTCGCCAATGAGTTTCATATACCTTTACCTATCAGAAACTGGCTAGAAACCGATAAAACTTTACAACCTGAAGATATTAAAAAACGCCTAAAGCAGGCTTTCTCTGAACACTATCGTGATAAAGTTAGCCACGCTCCAGAACCTGCGGTATTCCAACAGCTCGAAAAGCATTTCATGCTCCAAGTACTCGACCGTTTATGGAAAGAGCATCTGGCGAATATGGATTTTTTACGCCAAGGCATTCACTTACGTGGCTATGCACAAAAAAATCCTAAGCAAGAGTACAAACGCGAAGCATTTGAAATGTTCCGCGATATGCTCGGTAGCTTAAAGGTCTCCGTCATCCAAATGCTGACGTTGGTAGAAGTACGCAAAACCGAAGAAATTCAAGCACTCGAAGAAGAGCAACAAGCAATAGCTGCTGCACAACAACAGCAGTCGATTGCCCAACATCTCACACTCGACTCACAAATTGCTGATCTGCATACGCCTTTGTATCAGGAAAGAGAACTCCAACACCAACATGAAAGACTGCAGAGTGACAGTCCTCTCGCATTGGCGGAACCCTTTCAACGTGAACACGTGAAAATTGGACGCAATGAAAATTGCCCCTGCGGCTCAGGTAAAAAATTCAAACATTGTCATGGAGCCCTCGATTGAGCGTGATGCCAACGGTGACACCAACAAAGCGCATGGCTAAACTAGCTGGAGACTGGCGTAGTGAGTTAACAACGCCTGAGCAAGTACCTTTTAGTATCGCGCAACTACAGCTCGGTTTTGCAGAGGCCGGAATACGCAAAACGAATCGCAAAGATTTGCTCATCATACAACTGCCAGAAAACAGCACGACCGCTGCTGCTTTCACACAAAATCGTTTTTGTGCAGCACCAGTACAAATCGCTCAACAGCATTTAGCGCAAACATCACCGCGTGCATTGATTATTAATACTGGTTGCGCCAACGCCGGCACCGGCGCACAAGGACTCATCGATGCAGAGCAAACTTGCCAAGCGGTTGCAGCCCAACTGCATTTACAAGCTGAGCAAGTCTTACCCTTTTCAACCGGCGTAATTGGCGAGGCATTACCCATGCCACGCGTAATTGCCGGATTAGTCACTTGCCAACAAAATTTCAGTGAACAACATTGGCGAGAAGCGGCTCACAGCATTATGACCACCGACAGCCGCGCCAAATGGGTGTCGGTAAAATTTGATTGGTTGGGTCAACCCGCCCACATCACCGGCATCAGTAAAGGTGCGGGCATGATTTGCCCTAACATGGCGACCATGTTGGGTTTTGTGGCGACGGATTTATGCATTGCAAAAAATTTGCTCCAACAGTTATTAGATCAAGCCGTAAAAGTTTCATTTAATCGAATCACGATTGATGGAGACACTTCGACCAATGATGCCTGCATATTGATTGCAACCGGAACAAACTCAGCAGAGCCAGTGACAACCCAACAGCTGCATCACCTACAACACTATATCAACGAGGTCATGATCCAACTTGCTCAAGCCATTGTGCGAGATGGTGAAGGCGCGACCAAATTCATCAGCATCCAGGTTAAAGGCGGCATCAGTGAACAGGATTGCGATGCGGTTGCTCGCAGCATCGCTCACTCCCCTCTGGTCAAAACTGCACTTTACGCTGAAGACGCCAATTGGGGTCGCATTCTCGCTGCCATTGGACGCGCGCCGATCGAAACACTGGTAATTGATCAGGTCAGCATCAACATCAATAAATTGCCAATCGTTCAGAACGGCCAAAAATCCCCCGACTACAATGAAGCACTATTGTCTGCAGCGTTAAAAAATGTTGACCTAGATCTTGAGATCATGCTTGGGCAAGGCAAAGCGAAAACGACCGTATGGACTTGCGATTTAAGCCACGAATACGTCAGCATCAATGCCGAATATCGATCATAAGTGAGCATGGCTTTTTAATGACTTAATCGTAGCACTAACGCTTGTGCGTGCTGAGAAAACTCAGTCAACGCAGATTGATAGACATGTCGCTTAAACTCAATCACATGCTCAAGCGGGTACCAATATGACACCCATTGATACGCTTCAAATTCAGGCACGCCACTGCTGTTAAAATGAATCCGAGTTTCATCACCAACTAAATGCAACAAAAACCATTTTTGTTTTTGACCGACAAAACCTCTCTGTGGATCATTACGAAGATAATGACTCGGCAACTCATACTTTAGCCATTCATCTGTAGATGCCACCACTTGCACATCCCCCTCAACCAAGCCTAACTCCTCATGCAGCTCGCGGTATAAAGCCTGCTCTGGGGTTTCATGCTTGTGAATACCGCCCTGAGGAAATTGCCAAGCTTCTTGATGTATACGCTTGGCCCATAACAACTGGCCGACTGAATTCATCACCATAATACCCACATTCGGGCGATACCCGTCAGCATCAATCACCACACGTCACCTTAAAAACACAAAAAGATTATGTTATCACGCTCACATTTCTTTTGACCTAGCATTTCTCAATTGAAAAAAAAATTAACACAATTGAGAGCCGCTGGAGTTGCAAACAAAGGATTACGCTAACGAACCGCTTCGCTCACATGACCGAAATTCATTTTCAATTTCAGTTATTGCGCAGCCAATTTAACAAGTTCCGTTAACTCGCCAGCCTGCGCCATCTGCATCATAATATCAGAGCCACCAATCAACTCACCTTTAACCCAGAGTTGAGGGAAAGTAGGCCAATTGGCATATTTTGGCAGCTCAGCACGAATTTCAGGGTGTTCGAGAATATTCACATAAGAAAAAGGCTCACCTATTTCTTTAAGCATATCAACCGCTCGCGCCGAAAAACCGCATTGAGGAAACTGCGGCGTGCCTTTCATATAAAGCAGAACGCTACTCGCTGCAATTTGTTGTTGGATGGTAGCTAAGGTATCCATGAATTACTCTCTCCAGTCTTAGAAAATAAACAGCTCTATGTAATTTAAATTAAGTGATGTAATAACGCACAGAGGAACAGTACAACATTATTTAGCATAGAGCTTGGCCTGAAAAACCCTATATGTTGTGCAAAAAGTTCATTTGATTAATCACTGCAAATCAAATGGGCTCAAATAAACGATCAATAGTATCATACCGCCTCTAGATTGCACCCTCTTGGCCTCCTCACAGATCTGACCTTCACACTAACCGGATAAGAAAAATTAACGTGATTTTGCTGGAATAAATATTTACCCCTTGGTAAAAATCCAAGCACTCGCCGCTTTACTAATCGCGATGGCTGCTGGATGACTCAAGCGCCGCTCACTCGTAATGGCATAAAACTGCTCGCGCACCTCCTCAATACAACCAATCTCAATCAGCTGATATTGTGCGCATATTGATTTGGCAATCACGGTTGGAACCGCCAACAAGCCAACGCCCGCCTGCGCAAACGATTTCATCAACGCACTATCATCAAACTCGCCGACGACACGCGGATGTACATCGCAAGACGCTAACCAATGCAGTAATTTGCCACGAATAGCTACATCTTCACCTGGCATCAACATTGGCGCTTGATGGAGGCATTCAGGGAATGTGGCACTCAACTTTTTTGATAAGCTACAGGCAGCCAACAAAGTCAATGTACTTTCACCGAAACAATGGTTATAGCCACGCACATTTAAATGCGTTGGCATTGGCCGGTCAGCAATAATTAAATCCAATTTATGAACCGCAAGATCGGCAAGTAAAGTTGCCATACGACCTTCACGACAAATCAACTTGACCGGAAAATCGAGATTTAAGGCTGGTTGAATCAAATGAAATGCAATCGTTTTGGAAACCGAATCGACAACACCAACCTTAAATGTAATCGTATTAGGCAAGGTCTGATTCTTTACCAATTCCAGTAACTGATCTCCGGTAGAAAAAATGGTTTCAGCATAAGTTAAAATCTGTCGACCCATATCGGTTAACTCTAAGTGACGCCCCGATTTTCGAAACAGCTCAACACCTAAGACAGCTGAAAACTCACTCAGTTGACCGCTAATACCGTGAGCCGTCAAATGCAATTGCTCTGCTGCACGGGAAATACTACTGGTCTTAGCTACCATCCAAAAATAACGCAAATGATTATAATTAATTGTTTTCATTGGCATTGATTATAACACATTAAAATAACACATCATTTTTACTGATGTATTATTACATAAAATTTGATTTTTCAGATCAATTAACCTGGCCTAGTATTCTTAATACCTTCAATCACAAAAAGGAAATTGTAATGAACATCGATATTCAAGCCAACGGTTTAACGCTCACCTCAGGACTACGTCAACATATAAATCAACGCTTATGGAGCACCTTTGAAAGGTCACAGCAATATTTACGTAAAATAAGCGTGCGTTTGATTGATGTGAATGGGCCGCGTGGTGGACAAGATAAACGCTGCAGAGTCCATATTGGCATCATCGGCGGTCAAGATTTAGTAATTGAAAATACGGACTCACAATTACACTCCGCCATAGAAGGTGCCACCAATCGAGCAGAAAGCAACTTCGTAAAACGTATTAATAAACGCCGTAAAAAAAACAGGACAACGGTTGAACCGGCAATCAATCCTAATAATTAAACCCGATAACCGACAAGGTGATGCAAGTACCCATGAACATAATTGAAACTGTAACGACGAGTGTTTGGACTGCCAGCCCAGGGATGTGGGCTGCTTTTATTGCGGCAGTGGTCGTGATGTTGGCATTGGATCTCTTTGTTTTCGGAGGGAATAAAAGTCATAAGGTCAGCATTAAAGAAGCCGGTATCTGGTCTCTGGTTTGGATAAGCCTGGCACTGTTGTTTAATGCCGGGATGTGGTGGCATTTAAAAACCCATGTCGGATCTGAAATAGCCAATCAAAAAGCCTTAGAATTTTTTACTGGTTATTTAATTGAAAAATCATTATCCATCGATAATGTTTTTGTTTTTCTGCTCATTTTTTCTTCCTTGCAAATAGCTGTCGAGCATCAACGACGTGTGCTGATCTATGGCGTAATCGGTGCCATTGTATTACGCGCGGTGATGATTATTGCCGGTGCCTGGGTGGTCAAGGAATTTAACTGGGTATTGTATATATTCGGCGCTTTCCTGGTAATTACAGGTATTCGCATGTTAATGACCGTCAATCAAAAACCTGACTTAGCTAAAAATCCCATTTTAAAATTTGCTAAACGTCATTTGCGTATGACCTAATCTTGTGTAGATGAAAAATTTGTGATTTTTCAGAATGGTCAACGCTATTTTACACCGCTATTTTTAGCGTTAATTTTAATTGAACTGACTGACTTGATTTTTGCTGTCGATTCCATACCCGCAATTTTCGCAATCACAACCGACCCCTTCATTGTTTTCACCTCGAATATATTTGCCATTTTAGGATTACGCGCCTTGTATTTTTTACTGGCGGATGTGGTCGAGCGTTTTCATTATTTGAAATATGGCCTAGCACTGGTACTCACTTTTATTGGTTGTAAAATGTTAGTGCTCCCTTGGTTTCATATGCCAGTACAGCTCTCCCTACTCATCGTGCTGACGTTGATTGCGGGCAGCATCATCATTAGTTTATTGGCAACACGCAACCACAAAGTCTCATCTTCTTAACTAACAAACGAAAAAGGATAACACTATGCAATGTCCAGCCTGTCAAAACGCAACTTTAATCATGTCCGAACGTAGCGGCATTGAAATCGATTATTGCAATCAATGTCGTGGTGTGTGACTTGATAGAGGTGAGCTCGATAAAATAATTGACCGAAATTTAGCAACCACACCGAAAAATGCAACAACAGTCCATCAACCATTTTCTAATACCCAACACTCCCCATACAACCAACATCATTCACAATCACATCAAGGCCACTATAAACAAAAAAAACATAAAAGCTTTCTAAGCGAAATATTTGATTTTGATTAGGCATAAAAGTGCTTAAATTTGGCTTGTCTTCAACTTGGCAAGCCAAGTTTTTAATCCTTGTTGGCCGCCAGTGGACTTATTTCGCGTACACTATTTATTTTTTCTTCCCACAGTTGAAATTGATCCAAATCCTTTTTAATGGATTTTAACACCCATCCCAGCAGCGCCACATCATCTAACAATCCTAACCCGGCAACAAAATCAGGAATGGCATCAGTCGGAATCACAAAATATGCCACAGCAGTTACTAACGCGATTAAACTACGCTTAGGTATTGATTGATACTGCCCTCCCGCATAAGCCTGTATCAATCGAAGACTCGACATAAACGTTACACTAATTTCTTTAAATGGGCCCAGTCGCTTTTTAACCGCTTTGACGCTAGCGGCGCGAATCAATTGATTTAACTTAGCAGGGCTGTCGATCCATTTATTGGCGCTTCGCTGCGCAAATTGAAAAACTTGGTTTTTTTTAATGGTGTCGTGAATGACATTGGGTGTCAGCATTTTTTCCTCTCCATTTTTTTCCTAATCTCCAATTGTTCCATTTTTTTCTACATCTCGCTTTATTAGATGTTTATAATCTCAGCCTATTAATTATTGATGAGTAAACGCTTCATGGAAAAGTTCATTGAAAAAAACATGTATGCCAGCCGTTGGCTTCTGGCGCCGATGTATGTCGGCTTGAGTTTAGCGTTGATTGCCTTAGCAATAAAATTTTTTCAAGAAGCGCTGCATATTTTTCCCATTATTTTTCAAATGAAAGAAGCTGATCTGGTACTCGTTGTCCTTTCTCTCATCGATTTGGCTTTGGTCGGTGGCTTGCTAGTCATGGTCATGATTAGTGGATACGAGAATTTCATCTCACAACTGGACGTTGAAGAAGGTCAAGAAAAACTCAGCTGGCTCGGCAAAGTGGATTCGGCAACCTTAAAATCCAAAGTTGCTGCCTCCATCGTCGCCATTTCGTCCATCCATCTGCTCAAAATCTTTATGAATGCGGAAAATATTGTCGATAATAAGTTATTTTGGTATGTCATCATCCATCTCACTTTTGTTATTTCAGCCTTTTTGATGGGCTATCTGGACAAGCTCACTAAACATTAATTTCATTCAATCTATTTAATTCTCATCAAGCTCACTAGGAAAACCTCATGAATACTTTTGCTAACGTCACTGTCACCAAAAAAGCCAACGTCTATTTTGATGGGAAGGTCACCAGCCACACACTGACATTTACCGATGGTTCACGCAAAACACTTGGCATTTTACAACCAGGTGAATATACCTTTAATACCGACGCTGCAGAACGAATGGAAATATTAGCTGGCAATACGCAAGCTAGCGTTGCTGATGGCGCGTGGCAAGACTATCCAGCAGGCAGCCAGTTCGACGTGCCGGCTGATTCGTCTTTCACGATTCGGGCGCTGACCTTAAGTGATTACTGCTGTAGTTTTTTATAAATCAACATTTATAAAACATCAAGCGACTCCATTGGCCACCGTGGTTTTACATTAAACCCTAACTCAATTGATTGACCAGCTTGTAAACGCAAGGCGCCGACAAAAGCGATCATTGCTCCATTGTCCGTGCACAAGGCAGTGGGTGGATAATAGACGCTCGCGCCATGCATCACCAAATGTGTCTTTAGCTGTTGCCGCAAATACTGATTCGCGCCAACACCGCCAGCTACCACTAGGTTTTTTACGCGGGTTTGTTCCAACGCACGCAGGCATTTAATGCGCAAAGTATCCACCACCGCCCGCTCAAACGCACAAGCAGTTTGCGCTCGTGTGCTGTCATTCCAATTCGCTTGTTTTTGCAAGCGCTCAATCCATACTCGGCAATGGGTTTTTAATCCGCTAAAACTAAAGTCCAAACCAGGGCGATCAACCATAGGCCTGGGAAATTTCCAATCACAGTGGACACAAGTAGCAGCCAGTGCAGCTAATTCTGGACCTCCGGGATAAGGCAAGCCCAACATGCTGGCGACCTTATCAAAGGCTTCGCCCGCTGCATCATCCACCGTTTCACCAAGCAATTGATAATCACCGACAGCCGTGGCCAACAGCAATTGCGTATGACCACCACTAACCAACAAGCCCACAAACGGAAAGGCAGGTGCATCCTGCATTAATAAAGGTGCCAGTAAATGCCCTTCCATATGATGCACACCAACAGCCGGAATACCTAACGCCATCGCTAAACTGCGTCCCAACATTGCACCGACAAACAGGGCTCCCACTAATCCAGGGCCTTGAGTAAAGGCAATACCGTGTAGTTGTGACAAATCCATCTGCGCTTCTGACAGCAACTCTTGAATCAATGGCAACACTTTCTCCAAATGATCACGAGACGCTAACTCAGGCACAACACCGCCATAACGTGCATGCAGCGCTATCTGCGAATAAACCCGATGTGCAATTAAACCCCGATCCGTGTCGTACAAAGCCACGCCGGTCTCATCACAGGAGGTTTCGATACCTAGAACCAACATACTGCACTCACTTATTGTTCAAGCTCTTGTTTAAAACCCACCAATGCAAGCAGTGGGTTTTTAGCTTGCGTGATCGGACGACCGATCACCAAATAATTAGCGCCTTGTTGCACGGCTTCCGCTGCGGTCAATATGCGCTGTTGATCATCTATCGGGGCCGTTGCGCAACGAATACCGGGCGTCACCAACACCGCCGCTTGACCAAGTTGTTGTCTTAATAATGCCGCCTCATGACCACTACACACACACCCTTGCAAGCCCGCTTCCATCGACATCTGTGCCAAATGCACGACATGCTCTGCCAAGCTGCGCGACACACCAACCGCCAATAAATCCTGCGGTTGCCAACTGGTGAGTACCGTTACCGCTATCAATAAGGGTACTGGCAAATCTGCACGCAAACCTTCAACCGCAGCACGTAACATAGTCGGGCCACCATTGGCATGTAAGGTTAACATCCAAACGTTTAATGCCTGAGCCGCCATCACAGCTCGCGAAACGGTATGGGGAATATCAAAAAACTTAAGATCGAGAAAGACTTGAAAATTCAGTTTATGCAAGACATCTATGACACCAGGTCCTGACTGTGTAAATAATTCTTTACCTACTTTGACGCGACATAACTGCGGATCTAGCTGTTGTGCCAGGGCCAGTGCCTCCGTTTGCGTCGCAAAGTCTAAAGCAACGATAATTTTAGGATCAACGCTCATCATGGCTCTATTATTCATCATGACTTTGCCTTCGATCGTAAACTAAGACGCAGTATCATCCACAACAGACCCATCATCATACCCAACAACCAACTCCCCAAAACTGCCTGAGCAATCGACATTGCTGGCAAATCACCCAACAATGTCACTAACACGATTGGCTGAGGATTCACTGCCATAAACTGCAATACACAAATCACCAACAAAATTGAAACTAGGATTCCGAGTACTTTTCTGATAAAAATCATTAGCATTGTCCATCTTTAAGCATGACAGGACTATAACAAGGCATTGAAACCGGTTCAATCTATTGCTGGGCACCTCTGGGTTATTAGCAAAACAGAACAAAAATCATCTTAAGCATACGAAAGTTGAACTGAGCTGAACTAATCTTTAAATAAGGTACTTCATCAGCAGAGTTCAATAATGCGAAAAATCATTCTTCTCAACCCAAAAGGCGGATCTGGCAAATCCACTTTGGCTATCAATTTGGCCAGCTACTTTGCTACACAACATCAAAAACCTACCTTATTGGATCTAGATGTGCAAGGTGCCAGCGTGCGTTGGGTCAGCAAACGCAACCCGCTGCAACCACAAATCTATAGCATTAACCCATTTGAACATAAGTCCAAAGTAACGAATAGTTTCGCCTTACGTATGCCCATCGATAGCCGCATGACGATTGTCGATACGCCGGCAGGCCTCGAGCCACAACGCTTACAAAGCTTAACCTGCGATGCCGACGCGATCTTAGTCCCCGTTTTGCCATCAGCCATTGATATTCATGCTGCTGCGCGCTGTATTTCAGACTTATTAATGATCGCAAAGATTAAACGGCAAGAGCAACGTATCGCCGTCATCGCCAATCGCGTGAAATGCAATACGCTCATGTACAAGTCACTCATGCGCTTTCTTCACTCACTGCAAATCCCGATTGTGGCTACATTACGTGATACACAAACTTATGTGCGCAGTACAGAAAATGGTGTCGGCCTTTTTGAAATGCAGGCCAATAAAGTGCGTACTGACTTAGATCAGTGGCAACCCCTTCTGCATTGGCTAATGCATCGCGACTTGCAACAAAGTCAGCAAACACGCGCAGCTACTCTCAACTATGAGCACTGCTAACGAGGAAAAAGTCTGCCAGACCTTTTGCATAGCGCTTGAATTACATACCTTCGTACTGATTATGAAAATACGCTCGAGAATTTTGTTGCTTCATTGCCTCTATATTTTTAGCAGTAATTAACATACGTCCTAACAAACATTTACCGGCATTTTTTTACGAATTTTAAATATCCAAATATCTTCCTGCTCTCGGATCTCTAATAGGTCATGGCCTAAAAAATAGCAAAACTGCTGTACATCTCGCTGTGTAGTCGGATCGGTTGCCCATAATTCAATAATTTCTTGCTCTGCAATTAATCTGATGTGTTGATGCAGCAACCGTATCGGCTCAGGACAAAGTAAGAATTTAGCATCTACACATAACTTTGCCATTATTGGTGACACCACTTCTGCCGTCAATTTATCCATCCACCCTGGCATTTATCCATCCCATGCTATGCTTTTAAAATAGATCACAACTTGGCCGCATTATGGCGTATTTTAATGGCAAATAACCATGGCACTGCATCCTAAGATCAACATAGTCAAACTCATACTGGGAATGATCATTTCGATCAACCTATGTCAAAGTAGCGCCAATCAAAATGGCACGACTCAACCCGGAAGCAGGCAGACCTCCCATCAGCTTCAGCAAGCATCAACTTCCTCAGCATTAAAAGCCTACCGTAATAAGGATGGCGAGATTGATACACAACCCAATCCAGCTGATCATCAGCGGATGAATCGCCAAGCTGATATGGCAATCTCTAAACCACCCACGATTATTCCTAATCCAAAAGGGGGCTGGGTAATGGTATTAGATGGCCGAGTACGTGCGGAACAACACGCGGATCATCAAGGACATGCCCATTGTCAGATCAAAAAGTTAACAACTGAAGGTCATCAACCCTTGATGAGTAACCCAAAATGAAGTTCAGTTATGGTCTCGCCTGCTTACTTTGCAACGTATTCTTGGCGTTTTCAAGCGATGTGATTTATGCAAGTGCTACTTTTGAAGTCACGCTGTTGGATGAAAATAACGTAGGCTTTAACGACAGCACTCCCGCCACGCCCGTTGGCGGCAACTCAGGTACCACCCGTGGGGAGCAACGACAAATCGCCTTAAACTACGCGCTGAATATTATTAGCCAAACAATCACTGGCTCGGTGCCCATTCAACTCAGTGTTCAGTTTGGCGATCTCGATAGCACTGCTGATTTTTTCTTCTTAGGTGGAGCCGGTCCAACCGTTTTTCTCCGAGACTTCCCTAACGCTAAGGATCCAAATATTTGGTACCCTCCTGCACTAGCTAATCAATTAGCAGGAGAAGATTTAACTAATAAATTAACAGAAGAAGAATTAACAACGGATTTTGATCTAGATGCTGAATTTGATACCGGCATTGACGACAATCTTAACGATGGAGTGTCATGGTATTACGGTTTGGATGGCTTACCTGCGGACGATCAATTTGATTTTGTCACGGTTGCCTTACACGAGCTAACGCATGGTTTAGGCTTTATCAGCACCTTGCAATACAGTATCACCAACAATGTAGCAACTGCCAATTTATATGGCGATTACATCGATATTTTCAGTACTTTTTTTCAACGGCATCTTGGCAATCCTTTGGCATTACTGGACATGAACAGCACCCAACGCGCTTCTGCTTTAACATCGACTGGCAACTTGCAATGGCGAGGTGGCGCAGGAAAATTTGCGAGTTTCGGCTTTGAAACAGGGGTAAATGCAGGGCATCTTCAACTTTATGCACCGGCTGTTTATGAGGACGGATCCTCAGCCGGTCACATTAGCGACACCCTAACGCCGAATGATTTGATGGAGCCGATCTACACCGGCGCGCAACATGACTTAGGTCTTGGTGCCGCTGCATTAGCCGATATAGGCTGGGGAAATTACACAGACGTAGTAGTTGCCGCGATTCTTCCCATCGCACCGGTGCCCAGTAACGGGGACTATTTAATCCAGATCAACATAGTCAATAACGGAGTGCAAGATGCGCCGAACTTACGATTGAATTACACACTACCCAGCAATACCACACTGGTATCCCTTGATACCCCTCAGGGCAGTTGTGATAACAACATGCCTATCGCTTCTTGCGATCTTGGCACGCTTGCCAAACGCGCAACACTTTCGTTGACAGCCACTTTAAATAGCAACAGCATTACTGATTTAACACACACGTTTGATGTGTCCTCCGATATTGTCGAAGCCAATATCCATAACAATCAAACCAGTCTAATTAGCAACTTCAGCACAGATAGCGTAAGCATCACGAGCAACGCCGGTGTTGACAGCAGCGCTCTGACCGGCCAAAGTGTCACCCTCAGCGGCAGTAGCAATGATGACGCAGCGACTTTTAATTGGACACAGCTCAGCGGGCCTATCGTCAACATCAACAATGCTGAATCCGGCATTACCAGTTTTGTGACACCCAATCAAAGTGGTGTTTTATTATTTCAACTTGACGCCACCAATGTACAAGGCCATACCGCCAGTGACACAGTCAGCATAGTGGTTAATCATGTGCCGATTGCGCAAGCTGGAGCTGATCAGAATATTGACTTAAACACCGACATCACGCTCGACGGAAATGAAAGTGCTGACGATGCCTCTATTACAAGCTACAGCTGGCAACAAACGGCGGGGGAAACGGTGACTTTAAACAACAGCAACTCAGCTACTCCAAGCTTTACCAGCCCAAGCAGTAATAGCAACCTAATCTTTCAGCTAACCGTTACTGATGATCAAGGCCAAACCGCGACGGATAGTGTCCAAATCAACTCTATGGCACCACCACTGAAACTAAAAAGCAGTGGCGCTATTGATATCTGGTTAATACTGCTGAGTGTCATATCGATTCAATTGCGTCGATCAAAAAAATGAATTACACCTGAGTTTCTGCTTTAATTTGATTTAATAATGCTTTTTGTGATGCCGAGGGACTCACACTTTGCAGCGCCATAATTTTACTCATATCACCTTCGACACGTAGATCCCCACTCATAAAACCTTGCATACCTGCTGCTTGATCGTTTTGAATCAGAATTTTATAGGCAAGATCTCGGGTTAATATTAAGGTTGCTGGCGCATCAGCAACATGACCTTTTTTAAACAGCCCTTCATCCAAACACATATTCACTTGAGTGCCATTGTTATTGACACTGACATTAATCTTCATACCTTTTAAACCGGGTGCAATTTCTAAACTGCCACTGCTCGCAGTCAGTTCAGCCACACGATCAAACCAAGTATCACTTAAAAACGCTACCGTCATGAGCTATAACTCCTTTTTCCATATTATTGAAAAATACCTTTAGAGGTGAGCAGCATAAAAGATACGCCCCGCTGCTGCAATGTGATATTGCGCGTACTACGACTGCACGCTCACCTGCTTTGTTATTAACGGATAGCTAAACAGCACCATTCCAAACAAACTATACAGCAGGGTGATTTGCCAATAACTCAACCAGTAACCCATAACACGCTGACTGTAGGCCAATAAGCTCAATGATTTTGCTGAAGGCGCTAACAACCACATGCCGAAATTACTGATGATGAAGGTGGCAGTAACTGCCAGCGTTAATCCGAGCAATAGAGGCATGAGCTGCTGACCACGTAGCAATTTTCCTGCTAGCCACAGCACACTGTAAGCTGGTAGTAAAAAAGCATATCCCCAAGACATACAAGCCGAACTCACGGATGTCATGTTCACCACCCACAAATCCAGGCAAGCAGCTATCGCAAAAAAAATCGCCAATACGCGCGCGCGCTGACCGATCCAGCCGAGCAGAAAAAAAACGGCCCAGGAAGCATCTGGGAAATGAAAACCATCGCCGAAATGATCGACGCGGGTCACGACCATTAACAGGAGCAGCGCAAGTGTGGGCATTAATTTATTCCTTATTCATGCATGATGATTGATTGATCATTTTGATTGCACAGCTTGATAACGCAAGGTTAACCATACTGTACGGCCAGGCTGATTAAAATATTCTACGGTTTCATAGGATTTGTCGGCAACATTATCAATGGATGCTTGCAGTTGCAACGCTTCTGATAACTGCTGGGCTACGCGCAAATTCAAAAGAGAGTAGCCACCCAATTTCGCCGTATTATCCAAATCATCATAACGATGGGAGTTGGCAGTTAGCAGAAATCCAGCCGACCAAGCTTGCCAACGGCGCTCAACATCGAGTGTCATACTGCGCAACGGACGCCTGGGCAACGCTTTGCCATAAGCAGACCCGACATTACGGTTTTGGGCATCTAACACGGTCAACTGACTTGAGAACAACCAATCCTTATCAATCGCCCATTGTGCACCGAACTCTTGGCCAATAATCCGTGCTTGGCTTAAGTTCACCGGTTTGTTTAGCGCTTGATCATACGTAATCAATTGATCGACATCCGTTTGAAACACAGCCGTACTCAGCTGCACTGGGCCACTAAACTCCAGACCCAACTCATAGCTGACAGATTCTTCGGGCTGTAAGTCAGGATTGGAAAAGTCAGGATAATACAAATCATTAAAACTAGGCGCTTTAAAGGCATTGGCAATACTGGCATATAGTTGCGTTTGTGGATTGCTTTGATAACCCAAACGCAGATTGCCGGTACTGTAATCACCAAACTGGCTGTTATCGTCATATCGCCCACCAAGCTGCGCCGAATATTGCTGCCACTGAAGCTGATATTGCAACAACCCACCCAACGTCTGACGATCGGTTTTCAAAAATTCAGTATCCGAATCCAAATGGTCGTAGCGATAATCCACGCCGCTGGTCAAGCGCTGCTGCTCTGTCGGCTGCCAATGATGCAGCAGCGCCACCGAGTCGCGTCGCGTATCAAAAAAGCTACTGCTCACCACACCGGCGAAATTTTCCGATTGATCGACACTCTGTCCGCCGCTGAGTACCAGTTGTTGCTGCTCGCCGATTGGCGTACTTGCTTCACTCCTAAGCAATTGCTGCACATTGTCAGCGGTATCGGTACCAAAGCCATCGTATTGATTCTCCGCATTGGCTTGTAAGGCGGACACACTGATTTTTTGCCCAGCTAAAGATTGCAGATTGAAATGCACATTAACCGAACGATTATCGTAACCATCCTCATCCGGCTCATCCACAAAACAACCACCTTGGTCACTGCGGCAAGCATTAAAACCTTGGGTTTGGGTTTTGGCCACACCGACATTAAATTGCCCGCTCACACTCTCTGAAACCTGAAAGCTGGCTTGCTGGGAAAGAGCAGCTTCAAAACTATCGTACGAGCCGACCGCCAATTTGGCGCGTTGCTGCGTTTTGTTGACATCAGGTGCAATGGTAAAAATCTGAATCACGCCACCAACCGCATCTGCACCATATAAAGAAGAAACTGGCCCGCGAACCACTTCAATACGTTCAATCTGATTCAGCGGCAAATCTTGAAACGCCATGCTTCCGCTACTAACAGAACCAGCCGCCACACCATCGATCAACACCAACACATGATCGGCTTCAGTGCCGCGCAAAAATACAGAAGTAGGCTGCCCTTGACCCCCACTGTTCGTAAAGGTGACGCCCTGCACATGCTGCAATACATCGGTTAACGTGTGACTTTGCCATTGCTCAATTTCCTGGCGACTGATAACCGTAGTGGGAGTTAACGTGGATGAGCGCGTCTGTGCGACCCGTGTGCTGGTAATCACAATTTCGGAGCCTGGTTTTTCAGCAGACTTATCCACTACGTCCGCCAAGACGGAAGCGCTCAATAATGAACACGCACTTAAAAAACCTAACGAATAAATACAACGAGGAAAATTAATAAATAAAGGATAACGCAACATAACCTAGTGCCCTCCGCACGCCGGTGACCAAAGTTCAGCAAGGCCGGTATCCGGGCTAAAGAGCGCCAGTCATTCAAAAAAATAATAAGATTGACTGGGGCTGTCACCCCCTTCCCATGCCGTCGGTAAACGAAATCAGTTTATCGACCAGCACAGTGGTATTGGGGACAGTTACGCGCTATGACCGTTGCGGGGGCAGCATCGGGATTGATTTGAAATGATCGCATCGCACCGATTTCCCGTTTAACCGTAAATTACGATGAAATAATCACGGCACCTTACAACCAGGTGTGCACCATATAGCAACGTCATAAAAAACACAATACACAATCCACAGCCTTCTCGCACTCGAGGGCGTTCACGGCGATTAAACGGCGGTCTTAGCAGCGTTCAGCAGTTTAACTTCCGAAAGATCATTCAAATTCCCAGTATTTGATGATTAACTCAATAGGGCTCCCTTGCACGGGCGCTCTAGAAACATATAATTCATCGCAGCCTCGCATCGAAGAAAAAATGATCCGACCACTGGCCACTAACCGCTTTTCTTACCCGAATTGAGAAGGCTCTTATTCTTAAATTTATTAGGCATTCAATCAACATGTACGTCCATAACAAACAATCCTGCACACCGCACAGCTATGAACAGCTTGTGCCAAAAAAAACATTCAACAGCTCGATTCATCCTCCGAGACTGACATTACATTCTTTACTTCAATCGGGATCATTAACCGCTATTGATTTACAGCAATTATCACAGCCCAAGCACGCCCCAAAAACCATTGAGATAATTTATTTTAAAGCGGGCAACGGCCATGTTTCTACCGCGAAAGCCTTGAAAGCAGCGTTTAACCATGCTTATCCAGAAACTGGGGTAATTTTGACAGATGTTTACACCGGGATCAAAGGGGCTTCACTCTACGAGAAAGCCATGGGTACAACAGCAGACCTCATGTACAACCAACTGTTTAAACACAACCTTCTACAAGAAACGATGGAACCACATCGAGAACTGATTCAGTTAGACGAAGATGTTATGCACCCAATTTGGGAGCAACATTTTGCGATGCAATTTACCGCGCATAAACCCGACATCGTGATCTCGGTTATACCAGGTTACAACCGCACCTTGAGTCGAGCACTGCTCAAGTATGATCCGAAAATCCCGTACATCCAGGTGGCAACTGACTATAACTTATTGAGCAAAGGCTATAGCGCCGCGTTTACCGAAGCCAATCAATATGCAGTATGTCCGTCTGATGAAGTGTTCAACCATTGTGTTGACAGTGGAACCCCTCGCGAGCGGATATTAAAAACCCATGGATTGGTAGTGCATCCGGCTTTATATAACCACAAAAAAATCAATGTGGCCGAAGAAAGACAAAAGCTCGGTCTTGATGCAGCAACGACCACAGGTTTGATTATGTTTGGCGGCATCGGCACCAGCGACATGCCGAGCATTGCCAAACAATTAAGCAACTGCAAAACCCAGTCTCAATATATTTTCATCTGTGGCAGCAATCACCAAGCCAAAACCACCATCGAAAGCCTGACAACGCCTTATGCAAAATTAGTATTGGGTTTTACCGATCAGGTAGAGCACTTGATGAGTATCTCGGATTTTTTTGTTGGTAAACCCGGCGGCCTTAGCATCACCGAAGCCATGCTCAAAACCCTGCCGATGCTCGTACAATTTGATGAAACCACCTCACCCCTAGAGTTTTTAAATGCCCAATGGTTGTTTAACCAGAAAGTCGCTGCGCCTATCAACAACATGGCAAATATTCATAAGGATGTGGATCAATTATTAAAGCCACATCAGTACCAACAAAAAAAAGCCGTGCTCATGGCTCGAAAAAATTTCGCGGTATTTGATGTGGTGAAGTTTGCGGCTCAACTTCATCATCAAGCACAGACACAACCCAATCACCATAATTTGGCTTTAGCTACATCTTCTTTACGCCAACCACCAACACTGCCGCTTGCCTTATCGAAATTAAAAACAATCTAAACCAAGTTGAATGATTTGATTTTGCGCGTCCAGTTGATTTTGCAACCACTCTTGGTCGCTGCCGAATTTCTTTTCCGTTAAGCGCCCTGCCTCATCATAAAAAAATTCGCTGGTCACCCCATTGCCTTGTTGATAGATTTTAATCTCACTTCCTTGCCAGATCATGTTTTTAACAATATCGGTTCTGGTGGGTTTGTCATCGAGCTTAATGCCGGATAAACGTCCTGCGTTATCGTAGCTTATGGCGACTTCTGCGCCGCTCGGATAGGTCATACCCATCACTTGTCCGGCATCGTTGTAACGATAAGCCGTATTGAGCATAACGCCAGACAAGGTTCTGTCTGCTTGGAGCAATAATCCTGGGTCGTCATATTTGTATTGCGTGCTGCCTGATCCTTCTTGGATCGTGGTGAGATGTCCTTTGCCATATTGCCCTTCGTCGTAATTTAAACTGACGTCTAGCGTATCACCCTGATAATCAATGGCGATCAAACGATTGAGCGCATCATAGCGATATTGTGTGGTTTGACCATTGGCATTTTTTTGCTGCACGGTATTGCCGCTGCTGTCGATTTGATAAGTGGTGATGCCGGTATCTGGGCTTGTCGTTTGCAGCGTCTCGCCCCAGGCTGTGTAGGTGTATTCCGTCGCCGCTTGATTGGCATCGGTGATTTGGGTCAAATAATTTAAGGGATCATAAATCATCTTAGTGGTGCCGCCAGCCGCATCCACCACTTGCGTCATTCGACCTTCTTGGTCGTAGGTGTATTTCTCTGTCGCCGACTGATCATTCGTGGGTATAGTTGCCCGATATTTAATCGGTCGCAGTTTACTCAAATGACAGTAAAAGGGCAAAAAAATGACTGTCGCCTTCCTCACGAATGTTGCAGCTTTTGAACAATGCCGTTATTATCACTTGTAATCAATGGCAGCTTTAGCTGCCTTTTTTTATTGGCGGACCCCCATACATGTCAACATCCGAAACACAAAGCACTATTAGTCCTTTACTTAACACCTATTCACGTCTACCAGTTGCATTTGTTCGAGGTCAGGGATCTTGGCTATTTGATGCAGCGGGCAAAGCCTATCTAGACGCGTTGAGTGGTATTGCCGTCTGTGGTTTAGGACACGCTCATCCCGCCATTACACAAGCTATCCAACAGCAAGCATCCACCTTACTCCACACATCCAACATTTATCATATTCCCGCGCAAGAGCGCTTAGCCAAAGAGCTGACCGGCATTTCAGGCTTATCGCAATGTTTTTTTTCCAATTCAGGCGCAGAAGCTAATGAAGCCGCCATCAAACTAGCAAGGTTGTATGGCCATGCTAAGGGTATCGATAACCCACAAATTATTGTGATGGAGCGCGCGTTCCATGGCCGCACCCTAGCGACCTTAAGCGCTTCGGGTAATCGTAAAATCCAAGCAGGCTTTGAGCCATTAGTGGGCGGGTTTGTACGCGCTCCTTTTAATGATATTGAATCTTTGCAACAAATTGCCACGAACAGCCCAGACGTTGTCTCGGTATGGGTAGAAACCATACAGGGTGAAGGTGGCATACGGATAGCTGACGCCAGCTATCTCCGCCAACTGCGTCAACTTTGCGACCAACACGGCTGGCTGCTGATGCTGGATGAAATTCAAAGTGGTAATGGCCGCACCGGAAAATATTTCGCTTATCAACATCACGGCATAGCACCGGATATCGTCACTACTGCTAAAGGTTTAGGTAACGGCATTCCCATTGCAGCCTGCCTGGTGAATCAACGCACTGCCAATATCATCAAACCAGGTCAACACGGCTCCACCTTTGGCGGCAATCCTTTCGCTTGCGAAGTAGCCCATCAAGTTATCCAAACTTTATTTAATTCCCAACTGATTGACCGTGCGGCTGCTTTGGGTGCTTCCTTGCTACAAGAATTTAAAAACCGACTACAAGGTGCCGATTATATTCGGGACATTCGTGGCCATGGTTTAATGATTGGTATTGAACTGCACGAACCGTGTCAAAGTTTAGTTTCATTAGCACTGGCCAAACGTTTGTTGATTAACGTTACCCAAGACACCATCATTCGATTGTTACCACCGTTAATTTTTAGTGACAGCGAAGCTGATCAACTGGTCAATGACCTCTGTCAGCTCATCAAGGTTTATCATGGCGACGAGCGCAGCCGACCACGCGCCAGCTCATGAATCAGGTTCGTCATTTCCTCAGCGGCTTAGATTTAAGTACACCGGAGTACCGCCAACTGATGGCGCGCGCCATTGAATTAAAACAGCAAGTACATCAGCACCATTACACATTACAACTGCCGCATAAAGTACTGGCCATGATTTTTGAAAAATCTTCCACACGCACCCGTGTATCGTTTGAAACCGCCATGTTGCAATGCGGCGGCGGAAGTATTTTTTTATCCTCAAAAGAAAGTCAGCTCGGGCGTGGCGAACCCCTCGAAGACACCGCACAGGTGTTGTCCAGCATGGTGGATGCCATTGTCATTCGCACCTTTGCGCACAGCACGATCGAAACTTTAGCAAAACACTCAAGTGTACCGGTGATCAATGCGCTAACCGACTATTGTCACCCCTGCCAGCTATTGGCTGATATGCAAACTTTTTTTGAATTGCGCGGCGATATTCAAGGTGCCCGCGTGTGCTGGATTGGTGACGGCAATAATATGTGCCATGCCTATATTCATGCTGCTGAACGCTTTGACTTTGAATTGCATATCGCCTGCCCACCCAACTTTATGCCGAACGCACAACTGATTCAACAATTCCAGCATCGTGTTTTTATGCATCACGATGCACAAAGCGCCGTGCGCAATGCAGATTTAGTGGTAACCGACGTTTGGGCCAGCATGGGCCAAGAAAGTGAACAACAACAACGCGCAGCGGCATTTACCAACTATCAAGTCAATGAGCACTTACTCGATCTGGCCAACAAAAATGTTTTATTTATGCACTGTTTGCCAGCGCATCGCGGTGAAGAAATTAGCAGCACGCTTTTAGATGACCCTCGCAGCGTGGTGTGGCAAGAAGCAGAAAATCGTTTGCATAGTCAAAAAGCCTTACTAGAACTTCTATTATCAAATCAGCCCTAATTGTATAAAGATTTTGCTGCTTTCCCTCTAATCAATCCTTAGCGGCTTCAGCGCGAAAACACTAACCATTTAAAATTATAAAAATTTTAACCATTCTGCCCACGCTGCCGCAGAGCGTGATCCATCAACACCAACGCCAACATAGCTTCGACAATCGGTGTGGCACGAATGCCAACACACGGGTCATGACGCCCTGTGGTGACGACCTGCACCGCTTCACCCTTCGTATTGAGTGATTGCCCCGGGATGCGAATACTCGACGTGGGTTTTAATGCAATGGCCACCCGTAATGGCTGACCCGTGCTGATACCGCCCAAGGTGCCACCGGCATGATTCGATAAAAAACCTTGCGCGGTTAGTTCATCGCGATGTTGCTCACCCGTTTGGGTAACCACCGCAAAACCATCGCCGATTTCAACCGCCTTAACCGCATTAATGCTCATCATTGCCTTGGCGATATCGGCATCCAGTCGATCAAATACCGGCTCGCCCCAACCCACGGGCACACCTGTGGCAATGACTGCTAACCGCGCACCAATAGATGAGCCATCCACACGCAATTGCTCAATCAAATCGCTCCACGGTTGAATCACAGTGGGATCAGGACTAAAAAATGGATTAGTATCAATAAAGCTGGAATCAAAACTTTGCGCCGCAATAGCACCAATTTGCTGACAATAACCTTGAATACGCACACCAAATTTTTCTAACAGATATTTTTTGGCAATGCTCCCGGCCGCAACACGCATCGCGGTTTCACGAGCCGACGAACGACCACCACCACGATAATCACGAAAACCATATTTATGTTGATAGGTATAGTCAGCATGACCTGGCCGAAACTGATCTTGGATTTTTTGATAGTCACGCGAACGTTGATCTTCATTTTCAATCAATAAACCAATCGGTGTTCCCGTCGTTTTGCCTTCAAACACGCCCGATAAAATGCGCACCTGATCGCCCTCACGGCGCTGAGTGGTAAACTTAGACTGCCCCGGCTTACGTCGATCCAAATCTTTTTGTAAATCCGCTTCACATAACAGCATTCCGGGCGGACAACCATCGACAATCGCCGCCAAAGCAGGACCATGGCTTTCACCACAAGTCGTCACTCGAAACAGATGGCCCCATGTATTTCCCGACATATACTTTCCTTTACTGAGTAGCCACTATTAAGTAAGCAGCTATTGAGCAGCAACCGCTTCGATCAAATCACGATGCGCCAACAGATCCGTACGATGAATCATAAATACACCTTGGCCTCCGCGCTCAAACTCCAGCCAGGTCACGGGCAAATGCGTATAGACTTCCTCAAATTGCGGCTGACTATAACCTACCTCAACTATCAATACCCCCTGCTCCGTTAACCGTGTTAAGGCTTGCTGCAGTATGCGCTTAACATGCTGCAAGCCTTCTTCAGGTGATACTAACGCCAATTTCGGCTCAGCATGATACTCAGAAGGAATACTTACCCATTCATCTTCACTGGCATATGGCGGATTGGTAATGATCAAATCAAACTCACCTTGCACACCCGACAACAAATCCCCAATCATCAATTGCACCGGCACGGCATGGCGAGCGACATTAATTTTGGCAACCGCTAACGCATCCTCACTCACATCAATAGCAACGATTTGTGCTTGCGGCAGATATACGGCGCAAGCAATCGCAATACAACCACTACCCGTACCGACATCAACAATACGACGAATCGATTCCAGCGGTAATAAATTGGCAAATTGACTTTCAATTAACTCAGCCATTGGCGAGCGCGGAATCAATACCCGCTCATCCACAAAAAATTCCAAGTCCGCAAACCAAGCTTTGCGAGTTAAATAGGCCAACGGCATGCGTTGGGTGACACGCTTATGCACCAGTTCAATCACGCGGTGGCGTTCGCTTGGAGTTAAATTGGCGTTAAGCAAATGTGGATCAGTATTCCACGGCAAAGCCAATGCATGTAACACCAAAGCCAAGGCTTCATCCCATGGATTATCCGTACCATGACCGAAAAAAACATCATGCCGATAAAAACAGCTTACCGCCCAACGTAAATAATCACCAATATTGTGTAAATGGTTGGCAATCTGTTCCGTGCTGTCATTTAAAGGATTAGTGTTTAAAAGACCATTAGTTAAAGGGCTATCGTTTAACATGTATCGCTCTCTGAAAAGCCATCATCAACATGGCGCCTAATAAACCCAAAACCAAACCACTTAAATGGGCAGCATTGGCCATATGACCAATCACAGCACTCAACCATCCGCTGTAACCCAATAATAACCAAATCACCAACTGCACCATGACACCGCTAGGCAATTGCAAACCCAAATGCGGCTGCCGCAAACCTAGCAACCAAACATAACCCGCCAACGCGTACACCACGCCGGATAAACCACCAAATTCAACTCCCGTCATCAACGATTGCGCCAAATTCGAACCAATCCCGGTGATTAATAAAAGCAACAACAAGACGTTACTGCCCTGAAGTCGCTCAATTTGCTTACCCAGCAGCCACCACCACAACAAATTAAAACCGATATGCAAGAAACTAAAATGCAAAAATATAGGCGTTAGCCATCGCCACATCTGTCGCATTTCTACAGCAGATTCGGCACGGGGAAAATGCAACACTGCTAAAACCGGCGACACCCCCAACAGCTGCTCGAGCAGATACACCACAACACACAAGCCCAATACCAGCATCACCACCGGCTGTGTTTGCCAGTGATGTCGCCAACTAGCGCTCCCGTTATTGGACATCACGTGCCATCAATCCGTGCCGCACCGTCAGTCGCTCGTCAAACACAAAACATTCTCCCTGCCACAGGCTCTGCTGCGCAGGGATGGTTTCTAAATAATGCAAAATGCCGCCTTTAAGGTGATATACCTGGCCAACCCCCAAATGCTTGGCATAGGCAGTGGCTTTTTCGCAACGAATACCACCGGTACAAAACAACGCTAAAGACGAGATTGATGCATTAATTGACAACTGCGTGACTAACAAACTCTGCATATAAGCAGGAAACTCACGAAAATTTTCAGTTTGCGGATTCACCGCACCGATAAAAGTCCCCAATTGATATTCGTAATCATTGCGCGTATCAATCACCAACACATCAGGACGCTGTATCAGCGCATTCCAATCGCTAGGCGCCACATAAGTGCCGACACACACCTGCGGATTAATATGATCAACACCCATGGTGACAATTTCGTTTTTAATTTTGACTTTCAAACGCGCAAATGGCGAAAAATCGCACCAAGACACGCGCGCCATCAAACCATCAAAGCCCGCTTTATTTTGTAACCAGCCCCAAAGATAATCAATGGCGGCTTCGCTTCCGGCGAGCGTGCCATTAATACCTTCATGGGCGATTAATAAAGTGCCCTTAATTTGCTGCTCCAAACACTCAGCCAAAACACGCTGCTGTAAGTGAATGGGGTCAGCAACCACTTTGAATTGATACACGGCCAGTACTTTCACTGATTCCCCTTCTTTTCACCACCACGACAAACTGGAGAAGTCGTATTTTTCACTTTTGCCCATTCCCCAGGGGTAAAAAGATGTAACGCCAAAGCATGCACACCAGCTTTTAACCAAGGATCAAGTTGTTGATACATCCAGCGGTGACGCTGAATTGGCGACATGGTCGTAAATAATTCGGCGACAGCGACCACTTTAAAATGACTATCTACACGGCCATGACGAAAGCTTTCATCCTCAACAGACAGCTCGATCACCAACATTTGCCCTGTTTGTAACAAAGTCTGCAAATGCTGAAGTATTTGCTCACGAATAGACACAAGCGCCACGTCTTAACTCTGCTAAAAAAATCAGAGGAGTATAACGAAAAGCCATCGGCTTGTAACCGAACTGAGACATTAATTACTTCTGGCATGGGCATAATTTCAACATGCCTATTAATCTGAGCACAAGCAAACTCAAGCGAATCAAACTGCCCCCTCAAACCAGGAGAATCAGCGAGCCCGCAACTTCGAGCGACATATCTGAACAATTAAACAACCCAGCTCTCAGCAAGCATGCCAGCAAACCATTGCCGAATAAGCCATTACCCGAAGCCAAACTCGTGACACCACCAGAAAAGCGCAGCCAACCAGAGCGCCGCCAACAACAAGTTCCGGTTTGCTTTGATAGCCGCTACCAACAAAGACGCCAACGGCGCTTAACTAAAGCTGAAAAAATCTTAAAGCAAAACCTGCAATACCCAGAGCAACCACCCACTGGACGCTGGATCAATGAAATTGTGTGAACAAAAACCTACTTGTCCACAGAAGCTGTGGATAAATCTGGGTGTAAGCACTGAACAATAGTGGAAAAGCAACAGCCCTAGGCCTTAACAACAAGTTGGACGCCATCTAAACAGATTTCAACACCCCGCGCGCCATCAAAGCCAGAGCAACTTCATTAACAAATGTTCATGGTATTGATTATCAACGTAGTTTAGTGAAGAAGCCCTGAGCGCCTTCACTTTTTGCTTGCCCAAAAATGGCTTTTCTGCAATCCGATTACTCAATGGGCTCCACAGCAACAATAAGACCCGTTAATGCAGATGCTTTCATATTGACGCTCTTATGCGTTAGATAACAATGCCGTATTAACTCAATAAAACTCGGATCAATAGCGACAAACATCAGTGGGCTTTTATCAATGCTAAAAGTGGCCGCTTGTTTGCTCTTGGCATCCAGTAGCCCAACGATATCTTGTACGACAAACGAATTAATATTTACCCGCTGAAAGCATTGATGCAGATTTAGACTTTCCATCGCACTTTTTTCTCACTCAATGTTGAGTTGCTCAATCACTCTAAAACAGGTTGTATTATCAATACTGCAGGGCACATTTAAAATCTCGAACCGTTTGATACCCCACATCTCCAGTAACAGCTTAAGCTCATCTCGATCCAGAGATATCAACTCTTAGATTCAAGAATGAAGTGCATAGCTTTTGCAGAGTAGAAAAGAAGGTCAGAAGCCAGTAGTCTGATCGCTTTTTCTCCGACAAGAGACTATGAGATGAGAACCTACCAACAACTGACCTACGAACAAAGATGCCAGA
>JANNXD010000092.1:0-1862 GCA_031409375.1 Gammaproteobacteria bacterium | reverse complement strand
TTGAAAAGCATGTTGAATATATGTTGACCTGGTATTCCTTGGCCTTCACCGTTATCGCCCTTTGGGTTGGCCTCAACCTTCACATTCAACGTATTGCTTTTGATTCAACTTCTGAGACAAAAACGAAAGTTTCACCATGAGTCCACGCACCAAATTTGTTATGATTTTTTTGCTATTTTCATTACCTTTTATTGGCTCTACGATTACATTTTTAGTCTGGAAACCGTCTGTAACCAATAATTATGGGGAGCTGCTTTTCCCGGTTATTGCGCTGCCTCAAACTAAAATGAATCGCATCGATAGTGTTGCCGCTAACGCCACTGAAGCCACTGAAGCCAATGAACTAATCGCAAACTCGTTTCGCGGCAAATGGTTGATGCTCACTCGCGACAGCGGTGTTTGCGAGGCGGCTTGTCGGAAGAAATTGTACGCAATGCGTCAAGCGCGTTTGAGTATTGGTCGAGAACAAGATCGAGTATTTCGCGTCGTATTGGTGGACGACGATATTGCACCGCCTGCGGCGCTGGTCGCCGAATTTCCCGACACCATCTGGATTTCCGCAAAATCGTCGCCGTGGTTGGCGTTGCTACCAAGTATCGATGGTGCTACGAGAAATCATCTTTACGGTGTCGACACGCTCGGTAATGTGTTCATTCGCTACAACGCTGATCCTGATATCAAGCGAATGATGAAGGATTTCAAGCAGGTGTTGAAAGCCTCGCAAATCGGCTAGTTCGACTTTTGACATTTGAGTTTTTGGAAGATTTAACGAAATGAAAATGAGCGGCATGGAACATGGTGTGATCGGGTTGATCACGCTGACGATAATTGTTGGCACGTTTGTGTGGGTAAATCGTGACCGCCCCCGGTTTCGTCGAGTCGTCGCGTTTACGGCAGTAACTACATTGGTATTGATTATGCTGGGGGCGTACGTTCGGCTCGCAGATGCCGGGCTAGGCTGTCCCGACTGGCCAGGTTGTTACGGTAACCTTACCCCGCACCATTCTGTCGATGAAATTCGGAACGCAGAATTAATACAGCCTGGCGGCTCCGTTACGATGGCAAAAGCTTGGAAGGAGATGGCCCACCGCTACCTTGCAATGGTCGTTGGTGCGCTGATTGCCGCAATCATGTTTGCCGCATGGCGCAACCGGAAGCTGTGGCGCGAATCGGTGATCCTGCCGACAGCTCTTGCAGCGGCGGTGATTTTTCAGGCGGCATTGGGCGCTTGGACAGTAACCCTTTTATTGAAACCGGCAATTGTCACCTCGCATCTTTTGGGGGGCATTATTATTCTTGCGCTGCTGGTTTGGTTGCTCGCGCGTCAGCCCACCAATGCGAAATGGACAGAAGGTATAATGAGTACTGTTGGTTTAAGATCGCTTGCGGCGCTGACATTTTTGGTGATATTTGGACAAGTTGTTCTTGGTGGTTGGGTGAGTACAAACTACGCCGCGCTCGCTTGCCAGGACTTGCCGAGTTGCCACGGACAATTAGTGCCGAAAATGGATTTCGCTAATGCGTTTCATGTGATCCGCCCGCTTGGTGTCGGTCCAGATGGCGCGCTACTAACGCTGGATGCGTTGACTGCGATCCATTGGACGCATCGCATTGGCGCGATCGTTGTAACGCTGGTCGTTGGATCTTTTGCGTTGAAGTTAATGCAAGTTTCGTCAGGCAAGAAAGCAGCAAAAATGTTATTGGTGCTGCTGGCTGCGCAACTGCTGTTGGGCCTTAGCAATGTGTGGTTTAGTCTGCCGCTGCCCGTTGCTGTCGGCCACAACGGCATGGCAGCGATGTTAGTCGCGTGGATGGTGGTTATAAATCTGCGACTTCGTTCTACGCCAGCAAGCTCGATCGCG
>JANNXD010000091.1:0-18237 GCA_031409375.1 Gammaproteobacteria bacterium | reverse complement strand
TCTGGCATCTTTGTTCGTAGGTCAGTTGTTGGTAGGTTCTCATCTCATAGTCTCTTGTCGGAGAAAAAGCGATCAGACTACTGGCTTCTGACCTTCTTTTCTACTCTGCAAAAGCTATGCACTTCATTCTTGAATCTAAGTGTGAAATAACTCCTAGCATTTTAGGATTATTTCTTGGTAGCGATATTCCATCTTTAAAGCCTTCTAGCTTTTGGGCCCACTCTGGTAAAACTTCGCTTAATGAGTCAATAGCTTGATAGCAATAAAAATCAGGGGATGTTGGCAATATAAAGTAATCACAAGACATCAGTGTGCACATGTTTATAGCTGAAACACTTGGGCTCATATCAATCAGATCAACATCAAAACAGCCTTTATCTGCTGTTTTTCTTACTAATGTATTAATCGCTCCGATTAGAGGTTTTAATAATGGAATTGAGCGCTACTGGTTAATGCTGTAGCAATTTGCAGATCAAATTTTGAAAAGCTAATGTGGCCTGCCAATATTTTCAAATGGGCGTTATTTGTGCTTGACACATCTATCCCTGTATTTAAATTTACCGTAGTGTCTGCAAATCCGAATTGTCCCGCTAAGCTATCGTAAATGTTGCTATTATTTTTTTTGCTATAAAAGTCAGCCAATCCATCATAATTATTTATGCCAAGAGCTAGCCCAGTCAAGTTGCACTGAGGGTCAGCATCAACAATCAATACATTTAGCCCCTTGTTTGCGAGCATCCATCCGAGATTAAATGTTGTTGTTTTGCTAACGCCACCTTTATGGTTGAAAAGTGCGATCAATTGTGGTGGAAAATTGTCTGGTTTTTTCCATTGCACGTTTAATGTCATATCGATTCCTTTGAGGTAAGGTTCAGGAATTAAGGGCGCTTAGCAGCCATTTTTTTCTTTCAGCATCAAGTGAATTATTTTTGTATGGCAATCTGGTTTCCAAAAGTCTAGTTTTTTAGGTGCTCATTAAAACAGCACCCTTGCCCGAATCGTACCTGGCACTTGTTGTAATTTTTGCAGTGCCATTTCGCTGTAGGCGGCATCCACGTCCATGACCACATACCCAATTTTGTCGTTGGTTTGTAAAAACTGTGAGGCGATGTTGATATGGTTGCTGGAAAAAATTTGGTTGATCTGCGACAACACACCCGGCACGTTTTGGTGAATGTGTAAAATGCGATGACGGTTTGCGTGTGAAGGCAAGGCGACTTCAGGGAAGTTGACTGACGATAAAGTCGAACCGTTATCACTGTACTTGATCAGCTTTTCGGAAACTTCTAGACCAATATTGGCTTGTGCTTCTATGGTGCTGCCGCCGATATGGGGCGTTAGAATCACATTGTCAAATGCTCTCAGCGGTGAAATAAATTCTTCGTTGTTGGATCGGGGTTCAACGGGAAATACGTCAATCGCAGCACCTGCTAACTGTTTTTGCTTGAGTGCATCGCATAACGCGTCTATATCCACCACGGTACCGCGCGAGGCATTCATTAATACGCTACCCGGTTTCATTCGTTGTATCTGGTCGCGGCCGATCATATTTTGGGTGGAGTCGGTTTCCGGTACATGCAGGCTGACGACGTCGCTTTTGGCTAGCAGGGTATCAAGATCATCCACCTGTTCGGCATTGCCTAGAGGCAACTTGGTGACCATGTCAAAAAATATCACCTTCATGCCCAAGCCTTCAGCCAATACGCTGAGCTGCGTACCAATCGAACCATAACCGATGATGCCCAAGGTTTTGCCACGAATTTCATGTGAGTTATCGGCATTTTTTAACCAGATACCTTGATGCGCTTTGGCGTTTTTTTCTGGAATTCCGCGCAGTAGCAAAATCGCTTGTGCTAACGACATTTCCGCGACGCTACGGGTATTAGAGTAGGGCGCATTAAACACTGGAATACCGCGCACCAAGGCTGCGGTTAAATCCACTTGATTGGTGCCGATACAAAAACAACCGACGGCAATTAAGCGCTCAGCCGCTGCAAAAATGTCTTCGGTCAGTTGCGTGCGTGAACGTATCCCTACGACATGCGCATGGGCAATTTTTTGTTTTAGCTGCTCAGGAGGCAAGGCGGTGGTTAGGGCTTCAATTTGACGATAACCATTACGCTCGAGGTTGCGAATGGCGGATTCATGCACGCCTTCTAACAGCAGAATATTGATTTTATCTTTACTCAACGAAGTTTGTGACATGATTCTGGATCCTTTTAATGCTGGGCCGTGTTAACTGCTGTCTAGAATGCTTGGTATCGGCCTGCTTGATGTTGAATAGCTACGGCGAACAAGCAGCCTAAAAAAGGTGCTTATGGTAACATGGCGGCTTTTAATGTGCGATTAGCGATGGAAAATGATCATGTCCCAAACCCCTTCTGCTGTTAACCCGCCCCAGCGGCCGGATCACCAGTCATTGGCCACTTTTACGGCGGCGATACGAAACCTATTGCCAGCCGAGCGCAGGTTAACCGACGCCGATAGTCTATTGACCTATGGTCGTGATTGGACGCGTTTTGCTGAACCGGCACCGAGTTTGGTGTTGTTGCCCGATAGCGTTGAGCAGGTGGTGGCCATCGTCAAAGCCGCGTGTCAGTTTCGAGTACCCTTGGTGCCTTCTGGTGGTCGCACCGGTTTGAGTGGCGGCGCAGTGGCGGCACACGGTGAAGTGGTGTTGTCGTTAGAAAAAATGAATCGCATCCTGGATTTTAATGCCGCAGATCGCACTTTGCGGTGTCAGGCGGGTGCTGTCACTGGGCAGATTCAAGCTTTTGCCAAAGAGCAGGGTTTATTTTATCCGGTGGATTTTGCGTCGTCCGGTTCTAGTCAAATCGGCGGCAATATTGCTACCAATGCCGGTGGCATTAAAGTATTGAAGTATGGTTTAACGCGCAATTGGATCAGCGGTTTAACCGTGGTCACCGGTACGGGTGAGTTGCTTGAGCTGAATCATGGGCTAGTAAAAAATGCCACCGGTTATGATTGGCGGCATTTGTTTATCGGCAGCGAAGGTACGTTGGGCGTTGTGGTGGAAGCTCAGGTGCAGTTAACGCGAGCGCCGCAGGAATCACAAGCCTTGGTGTTGGGGGTTCCTGATTTAGCGGCTTTGATGCAGGTGTTTGAACGCTTTTCTAACAAGGTGGACTTAATCGCATTTGAATTTTTCTCCGAAGCCGCGTTGCAAAAAGTATTAGCGCGCAGCACCTTAACGCGGCCGTTTGCCAGCGCGTGTCCGTTTTATGTGTTGCTGGAAATTGAGTTGGTTTCCGCTGAGATGCAGGCGTTTATTCTTGAGCTGTTCGAGGCTTGTGTAGAGGCCGGTTGGGTGGTCGATGGCGTTATTAGTCAAAGCCAAACGCAATTTACCAATTTATGGGCACTGCGCGAACGTATTTCCGAATCGATTGCCGAAGACATCCCGTTTAAAAATGATATCGCGGTCAAAATCTCTGACGTCCCTGCGTTTCTCGAGCGCATCGATGCCATTGTCGCTGTTGATTACCCCGATTTTGAAACCATTTGGTTCGGCCACATTGGCGACGGTAATTTGCATCTGAATATTTTAAAACCGACGCGTTTGACCAAAGCTGAATTTTTCGAGCAATGCCATCAGGTCAGTACGAAAATTTTTGCGTGTGTTCAAGATTTCCATGGCAGCATTTCCGCGGAGCATGGTGTGGGTTTGTTAAAGAAAGACGCCTTACCTTATTCGCGTTCTGCGGCCGAAATCGCGTTGATGCGGCAGGTCAAACAGGTGTTTGATCCCCATCATATTTTGAATCAGGGTAAAGTGTTTGATTAAAATTTTAGCTTACTAATGCGGCTCAACCCCGCGCCCGAGTATCCTCGGGTTCGGCTGTTGTGCCTGGCCAATTTTTGCAATTGTCGTGACCAACATTCCATTGGCTCATTGGCCATCTGCGGACTGACCCTCTTGAATACCCGCTTTTGATTATTCCGATGCCCATATCGAAATAGTCTTGACCATTCCGATATAGCTAACTAATATGGCCATCTCATTGTTTTTTAATGGCGAAAAACAGCATGCAGCGTATCTATGAAAACATTCTGCTTGATCACCTCGATAGATTGTCGCAAATGGCTTTCTTGGCCGGTCCAAGACAAGTGGGTAAATCCACGATTGCTCAGCATATTCTTCAGCAGAAAACCGGTATTTATTTGAATTGGGACATACTCACCGATCGAGCGTTAATTCTCAGTGGCCATCGCAACATCATGCTGAAACATGCGCCATCCAGGCTGGGCGAAACGTTACCGATTACGGTGCTGGATGAAATCCATAAATTTAAAGATTGGAAAAATTACTTAAAAGGTTTTTATGATGACTGTAAAAACCTCACCAAAATTCTGATCACTGGCAGTAGCCGCTTAGATATTTTTTTAAAAGGCGGTGATAGTTTGATGGGGCGTTATTTTCCTTATGCCGTGCATCCCTTATCGGTGAGTGAACTGATTAAGCTCACCCCCCCGCGCGCGCTGTTGAGTGACCCTTGCCAAATTGCAGATCAAGATTGGCAAACCTTATGGCAATACGGCGGTTTTCCCGATCCTTTTATTCAAAACAATAAAAATTTTTTTAATCAATGGCAAAATCTTCGCCATCAACAATTATTTAAAGAAGATATTATCGATTTAAGTCAGGTTAGTGATATCGCACAGCTAGAAGTGTTGGCGTTGATGATTCAAGCGCAGGCCAGCCAAATAGTGCAATACACGTCCTTGGGTAAAGCGATTCGTTCCAGCGATCAAACCATTCGTCGCTGGCTGGATTTGCTGGAATCCGTCTATTACTGTTTTCGCGTGCGACCTTGGTTTAATAATGTCTCAAGATCTTTAAGAAAAGATCCTAAAATTTTTCTGTGGGATTGGTCGATGGTTAAAAATGAAGGCGCAAAAGCAGAAAATTTTATCGCCAGCCATTTGCGAAAATCCATCGATCTGTGGAATCAATTAGGGCTTGGTCAATTTGAATTATTTTATGTGCGTGACAAAGAAAAAAATGAAGTGGATTTTTTGGTTACCCGAGAACAACAACCATGGATTCTCGCCGAAGTGAAAAAGTCGCCGCAACAAGCGCTATCGCCTACGCTGGCTTTTTTTCAAAAACAGTTGCAAGCACCGCATGCTTTTCAAATTAACTTGGACGATGATTTTGTAGACGCCAATTGCTTCGCTCATCATCACCCCATATTGGTGCCCGCCAAAACATTTTTATCGCAGATTTAACGGGTTTGTCGCCGAATTTTTGTTTGTGGTTGTAGGTGCAGTTTTGGTAATAATCAATGATGCCTTACCTCACTCGCGTTCTGCTGCCGAAATTGCGTTGATGCGGCAGATCAAGCAAGTATTTGATCCGCATCACATTCTCAATCCGGGGAAGATTTTTGATTGAGGATGCAAAGCTTTTATCACGAATGCGCTGTATCCGCGTCAATGTTTATGAACGCGGACTTTTGTTTTCGTGATGATCTACAACGATCGATCAATTCTCAAAATTTAACGATCGATTCTCAAATTGGGATGCTGCGCTTTCAGTTTTGCTAAGCCTGTAGGTGTGATCCATTGGGATCCAGTTAAAATGAGTCGCTGCAGCTTTGGGTGCTTTCCCAGATTTAACTCGTTTGCCAGATTTTCCAAGTCATGATCTGTGATAGGGCTGCATGACAAGTCCAGGGTTTCGAGATTTCGGGTGTTGTTCAAAATAGCTGCCAAGCATTCTTGTCTGAGACCTGCGCAGTTTTTCAGTGTCAGAACTGCCAGATTTTGCAGTGGCTGCAACTTTGTAAAGGTTTCATTCTTGATTAAAGAACAAAATGATAGATCTAAGCTCTTCAGTTTTGTGAGTGGTGCCAGACATTCCAGCGCAGTATCTGTTACTTCGCACCAAGACAGTTTCAGGCTTTGTAGATGAGGGTTGTTAGCGACAAGTGCAGCTAATTTTTGCACTGTGATACTCTCGCGTGACAGATCAAGAGAATCAAGAGAAAAAAAGACGCCTTCACGTTCTTCACGGTCGCTAGGCATTTGTCGTGTGGATGAGGGTTGCTCAGGGACTTCAATGTTAGAAAGATGATTGCTACTGGTTGGCGAAGCAATTGGCTCTCGTGTTGTTGTAGGTGAGGTAGAGGCTGGCGTTGTTGACTTGATATAAGAAAATATGGTTTTTAAACAGTTCAATGATTTCTGAAAAAGAGATGTAGTGTGCGGGTTATTGCGATCTTGCCTATTAACCGTTGTCACCATGGTAAAGCTCACTCAGGTCAGCGATAGTTGCTCTCTATTCACAATGAAGGCGGTTGGTATTGCCGTCATGCAAAATTTCTGGCTCAAAATTTGGGCGAAAATTTACAGGGCAAATATGACAAAAGTAAGACTATCTTCATTAAATTGGCTTAAAAAGTCTAAAAACTTAAAGGGACAAATGATCATTCGTCCCTTGCCGTCAGCAGTTAAACCTTAGGTCCCGCATGTTTAATCGAGGTTGGTACTTCATATTTTTCAAAGTTGGTGTTGAACTGCTGTGCCAGATCGCGTGCACGCACATCATAATCAGCTGCACTTGGCCAGCTTTTGCGTGGGTTTAATATGGCAGTATCCACACCATTAATGCGCACCGGAATATCCAGATTGAGAATCTCTAGGTGCTCAGTGGCAACGTTATCTAAACTGCCGGATAAAATCGCGTCAATAATGGCGCGGGTGGTGGGGATGCTAAAACGTTGGCCGGTGCCATAAGGGCCGCCAGTCCAGCCGGTATTGAGCAGAAAAACTTGTGTGCCAAAATCTTGCAGGCGTTTAATTAGTAGTTCGGCATAAACACGGGGTGGACGGGGGAAAAATGGCGCACCAAAGCAGGTGCTGAAGGTCGATTTAATGCCGGTGCCCTGGCCCATTTCAGTAGAACCGACCAGCGCGGTGTAACCACTTAAAAAGTGATACGCGGCGGCTTCTTTATTGAGTTTCGCCACCGGCGGCAGCACGCCATTTAAATCGCAGGTTAAGAAGATGGCATAACGTGGTTCACCGGCACGATTGGCCAGCACACGTTTTTCCACATGATGCAAAGGGTATGAGGTTCGGCCATTTTGGGTTAGGCGGGTATCGGTATAATCGAGTTGGCGTGTTTCTGTGTCTAACACCACATTTTCGACGACGCTGCCAAAACGAATCGCATCCCAAATAATGGGTTCATTTTGTTGGGATAAATTAATGGTTTTGGCATAACAGCCGCCTTCTAAATTAAACACCACGCCTTTGCCCCAGCCATGCTCATCATCGCCAATTAAATAGCGTTGTGGATCAGCTGAGAGTGTCGTTTTGCCTGTTCCTGATAAACCAAAAAATAACGCGACCTCACCATTCTCACTGGCATTAGCAGAGCAATGCATCGGCAGTACGCCTTTTTCAGGCAATAAAAAGTTTTGCACGGAAAACATGGCTTTTTTTAATTCGCCCGCGTAGAACACGCCGGTAATTAACACTTTACGCGCCGCGAAATTTAAAATAATGCAGGCATCGCTGTTGGTGCCATGCTTGGCTGGCTCGCACTGAAAATAAGGCGCATGTAATACTTGCCATTCAGCTTTATTTTTGGGGTTATAGCTTTGTGGGCGAATAAACATATTTTGCGCAAACAATTGATGCCAGGCACTTTGGGTGGTGACTTTAACAGCCAAGTAATGGTCTTCATCGGCACCCACATGCAGCAATGACACGAATTGATCTTGGTTAAAAGTAAAGGCTTCTACTTGCTGCCAAAGCTGATCAAACGCATCAATGCTAAAAGGTTGGTTGACTGCGCCCCAGGCAATTAGATCACTGGTGCCCGGCTCTTCGACGATATAACGGTCTTTTGGGGATCGTCCGGTGCGGGTGCCGGTGGTTACCACCAAGGCGCCGTTGGCGGCAAGATGCCCTTCTTGTCGTTGGATGGCCTGCTCAATCAATTGTGTTGCAGTTAGGTCTTGATATACCAAAGGCTCGTTCGCTGTGTTTGAGATCATCAGTCAGTTATCCTGGGCGCGCAAATTATGAGCTGTCGATTATGCCAAAAAATAGGGCTGTCGCGAAGAGGTTACCAAAAATAAAACACTGTTCTTGGCATAGACTGCGATTTTGCAGAGACAGCTATATAGGCCATGGTGTGATAATGTGGCCGTTTCGTTTATCTCCCTTTGAATCCACTGCTGAAACTACCTTTGATGTTTTTACTAAGGAGAAATACATGTCAAATGAACTGGTGTTTTATACCAACCCCATGTCGCGTGGTCGCATTGTGCGTTGGATGTTGGAAGAGATTGCTCAGCCGTATCAAACCCAACTGTTGGAATATGGCGGCAACATGAAGTCTGCTGAATTTCTTGCGATTAATCCCATGGGCAAGGTACCGGCCCTAAAACATGGCGATGTCGTGATTACCGAATGCGCCGCGATTTGTGTATACCTTGCTGATGTTTTTCCGCAAGCGCAATTAGCACCCGCTCTGACGGATCGGCTACGAGGTGCTTATTATCGTTGGATGTTTTACGGCGCAGGTCCAGTAGAGGCGGCTACTTCTAATCAGGCACTAGGTCTTGAATTACCCAATGATCCCAAAAAAAGAGGCATGTTGGGCTATGGTAGTCTCAATCAAGTCACCGCCGTGCTCGAGGGCCTGGTTGCTAAAAGTACCTATATTCTTGGCGAACAGTTTTCTGCCGTGGATATTTATCTTGGTTCGCAAATCGGCTGGGGCACCCACTTTGGTACCCTCGAAAAACGCCCGGCATTTACCGAATATTTGGCGCGTATCATGGGTAGACCGGCAGCGGTGCGAGCGAGGCGGATTGATGATGAGCTGTTGGCGCAGGTAAAAGGGAGTTGATGAATCAAAACAAGTGAGCGACCTGCACCATGCGAACGCGATTTAGCAAAATAGCTTCGGGAAAAATGGCGGCGATGCACAGTAATCGCAAGCTACGCAACCAAGCCAAAAACTCATGGCCGTTGGCCGAATGTTTTCAAACGTGGCATGGTGCTGGGTGGATATATTTTTTTGCGACATGATCTATCTCCTTGTCTGCAATCTGAAAATCCCGTACTAGGCCTTTACGTTTCATGTAGCGTTCGAAAAGATCAGGCGAGTTCTTTCCCCAGCATCGCCTTCACCAGTCGAATCATCACTTCTTTTTGTTCGGGTTTGGATTCGGCGACCAGTAAAGCCAAGGCGGCTAAGCCGGTGTCGTTGATGACGGGATGACCTTGTGCATTTAGCAAGCGGTGATTGCGGTTGAGAAAATCGACAAACAAAAACGCGCCGCTGCGTTTGTTGCCATCGGCAAAGGGATGGTTTTTGATGACAAAATACAGCAGATGCGCGGCCTTGCTTTCAATGCTCGGGTAAGCAGGTTCGCCAAATACACTTTGATCGAGATTGCCTAGCAGCCCGGCAAAACCATCACCGCGCTCTTGCGCAAATAGGTCAGTGGCTTCGCCTCGTGCCATTAAATCGGCTTTTAATCGCGCTAAAGCGGTTCGCGCTTCAGCAAGCGTCGGTAAGATACCGCCCACTTGTTCTTCGAGATAAGCCAGCAAACCTTCATCGTATTGCTGCAGCAGTAAAAATGTTTGGGTGTAGCGTGTGACCACATCAATCAAACCACGACCGATTTCACAGGTAACTTCAGCGGATTGAGCGGTTTTACGCACCAGCTCAAGCGCGGCTTCGAGTGCTTGGGCATTGGCGGCTAGGCGTTCGCGATTAAGAGTGTAGCCTTGAGTTAAATGGGTTTTGATCAGCTTAGTGGCCCATTGGCGGAAAGACGCTGCACGTTTTGAGCTAACTCTATACCCAACCGATAACACCATATCTAGGTTGTAGTGTTTAATCTGGCGTTTAACCTCTCTTTTACCCTCAGATTGAACTACTAAGAAATCCTTAGTAGTTGCCAGCTCAGATAATTCTTCATCTTTATCGATGTTTTTAATATGCATCAAGATGTTTTCTGGAGTGGTTTCAAACAACAGAGAAAGCTGTTTTTGGTTTAACCAAACGGTGTCTTGCCCTGCATCAAACCGCACTTGTAAAGCGCCATCTTCTAATTGATAAACCGCAATTTCGGTATTTTTGTCCATAGCTGTAGCTCTCTGAGAACACCCTGCAATTTATTACATGACTTCACTCAAAATTTCCATCATTTCTTTTTTCAGCAAACTGGTTTCGGATGTGATAATTTCAAGTGGGCGAGGTTGTTAGCAGACGTAGAAATATTTTATTTCATCATCGAAACTAGATGATGCGCTGGCAAAAATTTTTTAAACGCATGAAACGAGAATCTTGCTCCAACTTTGGTTCTACAGAAATGATTTCATTTAAACAAGCCGGTAAATCTTTTAGTGGCTCATTTGAAAAGGGCTGTTGGATAAGGATAATTTTATCCAAGAAGGTTAATGCCTCGAGAGGGAAGTTTTTCGAAAATCCGTCAGTGTTATTGTTTTTAAAATGACCTCGTCAAATTTATTTTGTTTTAGAAGTGCTTGTTAAGTTTTAAGTTTTTAAACTTGATGGCGATATCTAAAGAATTAAAACTGCGCTTTGCGCAAAGGTCACATTATATTGTTGCGGGAACGATAAAAGCTGACGAGGCGTAAATTCCGCTATAAAAACAAACCACTCACCAATGTGACGATGCCCAGCAATGCAAAAATACCCGCAGCAACGGCGTGGACTAATCGCGTTGGTAGACGATCCGCTAAACGTTCGCCAACTAATACCGCCGGTACATTGGCGATGAGCATACCAAGCGTGGTGCCCAATACCACGGCAAGATAATGATCGTAGCGGGCAGCGAGGGCAACGGTCGCGATCTGCGTTTTGTCGCCCATTTCGGCAAGAAAAAACGCGATCAGTGTGGTCATAAATACGTTGAAGTGCGCGAGCTTGGTGGGGTCGTCATCGATCTTGTCGGGAATGAGCGTCCAGCCTGCCATGGCCAGAAAACCGATGCCCAGAATCCAGCGCATCATCTCGGCGGGAATCAAGTTGGTTAGCCATACGCCAATTGCGCCTGCCAAGCCATGATTGATCACGGTGGCTAAAAAAATTGCGGCGATAATCGGCAAAGGTTTGCGGAATTTTGCCGCTAACACAAACGCTAGCAATTGCGTTTTATCACCAATTTCGGCCAGTGCTACGACACCGGTGGAAACGAGCGTGGCGGTTAACGCACTATTGATGAGCATTGGCGTGCTGATCGGAAGGTTTGCCGGACATGTAAATCACTTCCCAAATATGGCCATCCAAATCTTCAAAGCCATGGCTATACATAAAGCCGTGATCTTGCGGTGGTCTGGGTGAGCTGCCGCCAGCCATGATAGCGTTACTGACCAGGCCATCGACTTCATGGCGATGATCAACGGCCAAGCAGATTAAGACTTCGGTTTTTTTATGGGCATCGCATAACGATTTGTTGGTAAAAGTTTTAAACATGGGTTCAACCAATAGCATGACAAAAATGTTGTCAGTGACAATCATGCAGGTGGCGGTGTCATTGCTAAATTGAGGGTCGAAGGCAAAGCCTAATCGGGTAAAAAACTCGATGGAACGATCCAGATCCTTCACCGGCAAGTTGACGAAAATTTGTTTGATCATCGGGCTGAGTTCCTCAAATAAATCGTTCCCTTCCCTGGCAAGAGGATTTTAGGGTGGGGTTGATTATTATTCAATTGCTTTCACCATGTCATCTAATACTTTTTTGGCGTCACCAAACACCATCATGGTTTTGTCGAGATAAAATAATTCATTGTCTAAACCCGCGTAGCCAGAGGCCATGGAGCGTTTGTTGACGATCACGGTTTTGGCTTTGTAGGCTTCGAGAATCGGCATGCCATAAATGGGGCTGCCTTTTTGTTGGGCGGCGGGATTGACCACATCGTTGGCACCTAAAATAATAGCAACATCGGTTTGGGCGAACTCGCTGTTGATATCCTCCATTTCAAACACTTGATCGTAGGGTACTTCGGCTTCGGCCAACAACACATTCATGTGTCCCGGCATACGGCCGGCCACCGGATGAATAGCATATTTAACGGTGATGCCGCGCTCAATGAGTTTGGTGGCCAATTCTTTTACCGCGTGTTGCGCGCGCGCGACTGCTAAGCCGTAACCAGGAACAATCACTACGGTTTCGGCATTGCCCAATAAAAAGGCTACATCTTCAGCGCTGCCACTTTTAACACTGCGCTGTTGTTGCGTAGCAGCAGTGCTACCTGCTTCACTACCAAAACCGCCGAGAAGAACATTAAAAAATGAGCGGTTCATGGCTTTGCACATGATGTAACTTAAGATGGCGCCTGAGCTACCGACTAAGCTGCCCGCAATGATCAGCATGCTGTTGTTTAAACTAAAACCTATACCCGCCGCTGCCCACCCGGAATAGCTGTTGAGCATGGACACTACCACCGGCATATCCGCGCCACCAATGGGAATAATGATCAACACGCCGAGCATAAAAGCGAAGGTCAGCATGATAAAAAATGCGGGCCAGCTTTCGGTAAACATGAAAATGAGCCCTAGCGCAACGGTGAGTAATGCGAGCGCCAAGTTGAGCGGGTGTTGGCCTGAAAAATTAACCGGTGCACCTTTAAAAATACGCCATTGATATTTTCCGGATAATTTACCAAAGGCAATAACCGAACCACTAAAGGTAATCGCGCCAATGGCCGCGCCTAAAAATAATTCCAAACGATTGCCGGTGGGAATCAAGCCGCCAGCGGGGATGATACCAAATGCCCAAGGTTCCGCCACAGCCGCAATGGCAATACAGACGGCGGCTAAGCCAATCATGCTGTGCATAAAGGCAACGAGTTCCGGCATCTTGGTCATTTCCACGCGCTTGGCCATCAATGTGCCGAGACTACCGCCAATGACGACGCCAAGCACGACCCAAGCAAGTCCATGCAGCGGGTTCTGCATTAGAGGTTGTGATAATTTAATAATCAGCGCTAATGTGGTCAAGATGGCGATCGTCATGCCCACCATTCCAAAAACGTTGCCGCGAATCGAAGTGGTCGGGTGCGATAACCCTTTTAACGCTTGAATAAAGCACACGCTCGCCACCAGATAAAGTAAGGTGACCAAATTCATTGTGACTAGATTCATAGAGAACAGGTTCATACTCATGACTTGGCCGCTCCATCGATTTTTTTCTCTTTCTTCTTGAACATCGCCAGCATTCGCCGCGTGACTAAAAAACCGCCGAACACGTTGACGGACGCTAAGACCACGGCCAAAAAACCCATGGATTTACCCAGGTGAGTCTCGGTGAGTGCAGCGGCCAGCATGGCGCCGACAATGACAATGGCAGAAATCGCATTAGTGACCGCCATCAAGGGGGTATGCAGGGCGGGTGTTACTGTCCAGACAACGTGATAGCCAACATAAATGGCCAACACAAAAATGGTTAAGTTTGTAATGGTGTGCGAAACCAGTTCCATATTGAGTTCCTTCCAAAGGTGGTTCTAAGCCGTGTGTTTTATGATTTGCGTTTTACTTCGCCGTTCTGCGTCATTAAGCACGCAGTGACAATATCGTCATCCAGCGGTACTGCAAGTTGACCATCTTTATTAATGATCAGTTTTAGAAAATCAAATAGATTGCGAGCATAAAGCGCGGAAGCATCGGCGGCGAGTAGCGCGGGTAAATTGGTGTTACCCATCAGCGTTACGCCATATTTGACGATAATTTCATCCGCTTGAGTGAGCGGACAATTGCCCCCTTGAGCGGCTGCTAAGTCTACAATCACCGATCCTGGCTTCATGGCTTTCACCATCTCTTCGGTGACCAATACTGGTGCGGGTCGGCCGGGGATCAAGGCAGTGGTAATGACGATATCCGCCGCCGCGACACGTTTGGCGACTTCAACTTTTTGGCGCGCTAGCCAACTGGCGGGCATGGGTTTGGCGTAACCACCCACGCCTTCAGCGGCTTGTTTTTCTTCATCGGTGTCATAGGTGACATCAATAAATTTAGCGCCCAAGGATTCGACTTGTTCTTTAACGGCAGGGCGTACATCACTGGCTTCAATCACCGCACCTAAGCGTTTGGCGGTGGCGATGGCTTGTAAGCCAGCAACGCCGACGCCGAGCACGACCACACGCGCAGCTTTTACCGTACCCGCAGCAGTCATCAGCATTGGGAAAAATCGTTGATAACGATCAGCGGCCATGATCACGGCTTTATAACCGGCAATATTGGCTTGCGAGCTCAACACATCTATGGTCTGCGCCCGCGTAGTGCGCGGCGCAGCTTCTAGGGCAAAGCTGGTGAGGCCTGCTTGCGCTAATCGTTGTAGGTTTTCACCGTCAAACGGGTTAAGCATGCCGATTAAGGTGCTGCCCGGTTTGATTTGTAAAAGCTCACTTGCTTGCGGTGAGCGAACTTTTAAAATGACCTCGCTAGCAAACACCGCGCTTTTATCGCCGATCTCGGCACCAGCGGCGATAAAAGCGTCATCTGTGATGCTGGCCGCAATGCCTGCTTGCGTTTGTATCAGGATTCTATGGCCGAGTGCTTTGAGCTTTTTAACAGTTTCAGGGGTCGCCGCTACCCTCGTTTCGCCGCTAACAGTCTCCAGCGGTATGCCGATCAGCATGCCTGTCTCCTTAGATATGAACGATGTGATGTTGATCGCCGACAGTTGCGAGCACCAGCGGGTTCGTTGTCGGTTAGATTGTCGCGAATAATGCGGGAAATATTGGCTTATAACAAGCTGGGTTTAATGGCGGATAGTTGGAGGGTATCTATAGTGTTTCAGATTGGCGATATGTTTGGGTTAAGTCAGGTGGGTTGAGTTGAAGCCGCCGTATGCAATCAACTCATGTACAGAAGTGATATTGATTTCCATATTTTGGTCTCTTAGGGATAAGTGCTAATACTGTCGGGATTTTAATGGCGCATTTCTATCGCTTAATGAGTAATGCGCTGTCTATTATACTGGCCATGCAATACTGGCCACACTTCTTGCCATGCTGACTGAGTTGTCACCATTATTGGTGCAAGCATTCTCGATAAAGATGGCGAAGTCCCCGGATAAATAGTCCATGAAATCATCACTGAAGGTTGGGTTGTCGCGTAGCACTTGCGGGTGAGGTTCAGCCATATAGGGCTGCAGCTTAGCAATGAAGCTATTTTTGATTAACAGCGCAACAGCTTTTTCATTGGCCATTAGGTCTTCGCTGTGTATTTGTTTAAGTTATTGCCCTAAGTCTGGATATGAGCTGATCGCGCAATAGCAAAACCGCTTGATGTGTAACTTATCCTTGGTAGAGTTAAAAACTGACTCGATCTGAGCGGAAAGCGCTAGCATTAAGTTTTCAGGATCACGCACGTTGATTCCATGCATTGCCGATACTGCGATAACTTGGTTTTTAATCATGGCCGTGGCTTTATTTTTTAAGGTTGAAAGCTTGTCTGTTAAACCAATTTTTGTTTGTTCGTCGACGCCTTTGGTTGAAATGTCGACCAATATCATCTCCTGTATTAATGCGAGTATCGTGTGATTTGGTTTTATCTGATGATGGATCAATCGCAAAGTACCTTTAGGGATGGCTCGGAAATCTGCTGGTGCGTTTAGATTTTGGCGAGGGTATGGCGTGCAGTTGAGCAGTGTTGATGCGTGTTAGATAGCTTCTAAAACATATCTGAATCGTGGTGGCGGATTTTTGTCGGTGCAAAGTCGGCGTTTGCTTAGTGGCATCTAAAGAAGCTGTTGTGTACATCATAAAATTCAATCTCGCGGGATTATGATTCTCGCAAAGGCGACGATTGCACTCTTGATTTGAAATTTGCATACCTGGATCGTGTGGTCTTGTTAGCAAAACCGTTTGGAGTTTGACTACGGCGGGATTTTGTTATCCGGGTTGTTTCATCTGCGTGAACTCGGTATAGTTACGTCAGTTTAAGATTTGAACGGAGTGGGACTTATGGATGAGCAAAAATTATTTGCTCGATTCTCTGGTGCTAAGTCATCCATCGTCAGCTGGTCGGGTTTCACCTTAATTGAAGTCCTGGTAGCTTTATTAGTATTGGGCTTGTCTGTGTTGGGTTACGCTGCCTTACAAGGACAAGCGCTGGCTATGACGCAAGCGGCTTTTTGGCGGGCGCAGGCTTACGATGTTGCGGAGCAACTTGCGATTGTTGTGCATGCCAACCCCGCGCAGCAAAATTTTTTTCTAAGTACCGTTGATTGGAAAATGCCAAGTTCACCCCTGCCGTTGGCTTGTGTGGGCCGCCGTGTCTGTTCTGCGGATCAACGCTTGCAAGCCGATATCAATCAACTCAAAACCCAAGCACTGCTGCAATTGCCGCAAGCACAAATTCAAGTGGATCGTTGTGCTGCGGCGGCGACGCAGTTGTGTGCCAAGGTAGCCTGGTCGGGAAATTCAGTAACGAGCTGTGAAACCGCTGGTGAGGGATGTTTAAGTTTGCCCTTAGCGGTCACTGCGTTATGAGCGTGGGCATTTTACAGTCGCGTGGTTTGAGTTTAATTGAACTGTTGATTGGCTTGATCTTAAGTGGCTTGATTACTTTGGCGGCGGTGCAGCTGTTCACTTCGCAAATGCAAACCAGTTATGTGCAGGAAGGTTTATCGGCAGTGACTGAAAATGGTCAGTTCGGTTTGCAATTTGTGCGCGATGAATTGCAAATGGCGGGCGCCAATGCAGAACCTGCCGCAGACGCTGTGTCGCCAATTGTGTGGCATTTATCGGCGGATGGCGTGCGATTTGATTCGCTGACTGTGCAGCGGCGATTGTCCGCAAAAGGTGATCAACTCTGTACCGGCGCGGCGACGCCCCCGACTACAAGCGATGACAATGCGCGCGTGGTGTGGAGTGAATATCTGGTGCAGGCAGACACCACGCGTGCTGGTGTTTTTCAACTGGTGTGTCGTTATCGTTATCCCGGTCGCTTGGCGCAGCTTAATGAAGCCTTAGTGCCGCCGGTCGAGGGGCGCGGCATTATTATCGATGGTATTGATAGCTTACAGATACTCTATGGTGTGGTGCCGAATGATCAGCCTTATGTTACGACGCCACAGTATTATTTAACGCGCACGCAAATTGATCCGCAGCAAGATCGCATCGTGGATATCAAGCTGGCATTGTTGTTACACAGTGAGACAGCGTTTGGTTTGAATTTTATTTCTGCCATAGAAGCAGCGCCCATGTTTGCGTTGCTTGATCAGCAATTGACAGCCGCGTCGGGCAGTTGGTTGGACGATAGACGTTTGCATCGCAGCTTTTATTTGCATGTGCCGCTGAAGCAATGGTCGCGGCCGATTGAGGTATTGTGATGTTGATGGTTCAGCAAACATTATCACTGGCTAATGCTCAGCAAATCTGTTCTCAGAAAGGCAGTGTGGTGGCCTTGGTGTTGGTGGTCTTGTTGTTGATGTCTTGGCTGGGTATCCACAATTTGCGCGATGGCGTGCTGCAAACCCAGATAAGTCATCATCAAAGCTTGTTACAGCAGGTGTCGATGAGCAATGATGTGGCGATTGAATGTGCCTTACAATCGTTACCCACCAGCTTGCAAAAATTCACCGTCGCCTTACCTCAATATCTGTTGCCACCATTTCTTAGTGTGACAACCATCCCGCATCAAGGCTGTAGTCCATGGCAAGCCGATCAACCTTTTCAAATCCATGTTTTTGACGAAGTCACGGCCATCACCCGCCATCAATATTGTGGTTATGTTAACAATGCGACTTGGCTGGGTTCGGATGCGGATGTGTTTGCCGCCGAGCGTTTTCAAGTAAGAGCCAAGTCGCAAGCTGCTGCTCCGCAAATTATTTCCATCACCGATCAGCAAATTTGGGAGCGATTAGTGGCGGCATCGCCGCAACAATTGGCGGATGTTGGAATGAATCAATGCGTCGATTAATTCAGAAATTATGCATGGCCGTGGTTATCGTGGCGGTTTTTTTGCTGGATGTGTTTTATGGACAAACCTTATTGAGTCAGGCAAAGGCTGAAGACGTTGATCAGTTTTTTGCGCCAACTGACCGGGCACAGGAAAAAACGACACCCGCACCTTTATGGTTGGTAATCGATAGCAGCCCAGCCATGGCGGCGTCGATAGAGGAAGTCAAAACGCGCTTATTACGATGGTTGGCTACATTGCCTGATACCGCTTCCATTGGTTTGGTCCGCTTTGAGGGCGCAGGTACGCAAGTG
>JANNXD010000090.1:0-1787 GCA_031409375.1 Gammaproteobacteria bacterium | reverse complement strand
CGGATCTAGGCTACTTAACTGAATCTGTTCTAAATGCGGTAGCCGCCCAATCAGCAGGGTGTTGGGGGATGTCTGCTTGATCTGGGCTGCAAAATTCGGATCCAGTTCTAGGGTGCAAACGACCGCCACCCCCGAACAGCCCAAGGTCGTCACGCCGGTCGCCACTTGGGTCGCCGTGTGCGTCCCTTTTCGGGTACGGTATGTGACATTGCGGCGACAATACCACTTTGCTACCAATTGTGTCCAGATGTAACCGTTTTGCGCCGCAGCAATTGTGCGTAAACGCCACACGCCGGCTAGGTTTATAGAGACGGCAATTACATATGGTGAAAACACCAAACCAAAAGTACCTTGTCCCCGCGCACAACCACAAGGGTTGCGCCGGGCGGGGACCCATACATGGACGCCCCCGGTTTGCAAGACCAATCTTTTCATGATGACGACACACGGAGTCGATTGCAGCCATACATTCGGTCTTTGATGCAGCCGTCTATCTGGCTGCTGACGCATGATGAAATTCGCTGATCGTCGCGCAAACAATTTCGCGTGCTCTAAGCACTTTGGGTCCCGCGCGCTAAGACGATCCCGGTCTGACCTGTGTTTGCCATCATTTGAGATTGCTCAGGCAATCGATTGCGCTTCCTCCGTGTTGGTTATCGTTCCTACGACTAGTGAATTAGTTCAGCTTCGCCATTTTGTTACCCGCGTTACGAATTTCCTCGGTTTGTATCCCTCCGGGTTGATCATGCCGAAGCGGGTTTGGCTTGCGCATGATCGGCCTGGAACACTTCGCCTGTGTGCAGCATCGCCCATATCCGCCTCGCGTTCTTTGCCGCCAAGGCAACTGCCGCAATGTTGTGCCCACGGCGTATGGCCAGCTTCACCGCCCAATCATCGGCATATGCAGGTTTGTTCATGCGCGCCGTGAGAACGGATCGGGCACCGTGCACCAGCAGCCTGCGGATATACGGGTTGCCACGCTTACTGATCCCCAATAACGTCTGCTTGCCGCCGCTACTGTGCTCGCGTGGGGTAATGCCTAAGCAGCTGGCAAATTGGCGCGCCCGGGGGAACTGGGCGCATTCTCCAAAGCTTGCCACCACCGCCGTGGCGGTCAGTAAGCCCACCCCGGGGATGGTCTCGATTAGCCGACTGGCTGCATTGGTCCGGTGCAACTGCATCATCTGGACGTCGATCTGGCTGATCTTGGTGTCGAGTTCGCTGATGGCGGTCATTAGCTGTGTGATCAGCTCCTTAAGGACGACCATTGCTGGCTCGTCCCGCGCCTGCCATAAAGCCACTTCGGTCTTGAGCCGAGCAAACCCCAGCGGAATGACCTGGCCAAACTCGGCCAACAGGCCACGTACCTGGTTGGCCATCGCGATACGTTGCTTCATCCATAGGTCCCTCACCCGGTGTAGCGCTTGCATTTGCTGCCCGGCAAGCTCACGCACGGCAACCGTTGGTACCGACTCGCGCTGTGCGGCTTCAGCAATGGCAGCCGCATCGCGGGCATCGGTCTTGTTGCCTTGAACATACGGTTTGACATGCTGAGGCGCCATCATCTTGACCGTATGTCCGAAACGGGCAATCTCGCGCGCCCAATAGTGCGCACCGCCACAGGCTTCCATGCCGACCAAGACGGGTGGTTGTTGGGCAAACCACGCCAGCACTTCGCCGCGCTTAAGCTTCTTGCCGACGACTTTGCAACCTGTCTGATCCATGCCATGCACCTGAAATACATTCTTTGCCAAATCCAGTCCAATTACCTTAATCTCTTTCATGAC
>JANNXD010000089.1:0-17494 GCA_031409375.1 Gammaproteobacteria bacterium | reverse complement strand
TGGCTCCTTGGATCTCTTATTCCTGTCACACACACATTGATCATCGCAACTCTCCTTTTGCTCAAAAGGCAAGTTTACGAATCACATCTTTTTATTCAACCAAAAGTTTACCTTTGATTGAATTGTGCTAGGGAGCCCTGGCATCAAGCATAAGTCGTTATATTTTAAGTTGAAGTTAAAAACCACTGACTTTATACTCTCACGCCGTAATGATGAGCCATGAATTGAATACCAAGCGCAGATAAGCATGGCAACAAGTTTACTAGATCAACGGGAAATTAATCAGCTACTGCGACTCCATATACAAGTAGCTTGTGTGACGATCGTTATATTGGCTTTGTTAGTTGATTGGCAGGTTGCCATCTCAGCTGCACTTTCATATGGTTGGTTTGTAATAACCTGGACGTTAAGTGCGTATTACACTTTTCGTTTTCGAGGTGCGCAACAAATTAAGGCGATACTCTTGGGTTTTTATATCGGAGCCGCGTTAAAGTTGCTGCTGACTGTATTGTGGGTAGGCTTGTTAATGCGATACTGGCCAATGGTTAATTGGTTAGTATTCCTGTTAGTGATAATACAGAGTTATCTCGTCAGTCTGGTGGGTGGGTATAACTACTACCGCAGTGATTGTGGATAAGTTATGTATTATATGTATAAGTATGAATGTAGGTAGTATCAATTAAGTTGAGTTGTAGCAAATAGTTGCGGTGGATAAAAAGCATGGCAAGTGAAAAAACATCGGTTTCAAGTGAAATCGCGCATCACTTACAGAATCTGACCTATGGCCTACATCCACAGCACGGTTGGAGCCTGGCGCATACTGCAGCTGATGTGAAAGCCATGGGCTTTATGTCAATCAACTTAGATACCATGTTTTGGTCGACCTTGTTGGGTGGGATATTTATTTTTATATTCAGTCGCGCTGCAAAATATTTTAGTATCGATAAACCAACCCGTTTACAAAGCGCCGTTGAGCAGGTTATTGAGTTTGTTGATGGCAGTGTTAAGGAAGGTTTTACTGCAACTAACAAATGGATTGCTCCGCTAGCCTTAACCATTTTTTGTTGGGTGGTACTAATGAACTCAATGGATTTTCTACCGGTGAGTTTAATACCGGAGATTGCGCATTGGTTTGGCATAAACCATATGAAAGTAGTGCCGACAACAGATTTGAATGCAACTTTTGGATTATCGATTGGTGTGTTTTTGTTGATGATTTTATTTTCGATAAAAGTAAAAGGCTTAGGTGGTTATATTAGCGAGCTTTCATTAAATCCATTTGGGAAGTGGCTCCTTCCGTTTAATTTGGCGCTCGAATTGATCACGTTGTTTGCAAAGCCGTTGTCTTTAAGTTTACGATTGTTCGGCAATTTATTTGCGGGGGAGTTGGTGTTTATTTTAATCGCCACCTTAATTCCTTGGCACTCGCAGTTTTTTGTCAGTGTGCCTTGGGCATTATTTCACATCTTAGTGGTACTACTACAAGCATTCATATTTATGACGTTAACGGTTATTTATATGAGTCAGGCACACGAACATCACTAAGCGAAATTAAAGCTCTATTTTTTTATAAATCCAATTTTTTCATAAACTAGGAGGCTTCATGGAAACCGTATTAAGTTTTAGTGCAATCGCTGCAGCAATCGTGATTGGGATTGGTGCGCTTGGCACCGCTATTGGCTTTGGTATGTTAGGTGGAAAGTTTTTAGAAGGCGCGGCTCGCCAACCAGAAATGGTACCAGTACTACAGGTTAAAATGTTTATTGTCGCTGGCTTAATTGATGCCATTGCCATGGTGGGTTTGGTTGCTGGCATGATGTTATTGTTTGCAAATCCCGTTGCAGACCGACTAGAACAGTATGAGTTGGCAAAAATTTCCGCTCAACAAACAAAGTAGCATCAATCCAGATACTAAATTCTGTAACCTTTAAAAGCGACAGCAAAGGTTTAGTTATGAATATTAACTTAACGCTATTTGGCCAAATTATATCTTTCGCGATCTTTGTTTTTTTATGTGCGCGCTATATTTGGCCACCCATCATTAAAAACCTTGAAGAGCGGCAGGCGAAAATTTCAGCAGGATTGCGCAACGCAGAGCGTGCAGATCACGAGCTGAAAAAAGCACAGCAGCAAGGCCAGTCATTTATTCATGATGCCAAAGATCAGGCGGCAAAATTAATTGAGCAAGCTAATAAGCGCGCAGGACAACTAGTTGATGAAGCAAGGATGCTAGCTACGCAAGAGAGTGAACGCATTAAAGGGCAGGCTGTGTCCGAAATTGATCGGCAAGTGACACAGGCAAAGATGCAATTGCGCCAGCAGGTAGCGCTGTTAGCCATTGAAGGCGCTCAGAAAATTTTACGAAGCCAAGTGGATCCTAAAACCCATCAAGCCATGCTAAATGACATTAGCATGAAATTGTAAACGGGTTGAAAAATTTAAAATGCGGATTTTTATTAAATTAATTCACGACTTGAAATAAGTAGAGCCGGACTATGTTAGAACCACAAACACTTGCACGGCCATATGCAAATGCTATTTTTGAGCATGCCAAGCAGCAAGAGAAGCTAGAAGAATGGTTTAACGTATTAGCGCTATTAGCCCAAGTTTGTGAAAATCAAGAACTGAGAACCTGGCTTAAAAGCAATATTCCTAGCGAACAAAAAGTTCGAGTCATCATGCAAATACTAGCTAAACAACCACAAGATGTGCATAACGCAGTGAGTTTATTGGCTGAGAAAAAAAGAATCGATCTTTTGGATGTCATTTTTCAACAATACAGTCTAAGTAAACGCCTTTACGAACATAAACAAAAGGTACAAGTTCGCAGTGCCTATTTTTTAACACCGGCTCAGCAGATCGACTTGCAACAAGTATTAACGAAAAAAATAGGCCGCAATGTTGAGTTGGATATCCAAGTGGACTCAGCTCTAATTGGGGGCGTGATTATTCAAATGGGTGATGAAGTTTATGATTACTCAATCAAAGGCCAGTTGAACCAGTTGTCGCAGGCATTATTAACCGTCACTGCTTAAATTAATTCAAGGAAATTATCATGCAAGCACTAGACCCGTCAGAAATTAGTGAGCTGATCAAACAGAGAATCGCCAATTTAGATATTAGCCCAATGGCAAAAAATCAAGGGACTGTAGTCAGTGTAGCCGATGGTATTATTCGGATTCATGGTCTAGCTGACGTTATGTATGGTGAGCGCATTGAGTTTGAAGGTGGTCAATTTGGTATTGCCCTCAATCTTGAACAGGACTCGGTGGGCGCGATTGTACTCGGCGATTTTCTTTCGATTAAAGAAGGCCAAAAAGCCTACTGTACCCAGAGAATTCTAGAAGTTCCTGTCGGGCGACAACTGTTAGGTCGTGTAGTGAATGCCCTGGGCATTGCAATTGATGGTAAAGGTGAGATTACAACCGACCAGCAAGCGCCGATTGAAAAAGTTGCGCCTGGTGTAATTGCCAGGCAGTCGGTCGATCAGCCAGTACAAACCGGATTAAAATCGATTGATGCCATGGTGCCGATTGGTCGCGGCCAACGGGAATTGATTATTGGCGACCGTCAGGTTGGTAAAACGGCAGTTGCGATTGATGCGATCATTAATCAAAAAAATTCAGGCATCAAGTGTATCTACGTCGCGATTGGTCAAAAGCAATCGTCGATTGCCAACGTGGTACGTAAACTAGAAGAGCATGGCGCGTTAGCCCATACCATTATTGTTGCCGCTTCGGCGTCTGATCCGGCTTCAATGCAATTCATAGCACCATTTGCCGGTTGTGCGATGGGCGAATATTTTCGTGATCGTGGCGAAGATGCATTAATTATTTATGATGATTTAACTAAACAAGCGTGGGCGTATCGCCAAATTTCGTTATTATTGCGACGACCACCCGGTCGCGAAGCTTATCCGGGGGATGTGTTTTATCTGCACTCGCGCTTACTGGAGCGTGCATCACGGGTAAATGCTGCCTATGTTGAAAAATTTACCAATGGTGAAGTGAAAGGGAAAACAGGTTCCTTAACAGCTCTGCCCATCATTGAAACGCAAGCCGGTGACGTGTCCGCATTTGTACCCACTAACGTGATTTCGATTACCGATGGCCAGATTTTTTTGGAAACCAATTTATTTAATTCAGGAATCCGTCCCGCTATCAACGCAGGTTTATCTGTATCTCGCGTTGGCGGCGCTGCGCAAACCAAGATTATTAAAAAGTTAGGTGGTGGTATTCGTTTAGCGCTGGCACAGTATCGGGAGTTGGCGGCATTTGCCCAGTTTGCATCCGATCTTGATGAAACGACGCGGGCTCAACTTGAGCATGGTCAACGGGTTACTGAGTTGATGAAGCAAAAGCAATATAGCCCTTTGGGTGTCGCAGAAATGGCCATCTCTTTATATGCCGCTAACCAAGGATATCTTAAAGATGTTGAGTTAAGCAAAATAAGCGCATTTGAATCGGCGTTACATGCTTTTATGAAAAGTGAGTATGGACAATTTCTACAAGACCTCAATAAAAGTGCGGACTGGAACAATGAAATCGAAGCAAAGTTTAAGTCTGTAATTGAAACCTTTAAAAAGACACAAACCTGGTAACCCTCACCAAATAAAATCGTTGGCTAACAGGGACTAAATCGATGGCAGTCGGTAAAGAGATACGCACTAAGATCCAAAGCGTAAAAAGTACGCAAAAGATTACGCGGGCGATGGAATTGGTTGCGGCCAGTAAAATGCGCAAAGCCCAGGAAAAAATGACGGCATCAAAACCTTATGCGAAAAAAATTCGTGATGTCATTCATCATTTAGCAATGGCATCTGTAGAGTATCGTCATCCTTATATGGAAGTACGTCCGGTTAAACGAGTTGGGTATATTATTATATCCAGTGACCGAGGATTATGTGGTGGCTTAAATGTCAATGTTTTTAAAAAAGTACTGCAAGAGCATAAGGAGTGGAAAGAACAAAATGTTGACGTGGATTATTGTTTGATAGGTAATAAAGCCGCAGCATTTTTTACGAGTGTCGGTGGGCATGTGGCGGCAACGATAAAAGGCTTGGGCGATTCACCCACCCTGACGCAATTATTGGGCGCGATTCGTGTCATGCTCGATGCTTATAACGAAAGAAAAATTGATCGTTTATATGTAGTATTCAACGAGTTTGTCAATACCATGACGCAACAGCCGACGGTCCAGCAGTTATTACCCTTGTTCCTCAACAGTGGACGTGATCAAGTCGCAAAACATCAATGGGATTATTTGTACGAGCCAGATGCTGTCAGCTTATTACAAAGTTTATTAACGCGATTTGTTGAATCGCAAATCTATCAATCGGTAGTCGAAAATAATGCCTGTGAGCAAGCCGCTCGTATGGTGGCGATGAAGGCCGCTACAGATAATGCGGCGGATATGATTGGTGAACTACAACTGATTTACAACAAAGCACGACAAGCAGCCATTACGCAAGAATTAGCAGAAATTGTCAGTGGTGCAGCAGCGGTTTAATGAACGCCGAAGCGGTGTAGCCCAGTTAAATAATATACGGATAAACACAGAATCTTTAAGAGGCAGGTTTATGAGCAGCGGAAAAATTATCCAAATCATCGGCGCAGTTATTGATGTCAAGTTTCCGCGTGATGAAGTGCCTAATATTTATGATGCATTGAAAGTCATTGAGAAGCGCATTACGCTCGAAGTACAACAGCAACTCGGTGATGGCGTGGTCCGTACCATTGCCATGGGTAGCTCTGAAGGTTTAAAGCGTGGTCTTGATGTCACCAATACGAAAGCACCGATTCAAGTGCCGGTTGGTAAAGAAACCCTGGGTCGGATCATGGATGTACTGGGTGATCCTATTGATGAAATGGGTCCCATTGGTGAAAAAGCCCGTGCTTCCATTCATCGCAAAGCCCCGAGTTTTGCTGAGCAAGCAGCAGCCAATGAACTATTAGAAACTGGAATTAAAGTGATTGACTTAATCTGTCCTTTTGCAAAAGGTGGTAAAGTTGGTTTATTCGGCGGTGCCGGTGTTGGTAAAACGGTTAACATGATGGAGCTGATTCGTAACATCGCCACTGAGCACAGTGGTTATTCAGTATTTGCTGGTGTCGGCGAACGTACCCGTGAAGGCAATGATTTTTATCATGAAATGAAAGATTCTAATGTACTAGATAAAGTCGCCCTAGTTTACGGACAGATGAATGAGCCGCCGGGCAACCGTTTGCGCGTAGCACTAACGGGTTTAACCATGGCGGAGCAGTTCCGTGATGAAGGACGTGATGTCTTATTGTTTGTCGATAATATTTATCGTTACACCTTAGCCGGTACCGAAGTTTCCGCATTGTTAGGCCGTATGCCATCTGCTGTCGGTTATCAGCCGACGCTGGCGGAAGAAATGGGGGCGTTGCAAGAGCGCATTACCTCTACCAAGACCGGATCGATTACTTCCATTCAAGCGGTCTATGTTCCAGCGGATGACTTAACCGATCCTTCACCTGCTACGACTTTTGCCCACTTGGATGCCACCGTGGTGTTGTCACGGCAAATCGCCGAGTTGGGTATCTATCCAGCGATTGACCCACTGGATTCGACTTCCCGACAATTGGATCCGTTGGTTGTCGGCCAAGATCATTATGATGTCGCCCGTGGTGTTCAATCCATACTTCAGCGCTATAAAGAGCTCAAAGATATTATTGCCATTTTGGGTATGGATGAGTTGTCTGAAGAAGATAAACAGGTGGTCACGCGTGCACGCAAAATTCAGCGCTTTATGTCACAACCTTTTTTTGTTGCTGAAGTATTCACGGGTTCACCAGGAAAATATGTGTCATTAAAAGAAAGCATTGCTGGCTTTAAAGGAATATTGCAAGGCGCCTATGATGCGATTCCTGAACAAGCATTTTATATGGTCGGTGGGATTGATGAAGTGTTAGAAAAAGCGAAAAAAATGGCTGCAGTTGCTTGAGTCAAGGCTATCAATCAGTATGAAAGTTATTGAGTTTAGCAATTATTTTTTGCCAGATTTTTTTAGAAAGACACTGTCGAGGAGCTTGCTGTGTCAGGTCGAATGCTTTGTGAAGTAGTCAGTGCGGAAAAACAACTGTACTCAGGTGAAGTGCAGATGTTCATTGCAACTGCCGTTTGCGGTGATATTGGTATTGCATTTGGTCATGCACCTTTATTAACCCAGCTAGTACCTGGACCATTACGTTTAATTAAGCGTGGTGGTCAAGAAGAAGTTTTTTATGTGTCTGGTGGCATACTGGAAGTGCAACCGCGCATGATTATCGTTTTAGCCGATTCTTGTATTCGGGCAGATGAATTAGAGCTTGCACAAGCAGAACAAGCTAAAGCCGATGCCTTGGATACCGTGAAAAATCAGCGAGCAGATATGGATTATGCGATGGCTGCTTCTCGCTTGGCTGAGGCATCCGCACAATTACGCGCTATCCGTCAGTTGCGAAATCGGGCAGGTCGATAAGTGAATTTGCATGTTGTCGTGCTCGCCGCAGGTCGTGGCACACGCATGAAATCATCGTTGCCAAAGGTACTGCATCCTTTGGCAGGAAAGCCCATGTTGTTTCATGTGCTGGATACCGCGTTGGCATTATCGCCCGAAGCAATTTCCGTAGTGATTGGTCATGAGCCAGATGCGGTTATCAGTGCTTGTCAACTACACTATCCTCAGCAATCCTTGCAGTTTATTCACCAGACTGAACAACTCGGAACAGCGCATGCCGCTGCGCAAGTTTTGACATCTATAACACCGAAACAAACGGTGGTGATTTTATATGGAGATGTACCTTTAATTAGTAAATCAACCTTATTGCGTCTGAGTGATTTAACCAGTGCCAATCCTCTAGTGTTATTAACCACCCATATGGACAATCCCAAGGGTTACGGCCGTATTTGCCGCGATACGCATGGTTGCATCAGTCGTATTGTTGAAGAAAAAGATGCTGATGAACCCACGCGGACCATTAAAGAAGTGAATACCGGGATTTTAGCGATTCAGGGTCAGGTCATGTTGGACTACATCCCGCAGATTGATAACAATAATGCGCAACGTGAGTTTTATCTCACGGATCTGGTCGGTCTTTGTGTTCAAAATAAGTTATTAGTAGTCACGACAGCACCCAGAGTAAATTATGAAGTACTCGGTGTAAACGACCGGCAACAGCTCGCTACCTTAGAGCGACATTTTCAATTGCAGCAAGCCAATGAATTAATGCAGCAAGGATTGGCCCTGCTCGATCCCCATCGTTTTGATCTACGCGGCGATCTCAGTTTTGGTGAAGACGTCATGATTGATGTCAATGTCGTCCTCGAAGGTAACGTGCGTATTGGTAACGGTGTTTTTATTGGCCCGCACTGTGTGTTAAAAAATGTCATTATCGAAGACGGCGCTATCATTCACTCTTTCAGTCATCTTGAAAAAGCCCGCGTGGGTCGATTATGTCAAATTGGCCCCTATGCTCGTTTGCGTCCTGGTACTGAGTTGGCTACTGAAGTCCATGTCGGCAATTTTGTTGAAATTAAAAATGCCCGTGTCGCCAACAACAGCAAAATTAATCATTTGAGTTATATAGGTGATGCGGAAATAGGTGAACATGTTAATGTTGGTGCTGGCACCATTACCTGTAATTATGATGGCCTCAATAAGCACATGACCCATATTGGGCATCATGTTTTTATTGGTTCTAACAGCGCACTGATTGCGCCGATAACAATTGGTGATTATGCGACGATAGGTGCAGGTTCAACACTCAGCAAAGATGCACCGGCGCAAAGTTTAACTTTAGCCCGTGCTCAGCAGATGAGCTTTGAGGACTGGGTCAGCCCAAAACAACGTGCAGCGGCGGACCATAAGTTGGCGACGGCTAAATTGCTGGATTAGTTGAATGAAGGGTCAGGTATATGTGCGGTATTGTTGGTGCGATTGCTGAAAGAGATATTTATCCTATATTGCTAGAGGGTTTAAAACGCCTTGAGTATCGGGGTTATGATTCCGCTGGGTTGGTTGTTGTTGACCGGCAATATACACAGCTACAACGTAGACGCGCAGCGGGTAAAGTCGCGGCGCTGCAAACCCTTATTGAACAAGATCCGCCCTTTGGCTATTTAGGTATTTCGCATACGCGCTGGGCTACCCATGGTGTGCCCAATAAAGACAATGCCCATCCGCATATTTCTAAGGGAAAAGGCATATCCGTCGCGGTGGTGCACAACGGTATTATCGAAAATTTTAATCCGCTTAAACTACAACTACAAGAACAAGGTTACGAATTTACTTCGCAAACCGACACTGAAGTTATTGCCCACCTCTTACATGCGCAGCTGTGTACCGGCTTGAAATTACGTCAAGCCGTACAAGCGGTGATCAAAGAAATTCATGGGACGTATGCACTTGGTGTAATTAATCTGCAAGAGCCACAAATCTTGGTGACTGCACGTGCAGGCAGTCCCTTGGTGATTGGCTGTGGCATTGGTGAAAATTTTATCGCTTCGGATCATCTGGCTTTGCAACCGGTGACCAATCGATTTATTTATCTGCACGAAGGTGATATTGCCGAGTTGTCGTTACAAAAAATCCAAATATGGGATCGGCATGGCCAGCCGCAACAACGCCCTATAGAAGAGTTGGATGGCCAGCACGGTAAGGCAGAGAAGGGCGAGTATCGTCATTTTATGCTCAAAGAAATTTATGAGCAGCCCATGGTGGTTAGGCAAACCTTGGCAGAGCGTTTGATTGGCGATCAGGTATCAGATAACCTGCTTGGTAGTGAAGCCCTTGAACTTCTCCCGAAAATTCAATCCATTCAAATCGTAGCGTGCGGTACCAGCTACCATGCGGGTTTAGTTGCACGCTATTGGTTTGAAGAGCTAGCCGGAATTCACTGCCAAGTTGAAATTGCCAGCGAATTCCGTTATCGACATCCGGTCGTTACCAGCAATACTTTATTTATAACCCTGTCCCAATCGGGTGAAACCGCCGATACGCTCGCTGCGCTACGCCAAGCCAAGTCACAACCTTATTTAGCTACACTCACCATTTGCAACGTCAAAGGCGCGTCGTTAGTGCGCGAATCACAATTTTCGCTCATGACCAATGCAGGCCCTGAAATCGGTGTCGCCTCGACCAAAGCTTTTACCAGTCAATTGGTGGCTTTAAGTTTGTTGGTGATATTAATCGGTAAGCATCATCGTCTTACGGCTGAACAAGCCAGACTTTGGGGGCAATCACTGCGTACCTTGCCAAATGATTTAGAGAGAGTTCTGGCGCTGGATCAACAAATCGAGCAACTGGCGGAGTATTTTCGCGATAAACACCATGCATTATTTTTAGGTCGTGGTTCGCAATATCCAGTGGCCATGGAAGGCGCTTTAAAGCTAAAAGAAATTTCCTATATTCACGCCGAAGCCTATGCCGCCGGTGAGCTCAAGCATGGTCCACTGGCTTTAGTCGATGAAAATATGCCCGTAATCGCCGTTGCCCCACAAAACGATCTGCTTGAAAAACTGCAAGGCAACCTACAGGAAGTCCATGCACGCGGTGGTGAACTCACCTTATTCTGCGACGTGAAAATCCCCATGACGCACTCTCCGAAACTCCATCTTATCAGTATCCCCAGCGTTCTCGATTGGGTCGCACCCATTGTTTATACCATTCCGCTACAACTGCTGTCTTACCACGTCGCCCTGATTAAAGGTACCGATGTGGATCAACCTAGGAATTTGGCCAAGTCAGTGACGGTGGAATAAAAGCTGTCACTGCTCGAAGCATCATCATGCAGCTAAAAAAAACTATTAGCCCAAGATCAACTTCGTGGGGATAGGCTCAAAAGATTCAGAAGTAATTTTATGTCGCTTGGCTACGCCTTGACGTCGTTTCAGGGCATTGTTTTGCGCTTGCTTATGCCGGTATCCTCGCTCATCTTTGTTCATTGATGATTCCTACCTGATCGTTGATTGTTTATCGATATTGACTGGCCTATCGCTTCTTGGCTCAAACCGATGTTGTTTTAATGTCCAATCGATGGTCAAAATGCTAAGGTAGCCTTTTATATTTCAATTGGAATAGTAATGTCTTTACCGGTATTGGGGTTGTTAGTGCTGTTATGACCTTAAATTTTGCCACCCTTGATACCTTGCGGACTTATCATCCAGCCTGGCGTCTGTTGCGCTCGGAGCATGCGCCTTTGGTCGCGAGTTTTCTGCATCGCGTGTTTGTGGTGCCCAATTTACGGGTGATTGCGGCGGCGGACTTGGCGGAATCGTTAGAGGATGAGCTGTACGTATTACGTCAACAATTAGGTGAGTCAAGTTTTCCCAAATCAGCACTGGATTATTTGAACGATTGGGCTGAACCCGACAAGGGTTGGCTGCGCAAATTTTATCGCGCCGGTACTGATGAGGCGCAATTTGATTTAAGTGCAGCCACGGAAAAAGCCATCGCTTGGTTGCTGCAGTTAACCGAACGCAGTTTTGTCGGCACCGAATCGCGATTGCTCACGCTATTTGAGTTACTCAAACAAATGAATGAGGGCAGCGAAGTCGATCCTGATAAGCGATTGGCGGATTTAAAAAAGCGCCGTGATCAAATCGATCGAGAAATTCAGCAAGTAATAGCGGGTAATGTACCACTGCTGGATGACACCGGATTAAAAGATCGATTTCAGCAATTTACACAGCTTGCTCGTGATCTGCTCACCGACTTTCGTGAAGTCGAACACAATTTTCGCCAGTTGGATCGCAAGGTGCGCGAGCGCATTGCGCTGTGGGAAGGCAGCAAAGGCGCGTTACTAGAAAAAATCATGGACGAGCGTGATGAAATCGCAGACTCGGATCAGGGCAAAAGCTTTCGCGCATTTTGGGATTTTTTATTGTCGAGTAGCCGACAAGAACAACTCAGTGAATTACTTGACAGGGTACTGAAATTGGCACCAGTGCAGGCGCTACAACCGGATCCCCGTCTGCGCCGCGTGCATTACGATTGGCTAGAAGCCGGTGAACATACTCAGCGCACCGTTGCACAATTGTCGCAACAATTGCGGCGCTTTTTGGATGAGCAAGCCTGGTTGGAAAATCGGCGCATTATGGATATTTTGCGCAGCATCGAATCCCAGGCGTTAGCGCTACGCGAATCGCAACCGGCCGAACTGATGATGTCTATCGGCGAGTCCAGCGCCACAATTGAATTGGCAATGGAGCGTCCGCTGTACACGCCGACTCACAAACCCTTGATTGCAAATATTCTGCTGGATAACAGCGACTCGCAACTGGACGCGTCAGCTTTATATCAGCAAGTCGTTATCGACAAAACACGATTAACGCGGCACATCCGCCAAACCCTGCAGATCCGCTCGCAAATCACGCTGCGTGAACTCATCGAACAGCAACCTTTGCAGCAAGGTTTGGCTGAGCTGGTCGCTTATCTACAATTGGGTGACGCGTTTTTTAAGATGCTGATGGATGAAAACACCCTAGAACACATCAGTTGGCAAGCCCAGGCAGCGGACGGCAGCGCCTGTGTTCGGCAAGCGCAGTTACCGCGTTTAATTTTTGTGCGGTAAGCATGTTTATTCACGCGTCAACTTTTTCGTCTTTTTCGTCTGCTTCTTCATTTTCCCATGCGGGATACTGCACGGGCCTTTCTCCGTTTTCTTGTATCAGTCTTGGATATTGAATGCCTGCGATGGGTGGTTGCTCACTTTTTCGCAGCTTGAGTATTTTGAACAGCCAGCTATCGCCGTAATCAAATAAGTAGAACAATCGGCGGTCTTTAGGAAGCGGAAATAAGCTGGCTAATGTCGTGGTGTAGAGCCTTTCGTTGTCATCATCAAAGCTAACTTGTGGACGGCTGCGTTCGGTTTTTGCCGTGTAAAACTCATACATATGATCATTATCAAAATCCAAGGCTTGCTGAATGGCATGATGAACATCATCTAATGTTGACGACGAATCAATTTCAAATATGCCCTCCCAGTCGTCTTTTGCATAAAGACCAAACATCAGCGTAACTTTGAAGGTTTGAATCATGATGGACGCCTTTTTTAATATTTAACTTACGTGAGGACATATTATTTATAGCTGTATTAAGAAGCCATTCGGTGATTGATATAAGGTTGATTGCCTTACTGTTTTTGTAAAATTCTTAGCCTCAATTGCTAACCTAAAAGTCATAGCTAGCTCTTTATCCATATAATATAAGTATCTCCATTATGTGGAAACCACTGTTGCGTAATCATATACAAGGATGAATATATCTAAAAGTCGAGTGAAGCATTCCGCCGCAATCACCACAATATTTCGATCAAATTAGAGACAGATAAATTGTAAAGCGATAAACTCCATAAAAAAATTAAGTAAAGCATGGGGGATGTTTATGAACGCCAATACCTCACAAGAGCGCCAAGGATTGGCCGCAAATAATGCCTACATTCAAAAGGTACTTCCTAATGGATGAGCACGAGCCTTCATCACCTTTACAAGAAACACAACCCCCTCAGCCTGATCTCTCCGTCTTGGTGATTACCTTATTAAAAAGTGTGATTTATCGCGAAGTCGATGAACGTCTGTGGGGGCATCTGCTGAATCTGCAAACCCGTGTGCGTGAGTATGTGGTGGTGATGGGCTTGGAGTTGGTGTTGGATGAAGCGGAGGGGTATGGCTTTTTAAAAAGTCGTCCCGAGCCGAGCGAAGATGATCCCAGCCCACGTTTGCCTCGGTTGATTGCGCGTCGTCCCTTGTCTTTTCCGGTGAGCTTGTTATTGGCGTTGCTGCGTAAAAAGCTGGCGGAGTTTGATGCCGGTGGTGGTGATACGCGTTGCGTGTTGGATCGTGATCAGATTGTTGAATTGGTGCGGGTGTTTTTGCCGGACAGCAGCAATGACGCCAAACTGGTTGATCAGATCGAGGCGCACATCAATAAGGTGGTGGATCTGGGTTTTTTACGGCGATTAAAAACCAGTGGCGGTACTCCAGTTGGAACCGTGACCTATGAAGTATGCCGCATTATCAAAGCCTTTGTGGATGCGCAGTGGTTGGCTGAATTTGATGATAAGCTGGCCCGATACCAATCACAGCTACAAGCTCAGTCACCACAAGCAGACAACCTGACCGACATCGAGGCGCAAACGTGAATCCTATGTCCATCGGCCTAGATTTTGTGGCGGACAATCGCCTGTCGGGTTTTCGGTTGAAGCGCTTGGAAGTATTAAACTGGGGCACGTTTGATGGTCGGGTGTGGACACTGCAACTCGATGGCCAAAACGGATTACTGACCGGCGATATTGGTTCGGGTAAATCCACGTTGGTCGATGCCATTACCACCTTGCTAGTGCCAGCGCAACGCATTGCGTATAACAAGGCGGCGGGGGCGGACAACAAAGAGCGCTCGCTGCGCTCTTATGTATTGGGTCACTACAAATCAGAGCGTAATGAAATCACCGGCAGTGCTAAACCGGTATCGCTGCGCACAGCCAGCAGCTATTCTGTGATTTTGGGCGTGTTTCATAACGCCGGTTACGATCAATCGGTGACTTTGGCGCAAGTGTTTTGGTTGAAGGATACGCAAGGCCAACCAGCACGATTTTTTGTCGGGGTGGAACGTGAGCTGTCGATCGCTGCTGATTTTGTGCAGTTCGGCAGCGATATGGGCCAACTGCGCAAAAAGTTGCGCGCTACAGGCGTCGAGATTGAAGACAGCTTTCCCAAATACGGGGCTTGGTTTCGGCGGCGGTTTGGGATTGAAAATGATCAAGCGCTTGACTTGTTTCACCAAACCGTGTCGATGAAATCCGTGGGCAATCTCACCGACTTTGTCCGTGGTCATATGCTCGAACCTTTCGACATCGCACCACGCATGCAAACCTTGATCAGCCATTTTGATGATTTGAATCGCGCCCATCAGGCCGTGCTCAAAGCGCAGCGTCAGGTCGAGTTATTGACGCCATTAGTTGCCGACTGTGTTCGCCATGACGTGCTAACAGTGGAGGTCAATCAATGGCGAGACTGTCGCGACGCGTTGCGCGGTTATTTCGCGAGTCTTAAGCTGGGTTTGCTGGAGAAACGCTTGTCGATTTTGCAAGACGACTGGCAACGTGCGCATGCGGGCTTGCAACGTCTTGAGCAACAGCGCGACGAACAGCGCGAACAGGTCGCGGATTTGAAACAAGCACTGCATAATAACGGTGGGGATCGTTTAGAGCGTTTAGCCATTGAGATTAAAAAGAAAGAAGCTCAACGCGATACCCGCCAATTCAAAGCACAGCGTTATGCGGAACTGACCAGCAAACTGGGTGAAGCGGCTGCGACTACGGTTGAGCAGTTTGCCGCACAGCGACAGCAATTTCAGGCGCAGCGTGAAGCGGTACGTGAGTTGGATGTGGATTTGCAAAACGCCCTAACCGAGCAAAGCGTCAGTCTTAGTCAAGGCAAACAGCAGCATGCGCAACTCACCGCAGAAATTGACAGCTTAAAACAACGTCGCAGTAATATTGATCATCAACAGATTCAGGTGCGTACCGCTTTGTGTGCCGCGCTGGATGTACCCGAAGACAGCATGCCGTTTGCCGGTGAGTTGCTTCAAGTGCGAGAACAGGAACAGGCGTGGGAAGGTGCCGCAGAACGTGTGTTGCGCAGTTTTGGCTTGTCTTTGTTAGTGGCTGATGCGCAGTACCAAGCCGTTGCCAACTGGGTGGATAACAATCATCTGCGCGGTCGCTTAGTGTATTTTCATGTACGACCACGACGTGGTGAGCTGCCGGAGCGACACGCGGATTCCTTGGTGCATAAACTGGCCATCAAGCCGGATTCATCTTTTTATGATTGGATAGAGCGAGAATTGGCGCATCGTTTTGATGTCGCTTGTTGTCATACGCCCGAGCAGTTTCGTCGTGAAACCCGTGCCATTACCTTGGCAGGACAAATCAAAGATCCGACAGGACGGCATGAAAAAGATGACCGACATCGATTAGAAGATCGTAGTCGATATGTATTGGGTTGGAGCAACACCGCTAAGCTGGCGGTACTGGAAAATAAGCGACGTCAGCAAGAAGGGCAGTTGCAAACCATCGCGCAGCGCATCAGCCAGATTCAAAGTGAACGCAGTGGTTTGGCCGAGCAGCTCGCGGCATTGCTGAAGCTGGAAGAGTTTGTGCAATTTGAGGAATTGGATTGGCCGAGTATCGCCACCGATATTGCCGCGCTGATGGATGAGCATACGCGTCTATCCGCCGCGTCCGATATTCTCAAGCAGCTCGCTGAACGCTTGCAGACGGCAACGCAACAATTAATTGGCTTTGAACAGGAGGTGAATACCGCTCGAGAGCAGCGTTCCAAACTCGAACAAAAACGCAGTGACGCCGAGGCCCTACAACAGCAAACGCAGGAAGAGCTGCGGCTCTCGCTGCCGATTGAAGACTTGATCCCGCAACTGGATGCGCTTCGCGCCGACTGTTTAGGGCAGCACCAATTGAGTGTGGAGTCCTGTGATAATCGGGCGCAAGAAGTGCGCGGATGGTTGCAGACACGGATCGATGCGGAAGATGCCAAAATTAAACGCCTGGCTGAAAAAATCATCAAAGCAATGTCGGCCTTTAAAGAATCTTTCAAGTTGGAAACGGCGGATATGGATGCCAGCTTAGCGGCCGCTTTTGAGTATCAGCAACTTTTGACGCAATTAAATGGTGATGATTTGCCGCGTTTTGTGGCGCGGTTTAAAGAATTGCTGAATGTGAACACCATTAATGAGATTGCCAACTTTAATGCGCAACTGGCCCGCGAGCGTGAAACCATCAAACAACGCATTGCGCATATTAATCAATCGTTGACGCAAATTGATTACAACCCCGGTCGTTATATCCTGCTGGAATCACAGCCCAGCCCAGATGCCGAGATTCGCGATTTTCAAAGTGAATTACGTGCGTGTACTGAAAGTGCGGTAACCAGCTCGGACGATGGTCAATATTCCGAAGCTAAGTTTTTACAAGTCAAAGCCATTATTGATCGTTTTCGCGGTCGCGAAGGATTGGTGGATCAGGATAGGCGCTGGAGCAATAAAGTAACAGACGTACGTAATTGGTTTTTGTTTGCCGCCAGTGAGCGTTGGCGGGAGGACAACAGCGAACACGAGCATTACTCGGATTCAGGTGGTAAATCCGGTGGTCAAAAAGAAAAGTTGGCCTACACTATTTTGGCGGCAAGCCTTGCCTATCAATTTGGTTTGGAGTGGGGCGCTGTGCGCTCGCGCTCGTTTCGTTTTGTGGTGATTGATGAAGCCTTTGGGCGCGGCTCGGATGAATCGGCGCAATATGGTCTTAAACTGTTTCAACAACTGAATCTCCAGCTGCTGTAAAGTGGACCCCCAAGTCCAGACAAAAAATCTAATAATTTAAGATAGAACCTCACCGACTATGCAGCTGACCGACGCTGCCTCGTTAGTACCAGGGTTTTAGTGTTTTAAAACCCATAAAAATCTTGCCTGCTGTGC
>JANNXD010000088.1:0-59417 GCA_031409375.1 Gammaproteobacteria bacterium | reverse complement strand
GCACAGCAGGCAAGATTTTTATGGGTTTTAAAACACTAAAACCCTGGTACTAACGAGGCAGCGTCGGTCAGCTGCATAGTCGGTGAGGTTCTATCTTAAATTATTAGATTTTTTGTCTGGACTTGGGGGTCCACTTTACAGTTCTAATACTGCATTGTGTCTTAACTTTCTTTTCATCATCATCATTAATAGAAATAAGGTAACAAGTGTTTTCAGAATCAAAAGTAATATCTGATAACTTAAGGCTGCAAATTTCATTAAGCCTTGCACCAGTGAAAGCACCTAAAATTGGTAGCCAAAAGTTATAATGCTGTAATTTAAAAGTTGTCTTTTCATTGTTGTATAAGTAACTATTAAAGATTTTAGTTAATTCTTCTGTAGAGAATGGGATTCTGGGAAATTCAACAATTTTAGAATTGCTGTACTTTAAATGAGCTGATAAGTCTGTTGCTGTGTAATTATTTTCAAAGGCAAACTTTAGAAGACAGTTGAATTGCATGAAATACTCAGCAGCAGTGCTATTACTCACTTTATCAAAAGTATGAGTGTTATCTTTGATGATATCTAAATAAGTTTTATATTTTTTATGCAACTTTAGGGGAATTTTCTTAATATTCTTTGGCAAGTTATAAATGTAATTAGTGCAATTAATAATATCTTGCTTGGTTATTGTGTTGAATTCTCTATTTTGCAATAAATCACAGAAAAGCTGCAATCTTTGTTCATATCCTTCAAGTGTTAGTTCAGTGGGTGGCTTCTTACCCCTAACTGATTTTAAGGACTTCAAATATAAGTCTAGGACAATAGCAAATGATGCTTTGTTGATATCACTTTCTGCTAAGTTTAAATTTGTTGATTGGGGATGAACTTTAGCTATTTTTGACTCATATTTGGCATGAGCCACATCCAATGTTTGTTCAATTTTTTGAAACTCTCCTTTAGCTTTACAAACAAGTAACTCACCCATTAAATCATGGATGCTATCCATTTTTCTTTTAAGTTGACCAAGCAGGACAGAATCACTGTTTGGATTAATCTCAAGTGACCTCAGCACTGCTGAAAAAAGGGTTCTTTGTCCAGTTGTGGAGGCTGTTACACCTAGCATTTTGAAAGCTTCTTTTCTGATTTCCAATTCCTCTATAACTTGCTTATTTTTAAATTGGTCTGGTTTGATAATGTAATCATCTATAAAAGCCGCAGATTGTTCAAAATAAGCCAAAGCTGCTGTATTAACATCATCAATAGACTGTAGAGATTTCATATAAAACCCAATTAGCAAAAATATTTTTTGGTATTCACTGCCAATCAGTATAGATAGATACTCAGCCATTGCTAAGTCATTGGTATATAAGGATTTCTTTATGGATTTTTGTTTAAGTATTGATTGGAGATTAGAAGGGATAGTGAATCTAAAATAATAAATGCCAGACTTGGATTGTTGTAGCCAGGTGGTACAAAATCTTGTACCTTTAGAGGCTATAGCTGGAGTACTTTGAGCTAAATTATTGATTTTAAAGGTTTTGGTGCCGAGGAGAGGACTTGAACCTCCACGACCGTAAGGCCACTAGCACCTGAAGCTAGCGTGTCTACCAGTTTCACCACCTCGGCACAGTAAATAAGGCGCAATTATCGGCAATCTTTTACTGAGGCGCTGGAATCTAAAGCTTTCCTCTAGTAAAGTCAACCGGCTGATACTGGCGGTCTAATTTGCGTGAGTATCTTTTTGGGTTTTAAGCCTGTTTTTGATGGGTAGACCCAGTTGTTTGTTGGGTTAATCCCTTTTTTTATGTTATTTCCTTATTTTTATAGAGAATCTGCTCGCATGTCCGATCCTGAAATTCGTTTTCCATTAGACCAAGACCCTGAACTTGAATGGGAGTCACAAAAGTACGCTGATCCCATCCCTAGCCGCCAATATATTTTACAAGCGTTAAATGAATGCAAGGGCCCGGCACAAGCCGATGAATTGATCACTGCGTTTGGTTTGCAATCACCTGCGCAGTTGGATGCGTTTCAACGCCGATTGGGAGCCATGCAGCGATCTGGGCAATTGATTCAAACGCGTACCGGCGCTTATGGTCTGGTTGCGAAAATGGATTTGGCCAAAGGTCGTGTACAAGGTCATAAAGAAGGCTTTGGTTTTTTTATTCCCGACGATGGTACCGAGGACATGTTTTTGTCACCCAAACAAATGCGTTGCGTGTTTGACGGGGATCGGGTTTTAGCGCGTGCGATTTTTCGCGATAAACGGGGACGCCAGAATGGCGCCGTTATTGAAATTCTCGAACGCAATACCACGTCGATTGTGGGTCGTTATTGTTTTGAAAATGGTCTGGGTTTTGTTGTGCCGGACAATAAACGTATTAGCCAAGAAATAATGATTGCCCCAGACAATATTGGCAAAGCTAAGCCAGGGCAATATGTGGTGGTCGCGATTATTGTGCCGCCGGATTATCGACATCAAGCACAAGGTAAAATTGTGGATGTTTTGGGGGTTGATCATACGCCTGGTATCGAAATGCAGGTGGCGTTGCATACGCACAGCATCCCGCATATTTGGCCAGAAGCAGTGGAGCTGGAAGCGCGAAGCTTGCCGACTTCGCTTGAGTTAGCGGATTTCCCGGATCGTGTCGATTTAACTGGCAAAGCCTTTGTCACCATTGATGGTGAGGACGCTAAAGATTTTGATGATGCGGTTTATGCTGAAAAAACCGCTGGCGGCGGATGGGATTTGTGGGTGGCCATTGCCGATGTGTCGCATTATGTGGTTAAAGATAGTTCGCTCGATCAAGAGGCGCGACTGCGCTCCACTTCAGTGTATTTTCCTAACTGCGTGATTCCGATGTTACCGGAAGCCTTGTCGAACCATCTTTGTTCCTTGCGCCCCAATGAAAATCGCTTGGCGTTGGTGTGCAAAATGAGCGTGACACGCAAAGGGAGTGTCAGCAGTTTTGTGTTTATGGAAGCCATGATTCGTTCGCAAGCGCGTTTAACTTACACCTGCGTCAGTGATTGGCTAACGCAGCAAAAACCCTTTACCGAGCGGATTGAGGGTGACTTTGATGCCGTAATGAACAATGTCGGTACGCTGCATGCCTTATTTAAAGTACTGTTGACTAAGCGGCAAGCACGCGGTGCCATTGATTTTGATACCACGGAAACTCAAATTGTTTTTAATGATCACGGGAAAATTGAAGCCATTTATCCACGTACTCGTAATGATGCACATCGTTTGATTGAAGAGTGTATGTTGCTGGCCAATACTTGTACCGCTGAATGTTTGCTTGCGCATGAATTGCCCGCTTTATATCGGGTACATGGCCAACCTAAAGAAGAAAAGCTTGAACAGGTGAATGAGTTTTTGTCGAGCCTGGGCTTGAAGTTGCCAGTTCGTAAGAAAGTACAACCTAAAGACTATCAAAAAATTCTCGGCGAAGTAAAAGGTCGCCCGGATTTTCATTTAATACAAACGGTGTTGCTGCGCTCGATGCAGCAAGCCCGATATGTTGAAGAAAACGCGGGTCACTTTGGTTTGGCCTATGAGGCTTATACACATTTTACTTCGCCGATTCGCCGTTACCCGGATTTGGTAGTGCATCGTGCGCTGCGTTATTTAATTCGTTCGCGGTTACCATCGGAGCAAGTGGTGCGGGTTCCCAAAGCGGCGCGTGTGTTGAAGAAAAATTGGTTGGAAATTTCAGCACCCAAATTAAGTGAGCTCGGTGAACATTGTTCGTTCGCCGAACGGCGTGCGGATGAAGCCACGCGTCAAGCCACCGATTGGCTTAAATGTGAATACATGCAAGACAAGGTCGGTTTGCGTTTCACTGGTGTGATCGCCGGTGTGGTGCATTTTGGTTTGTTTGTCGAACTGGACAGTGTTTATGTTGAAGGGCTGGTGCATGTTTCCAGCCTTGCCTCTGACTATTACACCTTTGATGCGGCGCGGCACTGTTTGCTTGGCGAGCGTACTCGCCAAGAGTATCGCTTAGGGGATGCTGTGAGTGTTGTCGTTGCAAAGGTTGATTTGGAAGCGCGGCAAATGGACTTTATTTTGGATGAAGTGCATCCGCCATTACCGCCCCGATCAGCCAAAAAAACAGCGACCAAAAAACACAAATCCGCTGCAGATAAATCCTCCTCGGATAAAAATAAATCACCAGACAAAACTAAAACGGAAGTGTCCGCAGAGAAGCTAACTACGGCCAATGGTGATAAACCTGCAAAAAAACGCCGTAAGCGCCGTCGGCGTTCCAAGCCAAGTGAATAGCCATTATGATTAAAAAAAACAGCACGACCACACTCTTTGGTTTGCGTGCAGTTAGTAATTGTTTGCAACAACAGCCTGAGCAGGTGCTCGAACTATGGGTGCAGCAGGACGGTCGTTTTGAATCGGATACCGATGTCATAAAACTTGCCAAACAGCACAGTATTGCCGTGCAATCGGTGAAAAAAAGTAAATTGGATCAGCTTTCAGAAAATGGTGTGCATCAAGGCATCATGGCGAAAATTCGGATTGGTAATTTATTTAATGAAAGTGAGTTGTTTGTCAATGCTGAAGCAAAACCCAATCAATTGTGGTTAATGTTAGAAGGTTTAAATGATCCCCATAATTTGGGCGCCTGTTTACGGACGGCAGAGGCAGCAGGCGTTGCTGGGGTGATATTGCCGTTACGCCACTGTGTGCCGATCACGCCCACGGTGCGTAAAGTCGCCTGTGGCGCTGCAGAAAATTTGGCCTTGTATCAAGTCACTAACTTGGTGCGTTGTTTAACGCAATTGCATGAATTAGGAGTTGCTAGTACCGGCACTGTAGCCGATCCTAGTTGTGCTTTGTTTTACGATACAGTGTTTTCCCACTCCGAAGTGTTAGTAATGGGGGCAGAAGGTACCGGGCTGCGACAGCTCACAGCCAAAACTTGTCAACGACAATTAACCATTCCGATGGCCGGTCAGTTAGCCAGTCTTAACGTCTCAGTAGCGACAGGCGTGTGTTTGTTTGAGATGGTGCGACAAAGATGCCTCGCTAAGCGGTTTTAAATGCCACACCTTTTAAGTTGAGTGATTTTTTAATGAGGGTGTTTTTTTAAATTGGCTAGGCTTGTGACTTAATTTTCAATCCAGCGTATTGCTGTAGGTAAAAAGAGAGCCACAACCAAAATTGTAAAAAGTACATCTTGATTGATATGCGCTCCGTTACCCATTGCGCTGGCGGGTAAGTTGACTAATAAACATAGCAAAAGTATTGCGGCAATCGCAAACTTGTGGACACTAAAGATGATGAGGCTGATGATGAGGCTGAAAATTATGTTTAATAACATCGGGTTAATGAATTCATAGAGGCCAATACGGGCGAGTGTGTTGTGCTTTATGCCGAGCAGAAAGCAGCTCAACGTTAGCACTAGCGTAATGATAAAAGTAAGTAATTGTGCAACTTTCATAAGCAATCCGATTAGCTAGACTAAACTGCTCATCAGTATAGGAGAAGCAAACCGATTGTGTGTTGTGTTTTAATGAGCTTTAGCCAATCGATATGCGCTTTCTTAATTTAGGTCTTAACGACTTGAAAGCAGGGGTGATACTCTGTGCTTCCAAGTTTCATCCGTCCTTGCTGAATGAATGATCGTAGTAACTCGTCTAGTAGATGCATATATTCGGCATCACCATGAATTTGGTAAGGACCCCACTGTTCAATCCGAGCAATGCCCGTAGCTTTAACATTCCCTGCTACTACACCTGAAAACACTTTTCGTAAAGCAGTGGCCCTTTCAAATGGGGTTTGATCACGAGTAACCCGCAATTTGGCCATGGCTTCATGGGTGGGATCAAACGGTTGTTGCAACTCTTCGGGTATATGCAATAGCCAGTTAAAGTAATACGCATCTTGATGATCCCGACGATAACTGAAAACTTCTTCAGTGCCTCGCTTCATTCGTTTAGCGACTTCTGGTGGGCTGCCGATGATAATGGTATAAAGCTTTCTGACTTCTGGTCCGAGGGTTTTAAATAGAAACGCATCGATTTTGTCAAAGTAATCGCGGCTTTCCTGTGGGGCCGTAAAAATCACCGGAAAGGGTAGGCCACGATTTTTTTCATGTAGCAATATGCCCATCAGATAAAGAATTTCTTCTGCCGTACCGGCACCACCTGGGAAAACGATAATGCCATGGGCGGTACGTACAAATGCTTCTAGCCGTTTTTCAATGTCGGGTAAAATAACCAATTCATTGACGATAGGGTTAGGGGGTTCGGCCGCAATAATATCGGGTTCTGTTAAACCAATATAACGACCAATACGAATGTGTTGCTTGGCGTGACCAATGGTGGCACCTTTCATCGGGCCTTTCATGGCGCCAGGGCCACAGCCAGTGCCAATATTCATATTCCGCAAACCTAATTCATAACCAATTTTTTTGGTGTAGTCGTATTCCAGCCGAGAAATTGAATGCCCGCCCCAGCAAATCACCAGTGGCGCGTTTACGCCCGTTTTTAACAAGTCAGCTTGTCTTAGTACATGAAAAATAGAGTTAGTAATGCCTTCACTACTTGAAAAATCAAATTGCGGTGATTGATACAGGGTGTTGTGTATGTAAATGATGTCGCGCAGTACGGAAAACAAGTGCTCGCGAATTCCAGTCATTAATTGGCCATCAACAAAAGCATTGGCCGGTGCATTGTGGACGGCAAGCTTAATACCTCTGGATTGTGGAATCACTTCAATTTCAAAATCAGCATAGATTTCGAGTATGGTTTTAACATCGTCCTCCAATGATCCAGAATTGAGTACCGCTAGGGCGCAGCGTCTAAACAATCCATGTAACTGAGTTTGACCGGCGCTCAGAAGGCTGGCAACCTCGTTTGGCGATAGTAAACTCATCACTTTACCGGGCGCTATGCTAGCATCCATTTTTCTTGGTCTGGATAAGTTTTTACGAGATGTATTTTTAGGGGTCATTTTAGGGGCGCAGATAGTTATTAAAGAAAGACATTGTCTCTAAAAGCTTAGCAGCTTAGCAACGTAATTGTAGATCTGTAGTACTAGGTTTTAATGCTGTGGAAATTTAAAGATCTGCGATTTAATTTCAGACAAGCAAGGGCGTTTAATGGGGTCTGGATGTAACAGTGCAGCAATTAGGTTTGAAATCCGTTTTTCAACAATATGGTTTAAAAAATTAACGTCGGGTGTTGAAAGGTTGGCGGCATACAATTGCTGTTGGCGGCGACTTTCGCCTTCAATCCAGGGTGTGCGAGTAAGGAGTTGGTAATACAGTAAACCCAGTTGAAAATAGTCACTACTGAGTCCCCAAGAATCACCTCGAGCTTGTTCGGGCGATAAGCTCGCCGCTTGTGGAAGTTGAGTGTATATAATTTGTTTAATTTGTGTCGTATGTGCAAAACGGGCTTGGTTAAAGCCGACTAAAGTCAATTGTTGTTGATCATTTATCAGTATATTGTGTAAATTAATTTGGCCATGGATTACCGGCTGGTGTTTTTCATGCAGATATGAAATCAATGTCAGCAGTTGTTTTATTATCGTGTGGATGCTAGCTGTATCAATGATCGGCAAGTCATCAGAACGTGTATTATATAGCCAGTCGTAAAGGGGGGTGCAGTTAAACCAGTGGTAAGCCAGTAATAAGCCGTCGGTATCATGTCGTCCATACCTTTGCGGCAGTTGAGGGTGGGTAAGGCTATTGATTATTTGGCATTCGTTTAAAAACTGTCGACGAATGTCGAGATATTCGGCAAAATTGGTTTTGATACGTTTAGCGAATAAAGTTGGCAAGCCCTTATGCCAAGGAATGGCTTGAAAGTAATCGGTAGTGAGGTTGCTGTTACCTCCAGTGAAAGAGGGTAAGCTTTTTAATTGGTAGACATGGCCACCAATAACAGCTAGTGGGGTCGGCGTAGCCAGTTTTGAGATGTTTTTTAACATGTTGGGTATTATCTCACAAAAAGCTAGGGTTGCTGTGGACTAACGCCTTACAAAGGTCATACAAAAACCGCTTAGTGACTTCATGGATATTTATTTACTATCTGCTTAGTTGATGAACTTTCGAGGACAGTTAATCTTCAATGAGCATGCATCAATCTATCATTAAAGTGAGGCTTGGGTGAATTCAACGAAAAATAATTACCGCATCGCAACTTTGCAAGATAGACACGGGCGTGTGCATGAGGTAACCGAGTTTCCATATGTTATTGGTCGAAATTCTGATGCTGACTTGTCTTTGTCCAGTAGTAGTATTTCACGTCGACATGCACAAATTGAGCTGATAGATGGGCGCTATCGTTTAATAGATCTTGGCAGTACCAATGGTACATGGGTAAATGACTATAAAATTAATCAGGTCATGTTGGATAGTCAAGATAGTGTGCGTTTTGGTGATGAGACGCTTACCTTTGTAATCATGCATCCAGCACATGCACGGGTTGTTGCTTCAGCTCGCTTAGATGATGCTTTGATGGTGAAACGCCAAAGTGCATCGTCATTGTCTTTAGATGAAGATTTTAGTGCTGAAATTGGTACGGAAGATCGTAACTGGTTTATTTGGATCGTTGCTTTAGTTATTCTGTTTGCCATGTTGGCATCGGCCTATTTAATTTTTGAAATTCGTAGTGGGGACATAAGCGAGACAAATGAGGTCAGTCGAGCGAGTGACCAGGAGCTTGCTGCATTAGCTACCATTAAACAGCCGGTAAAGTCGGTGGTTGATGATCAACTGGTTATACAGCAATCATTAAATGAATTTAAACAATCTGTTCCTGCAGATATGGTGGTAACGCCTCCCCCTATTGAACAGATTGAGAAAGTCTCCTCAGCGCCACAAAATCAAAATCAGGTGCAGTCACGTTTGCAGGAAATTTTAGAAGAAGCAGGGAGTCCAGACTTTCAGCGGGATTTAAAAAATGAACAGGCTACGTCGAGTGATAGCCAAAGCAATACCAATAATAGCCAAGACAATTCATCCGCTCAGTTGAAAGATTGGCCTGAGTTACCATCAGGAGCAGCACAGGAAACAGCGAATTCTGAATCGTCAAAACGCGCAGTGGAATCTAAAGTAGCAGCACCTCGGAAAGCGATAACGACTCAAAAAAAATCCGTTAGCAATATTGTGCCTTCTATTGCTAAGGTCGAGAGAACTACGGATAAAAATAATAAAAAAATAACCTCCGACACCAATGATCCGGTAAAGCTTTATTTTAATGGTAACGCGCCTAAGGCAATAAAAATATTAGAACAAAAAATTGCTGACAATGATGATATGAATATAAAAGCGGACTTGATTATGCAGCGTCAGTCTCTTCAAGTTTTATACCAGCAGTATCAAATGGGTCAGGAAGCCTTAGCTAACGGTGAAAAAAATAAAGCGTTTCAACAGTGGATCAGTTTTCTTGATAAAGAAAAAGCATTTATGGTGAGTTTAAAGCAGCCTTCAAGCGCTGAGCGTAGTCGCTACGCACGTGAAATAGCGAAAAAAGTAGGTGAAGAATATTTTTCGCGAGCAGAAAGGGCTAAAGCGGAAAGAAAATTTGCTGATGCTTATCGATATTGGATGTTGGCAGCAAAGTTTGAGGATAGACCAGAAGCCTTTGCGCGTGCAAACACGGTTGAACAACATGCGCAACAGTTATATCAACAAGCGATAACATTGGAAACAAAAAATCCAGAAGAAGCCTTGCGATTATGGCAGGAAATCCTCACAATCCTGCCAAGTGATCATAATCTTTACACCAAAGCGAATGCTAAATTAACTTGGGGCCAACGGCAAGATGAAGGTAGTATGTCGGTTTCGAACTAACCACAATAATAAATTATCGGAGTGGGATATGTGGAAATCTATAAATTCTTATGGGTGTATATTGCTGATGACGTTGTCAATATCGGCTTGTACATCAATATTTAAGGATGAAGGTCCTGTAGAGTCAAAAGAAGCAAAATCAGCGAGCCTGTTTGGCGATAAAATTAAAATGCCATTTCAAAAGCAACAGGCGAATAAAAATGATGCAACAGTGCAAGCCAATTTGGCAAATCAATTTTATCAAAATGGCGATTTTATAAAAGCAGAAGAGGCCTATTTGCAGTTATTAAAGATTGATCCAAAGCAACCTGCAGCTTATTATCGTTTAGGTAATATTGCCTACCGTAATCAACAGTTTAAACGCGCGAGTTTTTACTTTAATAAATCGTTGGAGTTAATGCCTAGAAATGAAAAAGCACAGTACAATTTAGCAGTTACATTTTTATCTTTGGCTGAGCAGCACTTTAATTACTATACCGCTATGTTACCGCCTGATGCAGACATTTCACGTATTACACAGATTTTAACGGCGATTGATAGTTTTTCTGAAGACGATCGATCTACGGATAAACAGCCACATAGTGCTGACATTGATCAATCCAGTCTGGAAGATCTGGTTAAAGAATTACAGTGATGATGTGTCGTGACGTCAGCTGTTTGTGATATTTTATTTAGAAATATTTTATTAAACTCAAATTTTACTGTTTCAGCCTTAAAGATACGACCTTGTATCGTTACTATATCCGGCCCTGTGGGTTCGGGTAAAAGTTTTTTAGCTGGTCAACTTAATCAGAAACTTTTAGCATCCAGCATCAAATCGTGTGTTGTTTCTACAGATAACTTTTTATTGGACAATAATGAGCTATTGCAAAAAAAAATCTTGAAAGGTTTTCCTGATAGTTATGATCTTGCTTGGATGAAACGTTTTTTTCAACAAGTCAGTCAGCGGCAAATGGCCGTATATCCTTGTTATGCACATCAAGATTATGATCGAGACGCCCATATACAGCAGCAATTATCGAATGATCTTGAAGTTGTCATTATTGAAGGTTTAAATGCATTAAGTCTGAAGCCATCTGATTTGGCTGTTTATTTGCTTGCTGATAGCGGTGACTGTATAAAGGCTATTTCTGCGCGGACCATTCAATTGTTTCAGCAGTATCCTTGTGCTAAGCATCCACTCAATCAGCAGCCTTTTGATATTGAAAAAACTCGTCAAGCAGTTCTTGAGAATTGGAGAAATATCAACCGGCATAGTAGTTGGCTGCATAGGCCGTTGTTACTGCAACGCGTTCACTATGTCCATCGAGCACGGTTGTTTCCTAATCGCTATCAGCAGCCATTAGCGGTTTTGTATCGCAATTTATATTGGCGTTGGCGATTGTTCAGAATGTTATCTACGTATTAAGGCTTGCCCAGCTGAGCCTCTAAACGAAAAATAATGGTTTGCGTGGTGTCGCGGAAAAGTTCGGCGGGCCAGTTTAGTTGAGTTTCAATTTCAGAAAATAACCAATTGTGATAAATGTTTTTACGGAAACGTACACTGATGCCGTAATCATCAGTCAGAAAGTAAGGGCGAGTATGGCCAGTGAAAGCAGCGGTATAGGTGAGTGCTCGTAAGGCATCAATTTTTTGCAAAATGCTAAACTGTTGTGTCCAATCGATACCTTTTGAAACCTCTGAAAAGGTCGCAGCCGTGCTGACACGGAATAAGAAAAGTTGGCTAAGCGTTTGATCATAGTTGATCTCGCTTCGTTCGCCAAAACGCTCGCTATTTTTCCAAAAAACATCTTGTATAAATCGAATTTGTTGGTCATCTGATAATGACCATCGATTGCGATAACGTGAACGAAAAAAGGGATCTATGCCCCGAAAGCCTGCATCAAAGTTAATTTCCATGCGGTCGCTTTGTTGGGCGATCCAGCGTAATGCTGTGGATACGCGATTTTTTTGATCTTCTTCAACTCGCAGATTTTCCTGCGAAGTGGATAATGAATTAATATCTTCGCTGTCATCACTGATTAATAAATTAAACCGATTTTCTAAGGAGGGCAGACGTATACGCGCTTTGATATGTGGATCTAATTTGACGACATCTCCGTTGGCATCATTCCAGCTGATGGCATTACGAATACGGATAAAAGATTTTGGATATTCATCTTCATATTGCACATTTCCAAAAAATAAATCTAATTTTTCAACTTGGTCACATAGACGTTGAGATAGACGTTGATGGGTTTTTTCTAACCAGGGTAAACCTAACGGTTCTTCTCCGCTGCAAGGAACCGGTGGTTCAGTAGTTGTATCGATTATTGTATTGGATGAAGTTTCGGTTAAATAGATTGGAGTCATTAACTCAGCGCAAGTCAACTGACTTGCGCACAAAAAACTGACCATAGTGGCGGTTTTCAAAAACAATGTCTGATGAGTTTGCAAAGCTTAGGGTGACATTGGTTCTGGCTTTGAATCATCCATTGTTGGTGACTCTCCAGTTGGCATGTCTGGCATATCTAAACTGGGTAGTGCATCTTGGGCCATTGACTTGGGTAAATTAGTAGATTCAGTCGGACTTGTAGATGCAGGATCTGCAACCGCTGCAGTAGGCACTGTGACGCTCTGGATCAACGCTTGACGTTTAAGTGTTGTGATTTTTTCTGCTTCAGCGCGGTTTACTTTAAAGTACACCGCGTTTTGTGTAGATTTTAAAATTAAATAGGCACCTTCTTTGGGTTCATAAAAAGCCCAGTTATGCTTATCACTACCGAGATCAAACGCAAGCGTCGCAACTTGGTTTTGAAGCTGGTTTGCATCCAGGCTAGGACCAAAAGCTGATTCGATTCGAAAGTTGGTTAAAGTGTCTAGTAGTGATTGTAGGCTTGAATGATTAATTTTTTGATCAGCAGAGAGTCCGTCTAATACCCAATCTTTATCCGGTTTGGTCAGGTGAATATCTACTATCGAAATTTCTTTTACCTGATTTAAGTCCAGTGCCAACAATTGTTTTTTTAACCAGTCTTCAGCTGATGCGCTGACTAAAAAGTTACTGAGTTCAATCGCATAAATAGCACTTTGATCGGCAAGTTTGGCATGTACTTTACGATAACCAGGTGACGTGCCTGTTAGTAAGGTACTTTTGGTGGTATCGCCTTGTAAAAAATTTAATTGCCGTTGGAAATTGTCTTTGCTTACTTCAAAACGTTTTGCTGCTTCTTCAGTAGTGGCAACTGGCCAATCTGTATGCATGGGCTTGAGCTTATCTAATAATTCATCAATTTTAACGCTGTCGACCGGCAGGCTGAAATAGTCCGGTAATATCCATTCATGTTCCGATTTTTTCTTTAACAATACGGACGTCGAGTCTTTACCAGCAATACGCAGACCATCAATATGCGACCAATCAAGTGACAACAGACGCGAATTTTGATTACTGTCGTTACTTTTAAAGTGGTCAAGATTGGTTAAGACTACCAGTAAAACTTGTAAAACCAATGCAACCGTTAAGATTTTGATGGCCTTATTCATTAGCCGTTCCTCGCATTTAGCAGTGTTTTATAATCATGATTAGAAATCCGGAGATAGGTCCGATAAACACCGTACAGCAATAGCAAGCCAAGAAATACCCATGCATAGTTAATGTATTCCCAGAACCGCTGTTGTGAATGCTCCATGCTGGGTAGTGTTTTTGCAAACTGGCTGCGACTGCGAATGCTCAGCAAATTGCGATCTTCTAAGGACCAATCAATCGCGTTTTGCATCATTTGTAGCGAGTTACGATACAAAGTGCGCTCTGCGGAACTGACCAATTGTAATGTTTGATCGTTGATGAACTGGTTTGAAGCGATCACCATTAAACGTGCAGATTCTGGAGAATGTTCAATAACTCGATTTAAAGTGGTTTTAGGTGTTTCAGCCGCTGGTTTTCCTTCAATTGGTTTAGTCTCGTCAGTCAGTAATGGCGAAGGTTTATCTTTGAAATAGGAATCAAATTTACCTTCAACAATGCCGGCAAGTAAATAACGTTGTTGCTGACCTGTTGGAGAGAGTTGTGCATTTGGATCACTGCTGAAATTCGGCAAAATATTTAAGTCTATTGATAACCAAGCTTGATCAGAAGAGGACAATAAATTGGTGGTTGTTCGACCATTATTGGGGTCTTGGTTGATTATTAAAGGCGAAGCCCAGTTTAGGGTGATTTGTGATAGACCTGCTACCATGCTTATTTCTTGATTGATGCCTTTATCGCGGATATCAATAAAATATGGATAATTGAGCAAGCGCATTTCTTGAAAGGTGAAACCATTTGCTTGTCTTTGTATGGGAACAGGGAAAGGTACGTTGTGAGTGTCTAAAATCATGCCGTCCTCAAAAGTAATGCCGTTATGTTTTAACCAGTCGGCAATACCGGATTGATTTTTTTGGGCTGTCAAGCTGGTACTTGTCAGCGTGGTTGAGTAGGGTGAGGTTGCCATAATGACAGTGCCGCCCTGCATTAAATATTGATCGATGGCAAATACCTGCTTTTCATTTAATTCTTTAGGTGAGATCACCATTAATAAATCGGTATCGGCTGGTGCAAAACCTTTGCTTAAGTCGTCTTTATTTACGGTATATTCGGCTTTTAATACTTCTTCTAAGAACGTAAATGCTGCACCAGGTTCGCTACCACCAAAACCATGAGGATTGCCTCCGCTGTTGGGTGTTACTAAAGTAACATTTTTGGTGAAGCCAGTCGAAAAACGTTTGAGCGTTGATTCAATATTACGTTTGAAAGTGGCTTCTGATAAATCATCCGGTAGCGGAATCTGTAGAAGGGTATCGCCCGACTGTAAAGTTGGATAAAAGAAAAAAGTTTCTTTGCTTAACAGGCTGGTGGTCATCGGACGAAACCCGTGTTTGTCTAACAGCAATTGCGCCAACTGTTGGCTTTCATTCGGGTTCTCAAAGCTGACGCTAAATTTGCCAGCGGAGTCTTTTTCTAAGGTTTGTAAGGTGACTTTCATGCTGTCGTAAAAAGTTTGTAAGGCTTGGGGTAGTTGTTGCTTTGGCGACATATAACCAATGAACTTTACAGGTTTATGCATGGCAGCAAATAAATCACCAGTGCTTTGATAGCTATTCATCGCTTTTTTAATGGTTTTGGTGATGTCATATTCAGGATTGTGTAATTTAACATCGAGATTGGTATCATTAATTTGTTTTACTTCGATCAGATCCTGGAAATTCAACACTTCGAATTGATCGCCGTATTTTACCAAAATATCGAAGTAAGCATTCACTAATCCAGCTTGATATTTATCGGCGACCTGGAAAGGTACGGGCTTAATGCTGTATTTGGTGTTGGCTTCTTCTTCCATTGCGGGCTGTTGTTGTGGGTCAATAAACTCTACTCGAACTTTACCTTTGCCAGCGATCTCGAACTCTTTGAGCAAGTCTTTCATTTGTGGCACTAACGGTGCGAGTAAAGGGTGAGTCTTGGCGCTGAAATAACCTCGAATTAATAAAGGCTCTTGTAGTTGCTCTAGGTAATGATGGGTTGTAGGAGAGATGGAGTAAAAATTGCCTTCTGTAAGATCAATTCTGAATTGATGCATCGAATTCAACCAGAAATTACCTAAAATAAAATTTGCGAGTGTTAAAAACACCATGGAGCGCCATAGAGCGTGTCTTGGTTGGCGACCTTCATGTGCCCAACGATGCTTTTCTAGGTTAAATAAGTTTAATGTGATAAATACACCGAAAATACTGATGTAATAAAATATATCGCGGAAATCGATGATCCCTCGTGTGATCGATTCAAACCGTGATCCTGTCCCTAGCTTTTTAAGCAGATCGCTGCTGTGTTGGCCGATAAATGAGGTCAGCATATCTGAACCTACTAAATAAAATATAAAGCAGATAATGACAGTGCCAATTAAACTAACGATCTGACTGTCTGTTTTACTACTGACATAAAGACCAATAGCAATATAGGCCATGCTTAAACAGATGGTGGCGACATATCCACCGAAAACTGGGCCCCAGTCTAGGTGACCCAAATAACTAATGGTAATGGGAATGGGCAACGTGAGGAGCAGGGCGAGCAGGATGAGACTTAAGCAGGCTAAAAATTTTCCGAATACAAAATGATGTGCTGATAAAGGCAAAGTCATCACAAACTCGAGGGTCCCCATGCGGCGCTCTTCACTCCATAAGCGCATGGTTAATGCGGCTACTAAAAATATAAGTAGTACCGGCATCCATTCAAACAAGGGTCTAACGTCTGCAATATTTCGTGCGAAAAATGCTTCAACCCAAAAGAAAATAAACAGGTTAACTGCTAGGAAGGTAGCCAAAAAAATAAAGGCGATTGGTGAAGAGAAAAAAACCAAAATTTCTTTAGCTGCGATGCGCGCAGCTGGGAGTTTAAGCGGCATAAGTTGTCTCCGTTTTGCTATTGATTTCAGCAAAGACTGATTCTAGATCGTGCATTTGTGGGTGTAGGGCGAAAATTGGCCAATTGAGATTGCTGATGATGCGAGCTACATCAGCCGCTAATAAATGAACATCATCTTGCTGATCAACCTGCAGTAGATGTTCATAGCGTTGGTTGGGTAGTTCTTTGCATTGTAAAAGCTTCAGGCTGTCTAGATCGATCAGCGCGCGTTGTAGTTCTGCTTTGGGCTTATTGGTGATGAGAGTTAGCTGAGAGCAATGGTGCAGTTCATCTAAACGCGCATTTAGTGCAACTTGTCCATGCCGAATGATGATGGCTCGATCACAAATCGCCGTGACTTCTTGCAAAATATGGGTAGATAAAATGACGGTAGAGTGCTCACGAAAGCCTTGTATGAGATCACGCATATGTTGAATTTGTGAGGGATCTAAGCCGTTGGTGGGTTCGTCAAGAATCAATATTTTCGGACGATTAATTACTGCCTGTGCGACACCAACACGCTGACGATAACCTCGAGATAAGGTACCTATCGATGCTAGGGCTTTTTCACTGAGGTCAGTTTGAGTGATCGCGTTTTTAATGGCTTGTGTTTTTTTTGATAAAGTCAAGCCTCTTAGCGAAGCCGTATAATCTAAAAAATCGATAACTCTCATTTCAGGGTATAAGGGCGGCGCTTCGGGCAAATAACCAATCATCTCACGACATAGTTGTAGATTGTCGTTTAATGATTTTCCGTTAATCTCAATGCTACCTTCGCTGGGTTCTAAAAAACCAGTCAGCATTTTCATGATGGTGGTTTTTCCTGCACCATTATGGCCAAGCAAACCGACGATCTGTCCATATTGGATTTCAAAGTTTACATTTTTAACTGCCGCGAAATCACCGTAAAAACGTGAGAGCGAGGTAACTTTGATCATGTTGAATACCCTCGAGCAACAGACTAGTGAAAAGCTGCGATAAATGTAAGGGTGAGTTGATGAATTTACAAGTAAAGAGTGAAATTTTTTTTCATTCTTTACGATAAGCTGAGCACAGATTTTTTCTGTGCAAATAAAAGTTCCCATTTTATTTAAATAAGGCATCATTTTTTGGTTGGGATATTTTATCGGCTAGATTCTAATAGGATAATTTTTTGTTGCGCTTGTACGATCTCTGATTCTAATGTTTTGATGCAGGATTCACTTTCGTCTAGCAGACGTTCCATTTGTCGAATTTGCTGTTGATATTCTTGGACGAACTCTTGTTGATGTGGCTCACTATGAATCAATTGAATTTTATCGAGTTGTTCTAAGGTCGCTCGTTGTTGCTCCATCAGTTGTGTTATACCTTTTACGTGGCGTTTGATATGGGCTTGTGGCGTATCTGCTTGTTCTGCACTGCTGCCATCGGCAACCCCCATAGCGCTAAAAGCATCTTCTAAAGCAGCAGGTGAAAGAATGTCGGGATGTTTAACCAGGTTAATATTGGTTGATATTGGGTTTGGTTCAGTTTGTAGAGCCGGTATTGGTGATGATATTGCTGCTTTTTTTAAACTTTGATAAAGCTTTTCTAAATTCGGTTGTAGGGTTTCCCACAACAAATCTGGATCGTTAAAAAATGCCAGTGCTTGTTTTTCGCTTTCTAAAAAATGGTATCTAAGGGTGGCCGCCATTTGTTCAGCTGAGAGCTGAGGATCGAGATCAGTGGTGTCGAGACCTAGATTTTTGATGCGAGCTTCGGTTTGTGTTAATGCTTGGTTTAATAATTCATTGAATTCCCCACCGACAACCTCTATAAAATTATTTTTATTGTGCTCGATTGGCGTGGTTGGGTTGTTTGCCACAATGGAAATGACGTCGGCTTCCTTGGCTTGTTTTTGCTGTGCGACCATTTGCCGCATTTTTTTGATGAGCTGTTGATTACGTTGTTTTAGGCGTCGATTATAAAAAAAAATAAGCAGAGTGCTAATAAACAGCACTAATACCAATTGGCCAGCAATGATCCAGGGTAGGTAGGGGGCCCATTGGCCAATCAGTGCCTGGTTCACGAAATGAGCGAGCTCCCTGCTGTTTTGAAGTGAATTGGCGATGGATCGGCTAGTGGTAATTCGGTGGTGTGAGTATAATACGCTGCGCTTGGCCTTGCCTGCCTAACCTTTCTAAGTTAAAAAAATCTTTGGAGTTTATCAACCATGTTAAGAAAATGTTTGTTTCCCGTGGGTGGTTATGGCACTCGTTTTTTGCCAGCCACCAAATCCATGCCTAAAGAAATGTTGCCCATTGTTAATAAGCCATTGGTGCAGTATGGCGTTGAGGAAGCCATGGACGCGGGATTAACCGATATTGTGTTTGTCACCGGACGTGGCAAACGCGCGATTGAAGATCACTTTGATATCAGCTATGAGCTTGAGCACCAGATTAAGGGTACGGGTAAAGAAAAATATTTGGATGGTATTCGGAATGTTATTGATAAGTGCCATTTTTCTTATACGCGTCAGTTGGAAATGAAAGGTTTGGGACATGCTATTTTGACGGGCGAAAAACTTATTGGGGAAGAAGCGTTTGGGGTAATACTGGCTGATGACTTTTGTTTGCCATCGGATGAAGGCGTGATGGCGCAAATGGTGAAACTCTACAACCAGTTTCGTTGTAGTATCGTGGCCATTGAAGAAGTGCCGATGAATGAGATTCATCGTTATGGCGTTATCAAAGGTACTGCGATAAAAGATAATATTTTTCAAGTCACCGATATGGTGGAAAAACCCAAACAAGAGGATGCGCCGAGTAACTTGGCCATCATTGGTCGTTATATCTTAACGCCCGATATTTTTAGTATTTTGGCCAATACCCCGCCTGGTCGTAATGGTGAAATTCAAATTACTGATGCTCTGTTAACCCAAGCCAAAAATGGCTGTGTAATGGCTTATAAATTTAAAGGCCGACGTTTTGATTGTGGCAGTGTGGATGGTTTTGTGGCAGCCACCAGCTATTGCCATCAGTATTTGTATAAAAATGAGGATTAGATAAAAGTGAAGTTTAGTAAGCGACGAAATTAAATTCGTCGCTTACTATACGCGGCCTTATTATTTCATACAAAACACTTTTGCAGTCCGAGGTGTGTAAATACCCCAAGTTACAACGCCCAGAACACCATCTAGAAAATTTTGTATCACTTCAACTTTAGCGATTTTATCTGCACCGCCACAAATTTCAGCAGCATTCATTTCTTGCGTCTGACCAATACCATAAACGAAAAAGGGCTGCATAGTTTGTTTGCTTGGGGCTGTTGAGCTGCCGTTTTGAACATGAAAGGTTTGCGTGGCACATCCAGTCAATGCGGCAAGTGCAATTATGCATGTAAGCTTTTTCATTAAGCATCCTTATAATAAAAATGGAAAGTAATAAAAAAAACACCATCAAGTTGGTGTTTTTTGGTTTGGAGTTGTAGTCAATGCAGCTCTTCCAGATTAATTGACTATAACCGAGCGGATATTAAAGGGGCCGCTGTAATAAATACAAGAAAAATTGTTGGAGTTTAATCTTGTTTAAATATTGGATAGATTGCATTAAACATCTGTTAATAATCAATATGCCCCGGCGTGCGTGGGAACGGTATCGCATCGCGAATATTATCCATGCCGCTGACATAATTAAGTAATCTTTCAAATCCCAAACCAAAACCGCCATGCGGTACGGTGCCGAAGCGGCGCAAATCCCGGTACCAGTCCAGTGCGCCGTGATGTTCCGGCATGCGGGCATCGAGCCGATCTAAGCGTTCTTCGCGTTGGCTGCCACCAATGATTTCGCCAATTCCTGGTGCCAAAACATCCATCGCGGCACAGGTTTTGTCATCGTCATTGACGCGCATATAAAAAGCTTTGATGTCTTTTGGATAGTTTTTAATGATTAGTGGACCCTTGACATGCTGCTCAGCCAGATAACGCTCATGTTCAGATTGCAAATCCAATCCCCATTTAATTGGGAATTCAAACTTCTGGTCGCTGTTCTGTAGGATGGTAATGGCTTCAGTGTAATCAAGATGTTCAAACGCGGTTTGATGCAGTTTTTCTAAACGCGCCAAACAATTTTTATCAATCCACTGATTGAAAAAGGTGAGTTCGTTATGGCTATGGGTAAGAAGATCACCAATTACCGTACGCAAAAAATCTTCGCTTAAGGCGGCAATGGTGGCTAAATCGGCAAACGCAACTTCCGGCTCGACCATCCAAAATTCGGCAAGGTGACGGCTGGTATTGCTGTTTTCTGCTCGAAAAGTGGGGCCAAAGGTGTAGACCTTGCTCAGCGCCAAACAAAAACTTTCGACTTGCAGTTGGCCCGATACGGTTAAAAATGTGGGCTGTGCAAAAAAATCTTGTGTGAAATCGATCTGATGTTGCGGCGTGCGTGGCAGATTGAGTAGATCTAACGTGCTAACACGAAACAATTCACCCGCGCCTTCGCAATCACTGCTGGTTAAAATGGGTGTATTCACCCAAAAAAAACCTTGCGCGTGAAAATAATCGTGAATGCTTTTGGCGAGTTGGTGTCGCAGCCGTGTCATCGCACCAAATGTATTGGTGCGTGGCCGTAAGTGCGCAACGCTGCGCAGATACTCGAAACTGTGTTTTTTCTTGGCGATGGGATACGTTTCCGGCTCGTCAATCCAGCCGAGGACTGTAATTTCACTGGCATGCAATTCGTGACTTTGTTCGTTGCCAGGTGAGGCTGTCCAGATGCCGCGTGCATGAATGGCGCAACCGCTGGTCAGCTTGAGTATGTCTTGCTGATAATTGGTTAGGGTTTGTTCGGCAATGATTTGCAGATTATGGATGCAGGAACCGTCATGCAAACTAATAAAAGATAAGCCTGCCTTAGTGTCGCGGCGACTGCGGACCCAGCCATAAACATCAAGTGCATCGTTTGTTTTGGCGGTGTTGATTAGTTCTCGAATCGTGGCGATTTTAGTGCTGTTACTCGTGGTGCTGCTCATAGGTGTCCTTACCAGTAAAAAACGAGCGTAATGTCTTCATCACGCTCGTGATGGGTAAGTATTATAGATTCTGATTGGCAAAATCCCAGTTCACGAGATTCCAAAAAGCTTCTAAATATTTGGGGCGGGCATTGCGATAGTCGATGTAGTAAGCGTGCTCCCATACATCGCAGGTCAAAATCGGTTTTTGATTTTGGGTCAGTGGGCAACCCGCGTTAGAGGTGCTGACCAGTGCCAGTGAACCATCTGCGTTCTTGACCAACCAACCCCAACCAGAACCAAAAGTGGTGACGCAGGTCTTGCTGAAGTCTTCTTTAAATTTGGCAAATGAACCAAAATTTTTGTTAATCGCGTCGGCAATTTTACCTTTGGGTTCGCCGCCACCATTGGGGCTTAAGCTGTGCCAGTAGAAAGTATGATTCCACACTTGTGCCGCATTATTAAAAATGCCGCCGGTGCTACTGCGGATAATATCTTCTAAAGACTTGCCTGCATCTGCCGTGCCTTCAATCAAGTTGTTGAGATTGGTGACATAGGTTTGATGATGTTTGCCGTAGTGAAATTGCAAAGTTTCTTTGGAGATGTGCGGTGCTAACGCGTCTTCGGCATAGGGTAGTGTGGGTAGTTCAAATGTCATGATGTTGATCCTCAATGGTACAAAAAAGGTTTAAACTTTGGATGGACTAGTGTACTCGTGATTGGGTTTGTGCTCAAACCGGCGGTGCTTTTAAATCGTTAATCAAAGATTCCAATTGTTTGAGTAGTTCTTCGCGTTGCTGATTAATGGCGGCGACAGTATTGATATCGGTAGGGCTTGTCCGATTCGGCGCTGGCGTGGTATCCACTAGCTTAATATTGCGCAGAATCGTTTTGTCTGCAAATGCTAACCGCAACATTAGTAACAGTATAAGCGTGAGTCCCAGACTGGATAATGCAATGCTGCTAAATATCGGCGCGTATAGTGGAACTACCCAGATCAGAGGGGTGCTGATGACGACAATCACAACGCTCAGTGACAAGCTGACGCTGATGATTCGTATGCAGGTCATCAATAAATACAGTTTTTTGACGACAATTAAACCTTGCAGTGACCACTGCTGTAATTTAATTGCCATCAACTGTTCAGCAAGCTGCGCTAATTTTTCTATCTTGAAAGCGATCACAATTTATTTGCTTTTCGATAATAAAAAACCGCAAGCCAATCCCAGTAGCGCAGCGCCACCGATATAGGTCCATGGTTTGTTATGAACAGATGCATCAGCTTGCTGCAGTTTTTCACCGGCGGAGACTTTAACTTCATCGATTTGTTCGTGTGCAATGTCTTTCACGGCATGCAATTTTTCGGTGGCGGAAGACACCAAATCCGCAGCCCATTCCATCGAGGTGTTTTCAGCTTGTTGCGCTGATTTTTTTAATTTGGAAGAGATGCGCTTACTGAAGTCGATCACTTGCGCGATATCTTGTTTGATTTCATCTTCAAAGTTTTGCATTTGTCCGTTGGCTGCTCCCTGCAGAATCTTAACCGCATCTTCTAAGTCCCGAACATTCACTGTGTTGGATGTACTTTTCATAGCCAAACTCCTGAGTGGTTAGGTTTTTAATACTAGCTCATAGATTGCAGTGCTTTGATGCGTTCTTCTAAAGGGGGGTGGCTGGACATCAAAGCAGCAAAGCCTTGTTTCGAACCCAAAATGCCAAAGGCCGCCATTTCTTCCGGTAGCGTGCTCGTACCTTTACTGGATTGAAGAGCTTGCAACGCGCTGATCATTTTTTGGCGTCCGGCTAGTGTAGCGCCGCCAGCGTCTGCACGATACTCACGTTTACGGCTAAAGCTCATGACAATAATAGAAGCCAAAATACCGAAAAGGATTTGTGCGGCCATTTCTGCTATCCAAAAGCCCATGCCGTAGCCACGTTCATTTTTAAGAACCACGCGATCGACAAAATAACCCACTAAACGCGAAGCAAAAATCACAAAGGTGTTGACCACGCCTTGTATCAAGGTCAAGGTCACCATGTCGCCATTGGCGACGTGTGATACTTCATGCGCCAATACTGCTTCGACTTGATCTTGATTCATGTTGCGTAACAGCCCAGAGCTGACTGCTACCAAGGCATTGTTGCGCGACATGCCCGTCGCAAAAGCATTAGGCGTTGGCGATTCGAAAATTGCCACTTCTGGCATACCGATGCCGGCCATTTCCGCTTGTCTGCGCACTGTGTTGATTAACCATCGCTCGTTTTCATTGCTGGGTTGTTTAATAACTTGCGCACCGGTACTGCGAATTGCCATCCATTTAGAAATCGCCAATGAGATAAATGAGCCACCAAATCCAAATAAAGCGGCATATATTAATAAGCTTTGATAATTTAAGCCCTGACTACCCAGCATGCGTTGATCGACGCCCAGTAGGTTTAAAATCACCGTCAGTACCAACATGACTGCCATGTTGGTGGCTAAAAATAGAAAAATACGCTTCATAATTGCTTTTGTCCTCTTAGTTCAGGTTTGTTAGTTAATGCGGGCAGTTGTTGGAATTTCAAGTGCCCGCTATACGACCCACTCGGCGCCATCTTGTTCCAGATAACCGACTAAAGTGAGTGCCCGCGTCAGCTTGTTGGTGTAATCCGCGACATTGGCTGGGCCGTTATAACGACGCACAAATTCTGGCCAGTTATTTTTTTGCAGATGTCGGAGCAAATCTTGTTTGACGATAAAATCAAAAAAGCCATTAATCTGGGCTTCACAACTGTCTTGAAATGCCAGCACCATTTTTTCGACTGAGCTGTGCTGCGTGAACTGCCAATTAAAGCCCATTAACTGTGGCAAACCAAAACTGGTGGATAACAGAGCGGCTTCGAGGTTATGTGTGCTGGCTTGTTGCAGCGCTTGCCACTCGGTGGATTGATTGCCATGTGGATTATTAATAGTGCGCTGCGTATAACGTTTGAAGATATGGCTTTCAAAACGAATTATCACCAATCCCGTTTCTAAGTCATAGGCTTGTTTTGACTCCACTTGAAAAACCGCAAGGGCACGATCCACATTTAAATTATGTTGCTTGGCGCACTTGGCAATGGCCGCACCATAACGATTCCATAAGCGTGCAATACTGGCTTCCTGTGGATCGCTGGACAGCGGGATTAATTGTGTCGGTGGCGCAGTAGGTGTTGTTGGCGCAAAAAAATCCAAGTGCCCGGCAAGCGACATTAATACCGGTATGCTGTTGCCGCTGTTTTTAGGTGCTGAGGGATTAGCATGCACCTCGCTATAAAATGCGTGCAACTTTTTTAGGGTGCTGGATCCTAGCTTGCCATCGGCTGGTGATAAGCTAAGGTCTTTTTGAAAGTCGGTCACACATTGGGTAAATGCAAACCAGTCGATATGGCGACGTTCTTCATTATCGAGATCCAGGTTGCGATTAAAGTCGGCAAACGCCAATATATCGTAGCCTGGCCATTGTGCGGGTAAATCAAATAAATGCCACAAACTGCCTAAAGCGTTTTGGTTGAAAACTAACGGGCTGCCAGTGGGGCGCGTAATCGTATTGGGCATAAAAGCTCCTTAATCGTGAGTGCAGACTGTGTTACTAAAAAAATCAGTTTTAAAAGTGATCGCTATTCATTTCGTTATTGCCGCTTTTTCTTGCGCACCTTTTGTGGTGTCTGCTGATGTGGTGCAAACTTTAGAAACCAAACAAGCAGAACCGTTATGGGAGCTGGGTGCTGCTGGAGGTGTTGGTTATATTGCCGATTATCCGGCTGCAGAGCAAAGCCATTTGCAAAATGTGCTGCTGCCTTACTTTATATATCGCGGTGATCGGCTGCGCATGTTTGATGAAAAGGGAGGTGTGCGGGGCCGCTTGCTGAACAGCGAGCGGGTGGAAATGGATTTAAGCATCAGTGGTTCGTTACCCGCTGATTCACAAGACAACGATGCCAGAGGCGGCATGCCGGATATTGATTATCTGGTTGAAGTGGGGCCACGCTTGGATATTACATTGAGCGACCCCAAACAAGCGCGTAAATTTTCACTGCAACTGCCACTGCGCCTGATGGTCTCAACGGATTTCACGCGCGTGGACTATCAGGGCATGTTGTTTAATCCCGATCTTGTTTGGAGCGATCCGCATTGGTTCGGCTCCAACTTTCAATTTGGTGCAAGCCTTGGTGCAACCTATGCGAGCGAAGATTTTATGGATTACTTCTATCAAGTCGATCCCGAGTTTGTGACTGCCATTCGGCCATCATTTGATGCATCCGGCGGATATCTGGGTAGTCGACTTAAAGTGTCCTTGTCGAAAAATATTGGCAAAGAAACGCGAATTTTGGGTGTGATCACCACCAACTATTATGGTAATAGCACCAATGAAACTAGCCCTTTGTATGGTGATGATACCAATGTGAATGTCGGCCTTGCCATCGTGCATACCTTTTGGCAAAGCGAGCGCAACAGTGGTCATCGCTCAGAGTAAGCAGGGTTCTATGCATGATTGACCTGATTCGTGATGCGCAGTATTCCGGCGTTGCGATGGTGTCGCTGGTTTGCCAATTTGGGCTGGATCAGGTAGTCTGCGCCCTCAATTGGTGAGGTGTCCGAGCGGTTGAAGGAGCACGCCTGGAAAGCGTGTATACGTTAATAGCGTATCGAGGGTTCGAATCCCTCTCTCACCACCAATCTAAGCTCCAACAAGATCCATAGAAATCCCTAAATCCCGGTGTTCGCCAGCAGTTACTGGCTGCCATCGAAAAAACCACAAGGGCATTTGGGATAATCGCTAGCCGATAATACGCTTTGCATCTTTTAACAAAAGTAAAAGTTGCTGTTCTCTGAGTGGTGATGCATTAAAACCAAACCGCAAATAAAAACGATTGGCGTCTTCGTCAATGGGATGGGTGAGCATGGCACGGATACCCGCTTGTTCCGCGATGATTAGGGTACGACGAATGGCATCTTGAAGTAGAGCAGTGCCAATCCCACGGCCTTGGTCATTCATAGAAACCGCTAAGCGCGCCAGAATCACCACAGGGATCGGATATTGCCCCATGCCTTTACGAATGCGTTCGGGTGTATCGAGACTGTCTACCTGGCCAACCGTCAAACTGAAATATCCCACCACACGATTTTCATCGGCAGTGACAAATGTTTTAGCTGATCCGCTACCTTGTGCTTGTCGTGCATGGCGAATCAACCAGGTATTTAACTCGGATTTGCCGCAATCAAATGTTTCAAGCTGGTGATGACTGGTGAGTGCTTCAGGTGCACGCAACATCACTGGGCGACCCAAGGTGCAGGGCGTGAGAATAAATCTTCTAGACCTTTGTTGCCTTGCGCAGGCTGATCCAGTAAATCCATAAAGTTTTGGTATTGCTCACCTGACACCATAAACAAACGCTGATCCAACAAGGTTTGTTCGGCTGCTTGGCAAGCGCTATCTAAAATAAAATCCGTTAGTGATTTATGGGCAACTTCAGCGGCACGGCGTAACACAGATTCTTGTTCTCGCGTTGCGCGTAGACCCATACGGGCTTGGCGTGAAGTGCGAGTGGTTTTGAGCGTTGCTTTCATGATGCCTCTTTAATCAACTGTGAGCTTCAATAGCAGTATGAGGTTGCCAAGCAGAATAATAGTAGTAATGTTAGTACATTGGACGTACGTTTGGCAAACGGTGGTTTTAGTTGCTACGCAAATGCCTATATCTGGTAGACCATAAAAATCTAGGGGCATATTGGGGGGAATAAGCTTAAACCCTCATAATATAAGTTTTTCAAAAACAAATGGTTAGGTTGGTTTTGAGGTTGACTCTCCAATTTGAATTCCAACAAGATCTATAGAAATCACTCTCTCCAATTCGAGTTCAAGTAAAACGCCCCTCAACAAAAATGGTCACCTTAATCGTTAATATGACCATTTTCGCAGGTTGAAATTTGAGTGCTTCTAGTTTTGCTTAATCTTAAATCCAATCTAGATCATATAAAATCAGCAACTTAAAAAACTTTGTGGAAGATCACACTCCGTGGCATAAGGTCTGCATTAGGGAATATGCACAAAATGCAAAAGCTTTTAACAACCACCCTCGGAGAATATGATTATGAAACAACGTATGCAAAAGGGTTTTACCCTCATCGAATTAATGATTGTAGTTGCAATCATCGGTATTTTAGCCGCTGTGGCCGTTCCGCAGTATCAGGATTACACCATTCGTTCACAGATTTCGGAAGGCGTAACCTTAGCCAATGAGCAGAAAACAGCGATTAATGATTTCTATGCAGAAAAAGGACGTTTTGCAACTGCAGCTACTTCATACGGACTTTTAGCTGCAGCATCCTATACAGGGACCTATGTGTCGGCGATCACGACGACAACTGCAGTAGGTGCTGCGGTAGTTAACGTGACCTATGGTAATAAAGTTAGTGCTAAGGTCACAGGTACGACTAATAATCTAACTATTCGTGCGGGCGTAAATACGGGAAATAATCTAGTCTGGGTATGTGGTAATGCTGCTGCTCCTGCTAGCACAACAATACCTGCTACGGCGGCTAATACTACTACAGTCAAAACCAATTACATGCCGACTTCATGCAGAGCTTAATTTTAAAATCTATTATCTCTAAGATAGTTAGTGAGGAGGCCGTGCATTTACATGCGCGGCTTTTTTTATGAAAATGTATTTAAAAAAAAATACAAGTAGTGTTTATCTTATAGCTGCGTTCGCTGCTGTTGTTGTCGCCTATAGTTGTTCGCTAAATGGCCCTTTTGTTTTTGACGATTTTAATACCTTTGTACATAACGAAAAAATGCATGTCAGTGATTTAAGTGTTGCTTCGATTATTCAAGCGCTTAATTCTTCAAAAACTGGATTAACCAGTAGGCCGATTGCCTTATTTACTTTGCTGATAAATTATCACTATTTCGGATTGAATCCGTTTAGTTATAAGCTTGTTAACTTATTGATCCATTTATTTAATGGGTTTTTACTATATTCTGTGTTGCATCTATTTTTATCGCTATATCAATATACTCAACTACAAAAAAAAATTGCTATTGATAAATTGGCTCTCACTATTACGGCAATTTGGTTGTTGCATCCTTTAAATTTAACGTCAGTGCTATATGTCGTGCAGCGAATGGCAAGTTTAAGTTGTACGTTTATGTTCATGAGTTTATTAGCCTACCTAGCAATTCGTAAACAACAGACGACCAGTAATCGCTTGGGCATTGGTTGTCTTGTATTAATGATGTTAAGTTTGATCGCCGGATTTTTTACAAAAGAAAATTCCGTGGTGGTGATTGGCGTAATTTTCGCGATGGAGACTATTGTTTTTCAACAAAATGCTCAACAAAAAACCACAAAAAGCATTCTTAAGTGGTGTACGGGCTTGGGTTGGTTGTGTCTCTTTGTCTTGGTGGCCAGCATTGTATGGAACTGGCAATGGTTTGAACGCAGCTATGAAACAAGATCATTTAATTTAGAAGAAAGGTTGTTGACGCAAACAAGAGTGCTTTGGTTTTATGTGAAGTTAATTTTAATGCCGAATATTAATGAAATGAATTTATTTCATGATGATTATGCCGTTTCAAAATCGTTTTATGAGCCGATTAGTACACTATCTGCAATTTTAGCTGGATGTGTGGTTGTAGCAGGTGCTTGGCTTGTCCGTAAAAATGCGCCGTTAATTTGGCTTGGGGTTTGTTGGTTTTTAATTGGGCATGTTGTTGAGTCGAGCATAATTTCTTTAGAGTTGGTTCATGAGCATCGCAATTATTTTCCGATGATTGGGATTTGGCTTAGCATCTTGGGTATTGTGTTACTGGTTTATCAACGTTTTCCAGATGTTAAAAAATACACCTGGGTTATCTATGTATTTATCGTGTTGCTCTTCACGGGAACTTTTATACGCGCTCAGCATTGGCGAGATATGCCAAGCCTTGTGCAATCTGAGGTAATAAAAAACCCTAACTCGATCAGAGATAGAACATCAGCAGCTCTCTGGTATACCTTGCTGCTAAATCAAGAAGAAAATCCAACAGAGAAATCAGCAGCCTATATAGAAGCAAAGCAGCATCTAGAGGCAGCTTGTAAAATTGATCAAAATAGTATACTAGGACTTTTGTATTTAATTAAGTTAAATGAAAATATAAAAAAAAAACCAGAGTCTATATGGTTGGAAGAACTTGAAAAAAGATTAAAACTGATAAAAATTGATAGTGAAAACATGTTGAAATTGGATGCTTTTGTAAAATGTAATATCGCAAAAGAATGCAAAACTGAATTAGCGGTAATGAATAGAATCGTTTTAGCATTGAATGAGAATAAACTCTTTATTCCGCTTTACAGATCATATTTTGATTTCCAAATTGGAGAATATCTTTTAAGTAATAACTTAATTGAACCTGCAGTTTTTTATTTTAAAAAAGCCATCAATGGCGATTATGATGACCAGGCAAGAATGATAAATGTAGCAAATATTTTAAATGATCTAGAATATCATGATGATGCAGTGAAAATAATTTCATCTGTAGATTTTTATAAATTGAACAGTGCCGAACAGAAACAGTATTTTACAATCAAAAATCAAATTGAATCTAATTAAAGTAATCGCGCAACCAGAGTGGATGAGATTTAGTGCATGGATGCCTTTAGTATTATTATTCCTTCAAAAAACGAGGCAAATTCCTTGCTTCAATTACTTCCAAAGTTGGTTGCTTTATATCCTTTCGTCGAGATTATTGTTGTTGATGACGGTTCAATCGATTTGACGATTGATATTTGTAATCAGAATAGAATAAAAGTCGTTTCTCATCCATATAGTCAAGGAAACGGTGCCGCTATTAAAACTGGATTAAGGCAAGTTACAACCGAGTATGTGATTTGTATGGATGCAGATGGCCAGCATCGACCAGAAGATATATCTATATTATTAGAACAGCTTCATAAGGGTTATGACATGGTTGTGGGTGCGCGTAGTCGGCGGTCTCAGGCTAGCATGCAGAGATCTATTGCGAATCGGTTTTATAATCGCCTGGCCAGTTGGATGGTCAATCATAAAATAGAAGATTTAACTTCAGGATTTCGGGTAATCAATACCAAGAAATTTAAGCAATTTTTATATATGCTTCCGAATACTTTTTCATATCCAACAACAATTACCATGGCTTTTTTTAGAGCTGGATATTCGGTTGCTTATGTACCGATTGAAGCGCCGCCTAGAATTGGTAAAAGCCACTTAAGTGTATGGAAAGATGGATTGCGGTTTTTGCTGATAATTTTTAAAATTGGTACACTTTACTCTCCCTTGAAAATTTTTACACCGATCGCAGTATCATTGTTTGTTATTGGTTTTGCTTACTATGCTGAAACATATTTTATGTACGGGCGATTTACTAACATGAGCGCCTTGTTATTCACAAGCGGCTTGCTGACGTTTTTAATGGGTTTGGTATCTGAGCAAATAACTTCACTTTGTTATCTAATGAGTGATAAGCAAAATAACAAAGATTAATGGAGTAATATGTTGGATGATAAAAAAATATTAGTACTCAGCTCAACATATCCTTCATTAAATAGTGAAATTTTTCAACCTGGCTTTGTTCATTTGCTTTGCAAAAACTTTAAAAAATATGGTTATGAAATCGATGTTTTAGCACCTTATATTGAGGATGCTTTATCGATTGAGCAAATGGATGGTGTGAAAGTTTATCGCTATCGTTATTTTTTTAAAAAACTAAGTTATTTAACGCGATCTGGTGGAATAATAGGCAATATCAGTAAAAATTCGTTCTTATTGTTGTTAGTTCCATTTTTAATTTCAGCACAATTTCTTTATTTGATCAGGCTTTTGAAAAGCCATGAATATGATTTAATACATGCACATTGGATATTTCCACAAGGATTTTTGGCGCTATTAGCAAGAAAAATACTTAGAAAAAAAATTGCTATTGTTTGTGCATCGCATGGTGGGGATTTGTTTTTTTTAAGAAGTAAGCTTTTTAAAATTATTAATCGGTTGGTGATAAAAAATGTGGATGGTTTTCATGTGGTTGGTGAGCATATGAAAACTTATTGTGTTAAGTCTTTAGGTATAGAGAAAGATAAAATCGACGTGATCAGTATGGGGATAGATAATGATATTTATTTTTTTAGTGATCATGAGGAAAATCGAAAAAAAGATCAAATTTTATTTGTTGGCAGGCTAGTAGAAAAAAAAGGATTAGATTTGCTGTTGAGCAGTATGGTTAGGTTAAGGGCTGATGGTATTAATTTGACTTTAAAGATAGTTGGTGATGGGCCGCTTGGTGAGCAATATAAAAATTTTGTACGTGAAAACCTTGAAGAAGGCGTTGTTGATTTTATTGGCGCAGTACCGGCGGAAATATTGTCGACTTATTATAAAGAATCCACTTTATTAGTGGTTCCATCTAAAAAAGCAAAAGATGGTGATCAAGAGGGTTTGGGATTGGTGGTTATAGAAGCGATGGCCTGTGGCTGTCCAGTTTTAGTTTCTGACCATGCGGCTTTTAAAGATACCGTGCAAGATATGAAAACAGGTGTGGTTTTTTCTTTAGATAATCCAGAGGATATAAGCAGAAAAATTCAATTTTTAATTACTAATGATGATCTTCGTAAACAGTTAACGGTTAATGGGCTAAAAAAATCCAATGAGTATGGAGTTGAAAATATTGCAAAAAAAATTGATGGTTTATACAAACGATCTTTAGAAAAAAATTATACTGCTAGAATCTCCTGATAGACAATATGAGATTTCTATCTTCTATTGAAAATTTAAAGAGTACAGAATCTTCTGTTATTTGGTCTATTCTCGCCGATGTTACCCAACGTTTTATTCCTGCATTATTTTTATTAAGCTACGTCTATCTATTGCCACCATCCAGTTTTGGTGCTTTGTTTTTAATTAATATGGTCATTTCACTCGGCAATGTGGTTTTTAGTTTTGGGCTTCGGCATGGTTATTTGCACAAAAGTGTTATCGATGAAAGTTTTGAGAAAGGTTTCAATTCATTAGCATGGATTTTTGGAGCGTCCTCAACCTGCTTGCTGGTTATAGCTGCACCTTGGTTGGCAAAACTATTTAATCAGGCAGAGCTTAGTCATTCCATCAGAATTGCCAGTATTCAACTGCTATTGCTCAATATTGCTTTGGTACAGTTTAGTTTTTTAGAAAAAAAAAGAAGTTATAGATTTATTTTTTTAATCAGAACCGTAAGTGTAGTTTTGGGTGGTTTGGTTGGTTTTTTATTGATTCATCTAGGTTTTGATTATCTTGGCATTATCTACGGCAGTATTGTTGGGCAAATCTTGCCGGTAGTTTTGTTATTTAGCACCAAACCGGTTTGGCCGAGTTTCAGTATTGGTGATGAATGGCTTGCTCATTTAAAAAATTTTTCGGGTTGGGTAGCCGCTAATGATTTTATCAGTTGGTTTTATAGTTGGATTGATATTTTAATTTTGAATGTACTCATGGGCGTTGAATTTTCTGGCTTATACCGTGTTGCGCATCAAGTGGCGGGTTTGCTGTTTCTTGCACCTTCGATGGGCATTGCTAACTATAGTTTTAATATGCTATCACGAGTTAAAGATCATTCCGTAGTTTTTGTCAGTACACTCAAACAATTCTTGATTTTTGCCACCGTGTTTTTTTCAGCAATGTTGTTTTTACTGATAATCAATATTGATGGGTTAAAAATAATCATTCCCCCTCAATGGTCAAGTTTGAATTTTAGCGTAATTGTTTTGGCTATGGTGCATATCCTCTTTGGGCTGGTTATGATCAGCAGCTACGCAATCCGCAGTAGCGGGCGCGCCCTTCTAGAAGTCAAGCTGAGTTATATTCTAATCCCCTTTTTTTTTGCGGCGAGCTGGATAGGCGCAAAAATGGGTTACAGCGAATTTTTGTATATTAAGTTATTCGTGGCTATTATTTTCCTGTCTTTATATTTTGTCGTATTGAATAGAATTCAGATGATGTCCGCTCAATCTATTTTGCTATGGATTTTGAACCCGGTTTTAGTATCCATCGTTTTTTTCGGGCTGACTTGGTTATTCCTTTATCAGCAGGCTCTGGTAGAAAAAATGATTATTTCATCGATAGTGGCTTTTGGTTATCTACTGTCGATGATCTACATTCATAAACTGAAAATAGTTTAAGAGGATTTTATGCAAAGAGGTTATCAGCATGATTTTGCCAGCATGCATAAAGATGAGCTTTATGATGAGAAAAAGCGCACTAAAAAAGCCGATACCATGATTGCGTTGTTGTCGACATTTTATGGTCAGGAAAAATTAAAAACGCTTAAGGTGTTAGATGTTGGGGCATCGACGGGTTTTATTGATCATTATTTGTCAGATTTTTTTGAGCAAGTGGTGGGTATTGATATTGATGAACAAGCCATAGCTTTTGCAAATAAGCGCTTTAATGCAGGAAATTTAATTTTTAAATTAGACGACGCGATGAAATTGTCTTTTGATGAAGATACATTTGATCTAGTGATCTGTTCGCAAGTTTATGAACATGTCCCAGATTCTCAGTTGATGTTTACAGAAATTTATCGAGTATTAAAGCCCGGCGGTGTGTGTTATTTTGCAGCTGGTAATCGATTGAGCATTAATGAGCATCATTATAATTTGCCATTTTTATCGGTTATTCCACGGACTTTAGCGCATTATTATGTAAGAATTTTTGGTAAAGCAGATTTTTACTATGAGAAGCATTTGAGTTATTGGGGCCTTATGTCACTAGTGCGCGATTTTCTTGTTGTCGACTTCACGAGGCGGATTATTACAACCCCAAAAAAATTCAAAGCCGATTATATGGTTAAAGATGGATCAAAAAAGCAATGGTTAGCAAAAATTATTGTCTCTTACTTCTATTGTTTGGTTCCTGGCTATATTTGGTTGTTAAAGAAGCCATTTGATCAGTGTTAGATCTAACTAAAGAGTTCAGTTTATGAAAGAATTCAGTGTAAAAATTAAGCATTTAATTTCGTTTTTTAATTTTAATGGTTCTACTGACTATTGGAAAAAGCGTTATCAACAAGGATTTAACTCCGGTGTTGGTTCATATAATCGACTGGCTGAATTTAAAGCTAAAGTTATTAATCAGTTTTTAAGTTTGAACTCAATTACTTCAGTTATCGAATTTGGTTGCGGAGATGGTAATCAATTATCATTAATTCAATACCCCCAATATTTAGGTCTTGATGTTAGTGATGTTGCAGTCAAATTGTGTCGTGCCAAATTTGCTAATGATATAACTAAGAAATTTAGCCTTATGTCTGATTATCAGCATAAAACCGCCGATTTAACGGTATCTCTTGATGTTATATTTCATTTGGTTGAAGATTCAGTATTTGAAAACTATATGAAAAATCTATTTACTGCTGCATCAGCATGGGTCATTATTTATTCCTCAAATACTGAAAAAAATACTTTTTTTCAAGCCAAGCATGTCAGGCATCGGTGTTTTATTGATTGGGTAAATGTAAATCAAAACCAATTTACCTTGGTTGAGAAAATTGATAATCCCTATCCCAAAAAAGTTGGAAATCCAGATACTTCGTTTGCGGATTTTTATATATTTCGTCGTTCAGTGTAATAACGTTAAGGCGTGATATAAGGAATTTGTAAATTGCTTTTTATCTTTTTGATCTAAATGCGAGCCATCTGGTAAATAAAATCCACTTAAGCTTGGTTCAAGAACGCTATTGATAGACGCTGGATGTTGGGTAATAATTTTCTGCCAACATAAATCGATTGGACAGCGTTGTTTATCCATTGCCAAGATGAGCTTGGATGTTGGCATGCGTAGAATAATTACTTTGCTCCCACGTTTTTCGATGATGTTGATCAATAAAAGCAGTTCTACTAGATTTTTTTCAAAAATTTGTTGATCTGCTTGAGGTATGTTGGATATCTCTGCCGCATAGATATCTAAAACTTGCTGATAACTGTTGGCAGTTTCAGTCGGTAAATTGAGAAGTGAATGACGAATAACCCGGTTGATGTAAAAATCAGGCATCTTCACTTTGCTGTAATCAGCATCTCGTGAACGGTTGCTATGAGTGATCAAATAGCTTCCCGTATTTTGTTTGGGATGAAATACTAAATCGTTAATCACCTTTGCGGGTTTTGCCCCTTCCATTTTTGTGATCATCAGTGATGTTAAGGTGTTATGGAGTTGTTGATCAACCCGTCTGTATAAAGGTTGCTGCTGTTGTCGTTCATACGCGGCAACCCAATCGCTACCTTTATCAATGGCAAATAGTTTTGGAATTGAGTTTTCATTTAAATCGAGAATACTATCGCCTAAAATCTGTGGGTCTTCTGCAATATTCTTGAGTACGGGATAAAAATTAGCTCCATCAATTGCAAGTTGTACTGGTTTTTTACCTGACAATTTTTCTAATTCGTTTAAATCGATTCCGAGTTGTATGCGGGAACCTCCAATTAAAATTAGCGCCTTCTTACCCAGTTGGCTGGCGCGGGCACGCTCTTGAGCCCAGAGCTCTGGCGAATCGCTAACCGTCGGTGTCCAATGCCTAGAGCGTAGGTTGTATTCAAAAAATAAAATGATCACTAGAACGATAAAAATGCTGCCAATAATGGCTAACGACCAAGGTTTATCATCGAAGAAATCGGGTTGCGATTTGGATTCAGAATTGGAAGTAGATAAAGGCGCGGTCATCACCACCTCCAAATAAGTAAATGATGAGTAGTAGGCTGGTGATTATCAGCAGTTTCACGTTGGCAGATAGTTGATTGATGAGTTGAAAAAAGTCGCGCTCACGTCTAAAAAAATGCCAAGTAAACAGGGCAATAAAAGTGATAACAACCATTTCAGCTATTAAAATATCAATGTCTAGTTTGGTTGTGGGTAAGGTGCTGATGCCAATTAATGTCTGTAGTAAGATTTGCATATCACTGATGCTGCTGGCTCTGAAAGGAATCCAGCTCAGGCAAATAATGATGGTGGTCAGCAGGCTAAGTGGAATATTAAAAAAAAGCGTATTGCGGTAGTAGGGCTTTAATAGGTACTTGCATCCGCGTTCTGCAATTAATAAGGTGCCATGAATAGCGCCCCATAATAAAAATAACCAAGATGCGCCATGCCATAAACCGCCGAGCATCATGGTAATCATCAGATTAATCGCGGTTCTGCTAGGAGAGATGCGATTGCCACCGAGGCTAATGTAGAGATAATCTCGCAGCCAACGCGATAAGCTGATATGCCAGCGTTGCCAAAAATCGGCAAAGCCAATTGATCCATAAGGGGCACGGAAATTTTCTGGCAAATTAAAGCCAAGGGTTTTGGCGGCAGCAATTGCACATAAGGTGTAACCGCAAAAATCAAAGAAGATTTGACCTGAAAATGCCAACACTCCACACCAAGCTTGCCAGGTATTTGCATTGGCTGGGGTGTTGAAAATAATATCGGCGACAGGGGCCATAATGCCATCCGATAAAATAATTTTCATGAATAGCCCAATCACCAGTAGGCATAATCCAAAACTAATTTTTTCGAGGTTAAAAGGCTTTATGGTTTCGCATTGCGGTAAAAATTCATCGGATCTGACAATCGGGCCGGCGACTAATTGAGGGAAAAAGCTCACGTACAGTGCGTAGTCTAAAAATGATTTGGCGGGTAGTACTTTGTTACGGTAGACGTCGATAATGTAGGACATGGTTTGAAAGGTATAAAATGAAATGCCGACCGGTAGGATGATTTTCCAGCTGGGTGCCTTATATTGCCAGCCCAACCAGGTAGCCCAATTGGTAAAAGTCTTGATCAATAGCTCACCATATTTGAAAACACCTAGCAATCCTAAGCTAATAACGATACTTAAGATCAGTAAGCATTTTTTGTGTTGTGGTCGAATGGCCATCTGTTTGGCAATCGTCCAATCGAACAGTGTTGAAAAAATAAGTAACGTGACGAAGATCGGGTTCCACGCGGCATAAAATAGATAACCGCAAAGGCACAGAAAAGCTTTCCGCAGCGCCCAATTAGGCACGCTGTAGTAGCCGAGTAGCACGGCGCCGAAAAAAATAATAAAGGTATAGGTATTAAACGGCATGAGAAGTCAGGTTTTGTTTTGCTAACAAAAGGTCCATTTTATGTTTCACCGCTTCCACTGTGATTAACCTCATTGCACGTGCATCATGTACCCGATAATGCCAGGGTGTCGCTTGTTTGTGTTTGCTGCTGCCAAACTGTTGTACCGCTTGCTCATGAACGTCGATACAGTAGTCTAGCGCATGATAAGGGCCAGTGAGGGCGGAGCGGGCGATGGCGTAGAGGCCAATTACGGGGATGTTCATCGCGCGTGCTAGATGCACAGGGCCAGTATCCGGGGCAATCAGGCAGCGACAGCGTTGTAGTAAGGCGGCGAGTTGGGGCAGGGTGGTACGTCCGACTTGATTTAATAGGCGATGGGCAAGGTGCTGTTGATTTAACGCATATAAAAGTTGGTGTGCAGTTTGTTGTTCGTCTGGCGTATCGCCACCAGTGAGCACAATAGCAAGCTTGTCATGCGTGTTGAGCAATTCAATGATCAGTTGTTGAAAGTTTTCGAGTGGCCAATTGCGTTCATCTTTAGATGCCCGCAAATTGATGGCAATCCAATCGGTTGTTGTAGGCAGTTGGCGTTCAGCCCATTCTTGTGTGTTGTGGTTGATATGGATTGGCCAATGGAGTGCTTGTGCTTGTGGTGGTAGTGGTTGTGGCAGATGTAGGGCGGTTAAAAATTGCAAAAAGCCATCGAGTAGATGATTGTTTTGGTAAGGAATGTGTTGATCAATGAATAATTGATGGCCTTCGCGGCCGCGTATTGGATCAAAGCCGATGGTGCATTTGCTGGGAATTAACGCGAGCATTAAGTTGATGCGCAGGCTAGCTTGAGGCGCTAGCACTATGTCAAAATCGGGCATTTTTTGTTGTTGCCGATGGAAGTGCCAATAATCGCGCAGTGTCTGGGGTTTTTTAGTGGGAATGATTTTCACGTTGTCAGGAAATTTAAATAAATCGCTAACCCATGCGGCCGTAAACCAGCTGATGCGCCATAGTGGGCGGATTTTAGCGAGTGCATCCACCATGCTGGCGCAAAGAATAATATCGCCAACTGCCGATAAGCGAATAATCCCAATGTGGGCAAATTCTGATAGTGATTCACGCATGGCGGCAGCATAAAGTGTCTGGCTTCATTGGTAAAGTCTCCGGTTCGATTCGACGCGTCTTTGGCTGCAAGCTAGGCGTATGCAGGGTTGTTCGTGTTTTTTTTTCTGCGTGTTTATGGTTATCGATGATCCGTTTAGCTTCTGCGGCTGAATCGTTACTGTTGCCAGTGATCATCAAAGGTTTTCAGCTGCCACAGAGTTGGCAGTTGACGCCTTATGCAAGTTGGCAGCTATTAGTTTTTCAAAACCAGCAATGGCGGGCGGTTACTTTTCAGCTAGATGAAATCGATGCTCAGGGTCATGTTATGACCGATGCTCAGCAAAATTCGGGTGTAGTGCACGCGCAAGATGAGTTGTTGTTATTGTGGAATGAATTATCTGAACAATCTTGGTCAGGTTTTTCTGCTGAAAAAAACAAGCGTGATTGGCTGGAGTTGGTCATTGAGTCACCTTTTTTAGGAAAGCGATACGCGTATATTTTTCGACAAAAATTACCGGTGTTGGCGAAGCCGTCTACACAAGATTATGTGCAGTTTAATGCAGATCAGCAGCAAGTCAGTTCAAGTTTTTTGCAGATAGACTATGCGGCGCAGGATTATACGCAGGTGAATGCCATTCGTTTGCGCACAGTGAAGCCAACCGGTAAAGATGTTGCGGCTACTGCTGGTTGGGGGCCTAATATTTTACAAGGCGTGCATGCCAATTTTACGACTGGCTTGCTGTATAAAGGCCTGCGTTTACAGCTCAATGATCAGCAACATATTCAAGCTGTGTTGCAGGGCGTTCGAGATGGCCCACTGCGGGTGGCTTTGCGACTGAATTTGTCGATACGGTATGCGGGCATGACGTTATATGATTCTTCATTAATGATTCATCATTATTCAAATGCCGTGAATTTGCCGAGTCGTTTTGTGGGTGCATCCATTAAAGCGTTGGATCGCTTTGCTTGGTTATTAAAACAGCCTGAAATTGGTTTGCGCTTAACGCTGCAAGATGTTTTGGGTGCGCAGGTGGTGATTGCTGATGCGGAGCAGCTGCTGACGGCGCGTGTCGATGGTCAGGTATCGGCGTCTGAAAAATTATTACTAAATGCATCAGGGCGTTGGTTGTCGGTCAGTGCCAATGGTTGGCATGCTTTGTTGAATAATACGTTACCGCCAACACACGGCGGCCTACTGCAACAATATCTGCAGGGCATGGTCGCGAACTTTTGGTATGACGAAGCGGCTTCGACACTGACCGTGGGTGCGGATGTCCAAGGGGTACCCAAACATGCGGTACGGTTATTGGCATTGTTAGCGCAGTTGCCGCCTGTTCCTGGTGATGATTTGCAAAGTTGGTTGCGGCATTGGATTGCCTTGGGTGAGGCTGAAAAGCTGAAAGGCATTAATCAATTGCATCAACAGGTATGGCGTGCTTGGTTAAAAAAATTAAAACAGGAGGGCGGTGAGGTTACCCTTGATCAAATTGCGCATTGGTTGATGTTGGATTTTCAGTTAACAGGATTTGTAGGTTATGATGCTAATGCTCTGCAAAAGCTATTAGCGGCTGCATTACGCCAATCGCCTGATTGGCAACAGTTAGAGTTGCTCACTTTTTTAAAATCTTTGCAGCACCTTGCTGTTGATCAAGGATTTGATTTGCAGCGTGTGCAATATCGACCGCTAGACAATACCTTATGGTTTGCGCCCGCCTCTGGGTTGGTTGATTCAAAATCACTCGCTTTAACTGCATTATCACCACAGCAGTTTGCGCAACAGGTGAATCCACAGTGGCGTGTTTTGGTAAGAGACCCATAGGTTGTGAGTGATTATTGCGTTTTATGAATCAATGCATTGTATTAATTCATTGTATTAATGCGTTCTATTAATGCGCTGTATGGTTGCATATCATGCTGTGATAATTGCGTAGACTTTTTTCCCAGGCCTTATATAGGTCTGGCAGTCTCGTGTAGAGCTCTTTATGTAATAAACGGTAAAATGTCCAAGTAATCGGTTGGCTGTTGGCAAGCTTAGTGATAATTGGATTAATCAGCGTTGATAAGTTAACCGGATTGGTGCAGTAGAGTTCTCGTGAGATGGGTAATTTCCCTAAATTAGTTTTGGTACCAAAACCTGAGTTTACTAGCATCGATTTAAATTGTACTAGCGCTCGATCAAAACTTTGTTGGGTCTGCATTTGCAGCGCTAGATCGGCTGCGTTTGCCGTTAACAGCTGGTCGAGGCCGAAGTTGGTAACTGCATCGATTTGTGCTTGATTCAGGCCACTGCAAGTCATCTTGCTGTCAATCAATCGTTGATTAAACCAGCGGGGTAAGGTTTCTTTAAAGCCGTTTAACCGCTTGAGAATTTGTACAGTCTGGTTGTCCTCGATTTCAATCAGATCTTCCAGTTGTTGTAATGCAGCAAGAAAACTATCGAGAACGCATTGCACAGTATCGTTACGTAAGTTGTTTAAAAACGTGGTGATGTAATTGAGCATTATCTCGTTGGTGTCAAAATTAGCTGAGCGCGCGTTTTTTTCTATGGCAGTATCTTCGGGGGTTGTAAATAAGTTGTGCGTCCTGGGGCTTTCGGTTTGTAACATCTAAGCTACCTCGCGTATTTCTAGGGCTAATTTTATATAAACGGTGACCTAAAAAAAGTATATGTGTGTTGTTTATTTCTGCCAGGCACACAGGGGGCGTTGTTGGTGTGAGTAGAGAAAAAAAATCTGCTAAATCAAGCTGTTAGTTGAATGTTGCGAAGTGTGGAATTACGTAGTGGAATGTAATCATCTTGTTAATGGCTTGTAAGTGGTTTAATTGGTAAGGGCTTTAATCAGCAATTCATTCACCTGTTGTGGATTGGCTTGGCCTTTGGATTGTTTCATGATCTGGCCGACAAAAAATCCTAATAGCTTTTTACGCTTATCTTCGGTGCTTTGTTGGTATTGTTGTACCTGTTCTGCGTTTTGTTGAATGATCTCGTTAATGATTTTTTGCAAGATGCTGTTGTCAGTCACCTGTTTTAATCCGAGTTGTTCGATGAGATCGTCTACGTCCTGCGGTTTGATCCATAGACTTTCAAAAACTTGTTTTGCCATTTTGCTGGACAGGGTTTGATCATCTATGCGGACCACCAGCTGAGCTAGCTGTTGTGGAGTGATGGGGCAGTCTTGAATGGATTGCTGATTTTTATTCAGCTGACCCAATACTTCTGACAATAGCCAGTTGGCGCAGAGTTTAGTCGGTGTGTTGCTTTTAAGGTGCTGGGCTTGTTGTATGATTTGCTCGTAATAATCGGCTAAGGCAGGATGCTGACATAATTGCAGCGCATCTTGGGAAGGCAGCTCATAGGCTTGTTGGAAGCGTTCCAGTTTGGCTGCCGGTAACTCAGGGAGTTGCTCGGCCAATTGTTGTAACCATTGGGGATCAATGTTGACCGGTAGTAAATCGGGATCGGGGAAATAACGATAATCGTTGGCGTGTTCTTTACTGCGCATGATGCGGGTAGTTTGCGTATGGCTGTCAAATAAACGCGTTTCTTGTTGTACGCGTCCGCCTTGTTCCAGCAGATCGATTTGCCGAGCGATTTCATAATCAATGGCTTTTTCAACAAAACGAAACGAGTTGATGTTTTTAATTTCCGCGCGGGTACCGAGCTGTGTTTGACCGCGTGGACGTACTGACACATTGGCATCGCAGCGCATCGAGCCTTCGGCCATGTTACCGTCTGAAATACCCAGGTAAGTAATCAGCGTATGTAAAGCTTTCAAATAAGCGACGGCTTCTGCGCTAGAAGACAATACCGGTTCAGAAACAATTTCTAATAACGGCATGCCAGCACGATTCAGATCAATCGCTGAGGCGTGTGGCAGACGATCGTGAATGGATTTACCCGCATCTTCTTCTAAATGCGCTCGCGTAATGGCAATTGATTTTTGTGATTGATCGAGCGTGATGTCAAGTTGGCCTTTGCCAACAATCGGTTGTTCGTATTGACTGATTTGATAGCCTTTCGGTGAGTCGGGATAAAAATAATTTTTGCGGGCAAAAATCGAGGTGGGCGCAATCTCCGCCTTAATGGCCAAGCCAAACATACACGCCATACGCACTGCGTCGGCATTTAATACCGGCAGCACGCCAGGCAATCCCAGATCGACCAGGCTGGCTTGTGTGTTGGGTTGCGCACCAAAGTTGGTGGCGCTGCCGGAAAAAATTTTTGAGCGTGTCGCGAGTTGTACATGGACTTCTAAACCGATCACTGCTTCCCACATGTTTTTTCTTCCCTTGATGCTTTTGCCCCTCTCTTGTCAGCTGGAGTGGGCTTGTTACGTTTAATTAAAGCTAGCAGGTGTCGCTTTGTGCCAATGCGTTTGCTGTTGGAGTTGATGTCCGGCATTGAGTAATAAGGCTTCGTCAAAAAAATTTCCTATTAATTGCAAACCAATGGGCAAGTCTTGTTGAAAACCGCAAGGTAAAGCCAAGGCGGGTAGACCGGCGAGATTAATCGCAATGGTATAAATATCAGATAAATACATGGTCAACGGATCTAGTTGTTTTTCACCGAGCTTAAAGGCGGTGGTGGGCGTGCATGGACCCAATAAAAAATCCACGCTTTTGAATGCGTCGATAAAGTCTTGTTGTATCAAGCGCCGAATCTGTTGGGCTTTTTTATAGTAGGCATCGTAATAGCCGGTGGACAGGGTATAAGTGCCCATTAAAATACGGCGTTTGACTTCAGCACCAAAACCTTCACTGCGGCTGCGTTGATACAGATCTTGTAGATCAGCGGGATCTTTGCAGCGATGGCCAAAACGCACGCCATCAAAACGCGATAAGTTGGATGAGCATTCGGCGGGTGCGATCACGTAATAGGCGGGTACCGATAAAGCCAGATGTGGTAAATCAACGCTGTGTACGGTCGCGCCCAGTTGTTTAAAGACGCTAATCGCTGGCTCCAGATCAATCTGTAGATTTTCAAACATGGGCTTGGGTAAACCCAGGCGTTTGCCCGCCAATGATTGCATTAGCGTTGCGGAATAATTGGGTACTGGATGAATCGCGCTGGTTGCGTCTTTCGCGTCATGTCCGGCAATGGCTTGCAACAGTAAAGCGGCGTCGGCAACATCGCGTGTCATCACGCCGGCTTGATCGAGGCTTGAAGCAAACGCCACCATGCCCCAGCGGGACACGCGTCCATAGGTGGGTTTTAAGCCAGTTATGCCACAAAATGCAGCAGGTTGTCGAATAGATCCGCCCGTATCCGTGCCGGTGGCGGCTGGTGTCAATTGTGCCGCGACGGCAGCAGCCGATCCACCAGAAGAACCACCCGGCACGCGACTGATGTCCCAAGGATTTTTGCAGGGTCCAAAAAAACTGCTTTCATTGGATGAGCCCATGGCAAATTCATCCATGTTGGTTTTGCCAACGCAGATCATGCCTTGGTCAAGTAGTTTGGCCGTCACCGTCGATTCATAAGGTGCTGTAAAGTTGGCGAGCATTTTCGATGCGCAGGTGGTTGGCATGTGTTGCGTGCAAAAAATATCTTTATGTGCAATCGGTAAGCCGGTCAGCGCGGTGACGTTGCCTTGATGAAAAGCTTTGTCAGCAAGTTCGGCTTGCTGCAAGGCATGATCGCTGTTGATATGAATAAAACAGTTGAGGCTGGTATTGTATTGGGTGATGCGTGTTAATAGGTGTTCAAATAAGCTGCGGCAACTGAAGTCGCGGGCGTGCAAGTGTTGTTGTAGTTCGCTCAGTGTAAATTGATGCATGTTAATTCCTATTTATTAAAACCACCGGTGGTTATTCAATCACCGGTGGTACTACATAAAAACCATCTTGGATGCTAGGTGCGCAGCGCTGCAGCTGTTCACGTTGATTAAATTCTGTGATTTGATCGGTACGTAGCGCAATCAATGATGTGTAGATTGTGGGTAGTGGATGCGCTAAAGGTTCGACGTGATCCGTATTAATTGGCTGCATCTGTTCGATAAAGTGTAAAATTTGACTAAGTTGCGTGCAGTAGTTGCTGACATCTGCTTCTTCTACAATTAATCGTGCTAGATAAGCCATATCAATTAAAGTTTTTTTATCCATAATGTTCAGAGACTTTTCAATAGTAGGTTTCAGTTGTGGGCTGAAGGGCGATGGTAGCAGAAATTCAGGCTAACGCATTGAGTTTAACTAGGCTATCATGTGCACTTTAAATTAAGATTCAGGTGATTGGGCCAGGGAACTATGTTCAAACGTCTACGTGGTTTTTTTTCAAGCGATTTGTCGATCGATTTGGGTACTGCTAATACGCTCATTTATGTGCGTGATCGCGGCATTGTGTTAAATGAACCCACCGTGGTGGCGATACGCCAACATAATGGACAAAAAAGTGTGGCGGCTGTCGGTGCTGATGCTAAGCGTATGCTAGGGCGTACGCCGGGCAATATCACCGCGATTCGACCGTTAAAAGATGGTGTCATTGCAGACTTCCATGTCACCGAAAAAATGTTGCAGCATTTTATTCATAAAGCACATCAAAACAGTTTTATATCGCCCAGCCCGCGCGTTTTGGTCTGCGTGCCTTGCAAGTCAACGCAAGTGGAACGCCGAGCCATTAAAGAGTCAGCGATGGGGGCCGGTGCGCGGGAAGTGTATTTAATTGAAGAACCAATGGCTGCTGCCATTGGCGCGGGTCTGCCGGTTGAAGAAGCCAATGGTTCAATGGTGGTGGATATCGGTGGCGGCACTACCGAGATCGCTATTATTTCTTTGAATGGTGTGGTGTACTCCGAGTCGGTGCGTGTCGGTGGTGATAAATTTGATGAGGCTATTGTTACTTATGTTCGCCGCAATTATGGTTCATTGATTGGCGAAGCCACGGCCGAACGTATTAAACAAGAAATTGGTTGCGCTTATCCCAGCGGTGAAATTCTAGAAATTGATGTTCGTGGTCGAAATTTAGCGGAAGGGGTACCGCGTAGTTTTACGTTAAATAGCGCTGAAATCCTCGATGCACTGCAAGAACCTTTGTCACAGATTGTTGATGCCGTGAAAAGTGCGTTGGAGCAATCGCCGCCTGAACTGGCTTCCGATATTGCGGAAAGCGGATTGGTGTTAACCGGTGGTGGTGCTTTGCTGCGTGATTTGGATCGTTTAATTAGTGAAGAAACCGGTTTGCCGGTGATCGTTGCCGATGATCCGTTAACCTGTGTGGCCCGTGGCGGCGGTCGAGCCATGGAAATCATGGAAAAACGTGGCTTTGATTTATTTTCTACCGATTAACCGATGTAACGCAGATAAAAAATCGCCACTATTCACTTGAGACTAATACGTCCCTTGACAAGGGGAGGGTTAGGGTGGTGTCAAACGCTCGCCGATAAGGGTTCACTCTATCTAGGCATATGCTCTGCGTAACATCCGTCATACTTGAATATTTTTTAATTTAAGGTCGGAGTTCCCACATCGACACCTTGTTCATGCGTAACTCGCTGCCGGGTTATCGTTTATTAATGATGATGATATTGTCCGCTACGCTGCTCGTGCTGCGTGAGCGTGCGTTTATGCAAGAGGTGCGTTTTGCTTTGGGTTATATCGTCGATCCCGTGTTGTATATTGCCGATTGGCCACAGCAATTGCTGATTTGGCGGCAAGAACATTGGGTCACTCGTGATACCTTGCAAAAAAACAATGCCACTTTACGTCAAGAAGTCTTGTTGTTAAGTCGTCACGTTGAAAAAATGGCCGCGTTAATTACCGAAAACGAGCGCTTGCGGGCGCTGTTGCATTCTTCTGAGCGATTGTCAGAAAAAGTGGTCATTGCCGAAATTATCGGAGTGGATGCGGACCCGTACCGTCATGAAATGATTTTGGATCAAGGTAAAAATGTCGGCATTCAAGAAGGGCAAACAGTGCTGGATGCAGATGGTTTGATTGGCCAAGTGATTCATGTCAATGCACGCACCAGCCGCGCTTTGTTGGTGACCGATCCGGTACATGCGGTTCCGATTCAAATTAACGATAAAGGTATTCGAGGCATTGCGGTGGGCAGTGGCTTGTTGGATAAATTGTATTTAACCGATGTGCCCAATACAGCAGATATTCAAATCGGTGATTTGTTGGTGAGTTCAGATATCGGCGGTCGATTTCCTTTTGGTTATCCGGTTGCGAAGGTTACCCTGGTGAATCATGATGCGGGTAAGCCATTTGCTCGCGTTGAAGCACAGCCGTTATCCAAATTGGATCGTATTCGTCATGTGTTGATTCTGATGCGAGAGCAGTCTGATTTAGCGTTAGATGTGGAGCCAAGCGAATGAGCGCATCTAGTTATTCCATTTTTGGTCTGCTGAGCAGTCTGTTATTGGCTTCGTTGTTTGATTTAGTGCAGTTGCCCTCTGAATTATTGCCGTTTCGCCCTCATTTTGTGGTGTTGATTTTAATTTACTGGTTGTTGTTTGTCCCTGCGTACGTTGGTGTTTGCAGTGCTTGGCTTGTGGGTTTATGGGTGGATGCGTTGCGTGGTGATGTGTTGGGTGTGCATGCCACTGGTTTTGCGCTGATGGGGTATTGTGTTTTTTTGCTCTATCAACGGTTACGGGTTTTTCCGATATGGCAGCAAGCAGCCGTGATCGGTTTGTTGATCGCCATGCAAATGGTATCAACGCGAACTTTGTTGGGATTGGCTGGCCGCAGTGTCAGTGAATCGTTTGGTTATTATTGGCCAGCGTTAACCAGCGCATTTATCTGGCCAGTGTGTGCTAATTTGATGCATCGTTGGCGACGTGTCCAGTAAGCAGTCCTTCGTTAAGAAGATCTATGGAAATTTTGCAGACGCATATTTTAATTAATGTTACGCAGACAGAAACACGCGTTGCTGTGGTTGAACGTGATCTACTGCAAGAAATTCATATTGAACGTCCAGCTTCTCGTGGCTGTGTCGGTTGTATTTTTAAAGGTAAGGTAACTCGTGTATTGCAGGGTATGCAGGCCGCCTTTGTGGATATTGGTCTAGCACGTGCGGCACTTATTCATGCTGCTGATATTCTGGATGCTGATTCAGCAGCATCCAGTGAAAAAAATATTACACAATTAGTTCGAGAAGGCCAGACGCTGATTGTGCAGGTGATGAAGGATCCTCTGGGCAATAAAGGCGCACGTTTGACAACACGATTGTCATTGGCGTCGCCTTATTTGGTGCTACTGCCTTATACGACTCACTTAGGGATATCCCAAAAAATTGCTGATCCAGCCGAGCGTGATCGTTTGCAAAGTATGCTACAGCCGTTAATCACCAGTGATGGTGGCCAACCATGTGGTTTGATTGTGCGTACGGTGGCAGAAGGGATTGATGACACTGTGTTGATTGACGATTTCAGATTATTAAAAAATCTGTGGCAATCTGTGCAAACGAAATTCAGTGGTGCGCCAATCAAGTCGTGCGTGTATGAAGACTTACCTTTGTATTTGAGGGCAATACGGGATTTGTGGCGGCCAAGCGTGGTAAAAATTACCATGGATAGTCAATATGCTTATACGCAAGCCCTCGCGTTTGTCGCGCAGTTGATGCAAGGTAAGGTTGTGAACCTCGAGCTTTATACGGAGGATAGTCCCTTATTTGATGTTCATCATATTGAAGACGAAATTCACAAGGCGTTGCAGCGACAAGTACCATTGCCCTCAGGTGGGTATTTGGTGCTGGATCAAACGGAGGCCATGACCACGATTGATGTCAACACAGGGGCGTATATCGGCGCATATGATCTGCAAGATACTTTTTTTAAAACCAATATTGAAGCCAGTGAGGCCATTGCTAGACAACTGCGGCTACGCAATTTAGGTGGCATTATTGTGATTGATTTTATTGATCTGCAGGATGCTGAACAAGGATACGAATTGTTAGCACATTTTAAAGAAATGCTCAGTCGTGACCGGATTAAAACGAATGTCTCCACTTTGTCAGCATTGGGTTTAGTGGAAATGACGCGCAAGCGTACGCGAGAAAGTTTACAGCACACCTTGTGTGAGTCCTGCGCAGCGTGTCAGGGGCGGGGCTTTATTAAAACCGCACAAAGCGTTGCTTATGATATTGCGCGAGAAATTCTGCGTGGTGTCTCCACTTATAAAGCGGACGCTTATCGAGTGATTGCTTCACCTGCTGTGGTGGATCGTTTGTTAAATGAAGACGCCGTCCACATGGCAAATCTGGCTGGGCGCTTGCAAAAAAAAATCCACTTCCAAGTTGAAACTTCATCTAGCCAGGAACAATTTGATGTGGTCCCGATGTAATCACTGGATCAGTCGTTTGTTATGGCTGCTGCTGGTTTTGTCTGTTGTTTATGTTTGGTCAGGACGCTTTTTAGCCAAGGTGATTCCAGAGCATCGTTCAGGTATTGAATACTGGTTAACACAACGCTTGTCGACCCAGGTTAGCATTGGTGCTATCCAAGTCAGCGGTCATTTGTTGGCTCCCAATATTGTGCTACGGGATATTCGGGTGATGTCGCTTGACGCTACACGCCCACCGCTCACCATGAAGTTGTGTTGGGTGGGCGTTGATGGTTTGGCCTCTTTGTGGCATCAGCAATTGCGCTTACGTTTTCTGCAATTAAACGGATTAAATGTGCGTGTTTGGCAAACGGAGCATGATGAATGGCGCGTCAGTGGTTTTGATGCCTTGCAACCCGGTCAATCATCAGGTCAATCACCATTACGGCGTGCGTCGCGTATGCATCAAACCTTGTTGTGGTTGGATTCACTGATTGCACAGCGTGGTTTGGTCTTGGATGACATTAATTTGCAAGTGGAACCCTCTCATCTTTCGCCCCAATTTTCACCGCAATGGCTTAAGTTTTTATATGGGGAGGTGGAGGTTGATGCGCCCTTGTTACCGCAAAAATTATGGATGCAGCGTTTGGCGCTGCATAAGCAAGATCAGCAGTATCAATTATTCAGCCAGCTCACCCTATTGAAAACCAATCCAGTCAGCTTGACCTTGATTGCGCATATTTTGGGGCAGTCTTTATCGCCTGAAACCTGGCAGACCCGAGCTTATCTGAAATTAGATCATACCGATATTAAACCCTGGATCAGTGCGCAGTTACCGATGAATATCACTTTAGATGCGTTGTCTGGTCAAGCCGAAGCTTGGTTGACGCTGCAGTCAGGGCGTTTGCAAAAGATGCATGGTCGTGTTGAGTTGGATCAAGCGCGTTGGCGTTATCAATGGCATAGTTATCGTGTAGATCACTGGCAAGGCGCGTTTGATTGGCAATATGATCATCGGCAACAATGGTCTTTACAATTGCAACCGACAACTTGGCATGTCGCTAACCAGCAGTGGACACTGCCTTCGTTGCGTTTTGATCGGCAGGCTCAGGCTAACCAGCCGGCTTCGCGGCATGTTCAGTTGGCAGATTTTGATCTAGCACCACTACATGAACTCATCAATGCGGTCGCGCAATTCGATCCGCTTGTGGCTTCACTGGTACCCTCCGTATCCAGCTTAATCCTAGAACATCGTGCGCCGCTTTTAAAAAAGCGATCCATGGCGTCGTGGATAAACGAGTTGCATCAATATTCACCCAAAGGCCAGGTGCGTCATTTATCTTGGTTGCAGACTGAAGCAGAACAAAGTTGGCAGTTGCAGTTAACCGATTTGGCGCTAAACGCCCATAATGATTGGCCCGGATTCACCGGTTTGCACGCGCAGCTGCAGGGTAAGCGGGCCGGCGACAAGGTTACGCGGCAAACGCATGTCATGGTACAACTGGATAGCCCACAATTGGTATTTGACTGGCCCAGTGTTTTTCGGCAAGCGTTGCCTGCTGTTAGAGTTAAAGGGCAGGCAATGTTGATTGTGCAGCCCAATCAATGGCAATTGCAGTTGCCCAATTTAGAAACGCTCAATGCGGATGCCATTGCGCATGGACAAGCATCGCTGACACAGTTTGCTAATGAAGCACCTTTGCTGACATTACAAGCACAGTTTCGTCATGCCAACGGCAAAGCCGCTGGCGTTTACTTACCAACTAAAGTGATCGCACCCAATATAGTGCGCTGGTTAGAAATGGCTGTGTTAGATGGTGATATTCAGCAAGCTGATTTTTTGTATCAGGGGCGTTTACATAAAAATCGGCATATGCAAAAAAAATATGACCCATTGGCGAAAAGCTTATTGATGCGTTACCAATTTAATAATGCCACGATTGATTATTTGCCACCGTGGCCACGTTTGGAACAAGCACAGGGACAAGTGAGCGTTGATGGTAAAAATATACAAGTGAGTTTGCAGCAAGCTAAGATGTTGGATGCCAAAATATTGCCCAGCCAATTAACGATCGCTGAAATTAATGATGAGTTGCGTTTAAAGCTGCAGGCAGATGCTGTGGGCGATGCACAAACCGGTCTTGCGGTATTGGCGCAGAGCCCCTTGCAAGAAAGCTTGGCCGGGTTGCTTACTGCCGTAAATGTGCAGGGAGCGATTAAGATACATCTACAACTGGATGCGCCATTGGGTGTTGCTGTGCAGAAAAAAAAATCACGTCCTTTATGGGCTAACGTGCGTACGCAATTTGAAAACGTGAATGTTGATTTTCCAGTATTAAAATTAAGCGCCCAAAAATTCAATGGCGAGCTGACCTATGATACTGAAAAAGGCGTGAGCATCCCCAGTTGGCAAGCGGTGTTGTTTGATCAACCACTGAAAGGCAGAACGCATACTGAATCGATTACCAATAGCCGAGCAATTGTCAGTGAGTTTAGCGGAAATATGCCGCTTAAACTCTTTAATGAGTGGTTGCAACAACCGATTGTGACTTACGCCAGTGGTGCAACTGCGTATCAAGCCCAATTGGTATTGACCCCCTGGCAGCAAATGCAAGGTGCTTTTTTACAAGTGGATACGGATTTAAAAGGCGTCAAAATTGAATTGCCTCCACCTTTCGGATTAGATGGCAAACAAAGCTTAAATCTGCGTTATCGCCAACAATTAGACCCGCTGCAACCTGCGATTGATATTCGTTATGGATCTTGGGTGCGGTTTATCAAACAGAAGGAGTCTATGCGATTTGCTTTTGGTGAGGCGTATAACGAGGCTCGCGGTTTTAATTTACCCTCAGGTATCACTGTGAGTGGTCGATTACCGAGTATCGATTTACAGCAATGGATGGCGGTTTTTCCTGAGCGTAAAAGTGTGCTGAACAGTCATTCACTCAGTCAGGCAGGCAAAGCACAAAGTTCTTCTTGGTCAGATTTGTTGTTGAGTTTACATGCATTGGATTTATCCTTAAATAATTTGCGATGGAAAGATACGGAGCTTGGCAGCACGAAATTAAAGGTGACGCCACGCCAACAAGATTGGCAGGTTGCCATTAACAGCTTGAATCTTGATGCGGAAGCAGAAGTGCCTTTAGCATTGGTTCGGCATTGGGCAGATCATGGGTTTGCAGCATTGAGTCGAGTTAATGCGGATCAAGTATTACCCCTGCGCATCGCGCGTTTGCAGTTACCGTTAAGTACACAGTCAGGGCTTGAGCCCTTATCAATAGCCAAACCGTTATCAATACCTGCACCCTCTGTAGTGCCCACGCCACCACCGATATCCGCTCCACCGAATTTTATTCCTGATGCTTTTCCGGCGATGCAGTTGAGTGTTGCGCAAATTATCAAGCACGGAAAAAATTTGGGTAGCTTGCAGACACAGATTCAATCGTCGGCAACGGGTTTATTTTTTCAAGATATAAAAGCGCACATTAAGCAAGTCAATTTACAAGGCCGTGGTCGGTGGCGTTGGCAACCGGAAACCAGCAGTGTAACGCTTAACAGTGTGCAATTGCCGCAAACCAGTCAATTTGTCGGGCAATTAGCCACCGATAACATGCTAGGATTTTTAGCGGCTTGGGATTATCCGCCTGTGATTGATGCTAAAGCTGCACAGTTAAATGTTGACCTGACCTGGTCTGGTAATCCAACCGATTTAGCCATTTCACGTTTAGAAGGCAATCTGGATGTGACGATGAATAATGGTCGTTTATTGAAAGTTGATACCACTACTGCATCAGTCCGGGTGGCGGGCATTATGAATTTTGAAACCATCATCCGGCGTATGCAATTAGATTTTTCAGATCTATTTAAAAAAGGGTTGGCGTTTGATGAGATCAAAGGCAATTTTGTCTTAGCCAATACACAAATGCATACCGATAATTTTGTGCTCAAAGGCCCAGCGGCGACGTTTAAAGTCAGCGGCAATGCCGATCTTTTGCATCGTCAATTGGATCAACGTCTAACTGTGACCTTGCCGGTCAGCCGCAATTTGGTTTTACCCGCCGCTGCCACCGGTGGTTTGCCCGCAGCAGCAACGGTTTTTTTAATTGAACAAGCCTTAGGGGATCGTTTAGATAAACTCACTGAGTTGAATTTTAGTATGCAGGGCAGCTGGCAAGATCCAAAAATTGAAAAACGCTGATTTTTAAGGGTCATTTTTTTAAAGGACTAACAACACATGACTACAGGGATAGGCAACGAAGATAATTATCAACTCGATAATCGTTTGATCATCGGGGAAACGTTATTAAAGCTCGAGTTGTTTGAAGACCTGAGCGCCGATGAAATCGATGAAATTTCTTTATTTAGTAAAATGCATCACTTGGATGATGGCACATTATTGATACAGGAAAACGATGTTGATCGCTTTGATCTCTATGTCCTTTGTAACGGTTCACTTGAAGTGGTGTCCAGAAATTCTGAAATCACCAGCGCCGAAGTGGTTATTTCCAAGGACGAGAAAGAAATCTTTGGTGAAATCGGTTGGCTATGTCAGAAGAAACGCACCGCCGATGTTCGTTGTTACGGACCCGTTAAAGTGATACAGATCGATGGTGAGCGATTGCGTAAACTCGTGCAACAAAACCCACGAGTTGGCTACAACATCATGCGCCGTACCGCTGTGATGGTAGCGGAAAGTCTTGCCCAAACTAGCGGTTTGCTGAAACAGGTTCTCTGGGCCAACAATATTTAATTTGAAAGAGAGGATTTTTCAAATGGCAGGTCACAGTAAATGGGCCAATATCAAGCATCGTAAAAATGCACAAGATGCTAAACGCGGCAAAGTTTTCACTAAGTTGATACGGGAAATTACCGTTTCTGCCAAAGTCGGAGGCGGGGTGGTTGAAGACAATCCTCGCTTACGTATTGCTGTCGACAAGGCGTTGTGTGCCAATATGACCAAAGACACCATTGAACGCGCTATTAAACGGGGTGTTGGTGACGATAATAATGAAAATCTTGAAGAAGTGATCTATGAAGGTTATGGGCCAGGCGGCATCGCTGTATTGGTTTATACGCTCACCGATAATCGAAATCGTACGGTGTCAGAAGTAAGGCATGCTTTTACCAAAGCAGGTGGTAATTTGGGTACCGATGGTTCGGTCAGTTATTTATTCCAAAAGCGAGGTGAGCTGTATTTTGCTGCTGGCACTGACGAGAATCAATTATTGGAAATTGCTTTAGATGCGGGCGCCGATGATGTACAGACTTTTGATGATGGCAGCAGTGAAATTATTACAAGTCCCGACGCATTTAACGCGGTGAAACTTGCTTTAAGTGCCTCCAAACTTGAGCCCGAACTTGCTGACATCAGCTTTTCTGCTGCGTTGCAAGTAACTGTCGATGATGTGGAAGTCGCCACAAAAGTTTATAGATTGCTCGAGCGTTTGGAAGATTTAGACGATGTGCAAGAGGTGTATTCCAATGCTGACTTTCCAGAAAGTTTCATTATGGCGGCGATGGCAAGTAGCTAATTGATCTGCTGGCCTAAGTCTGTATAGTGCGATGGGTTGAGTAAAAGTCGCTGCGCAGTTGCTTCAGCAATTCAATGCCTTGTTGACGAATTGCGATACCCAATTGTTCGCCGTTTAATTTTTGGCGCATCAGTGTCTTTATATCGACAGTACTGAGTAACGCTGCTGCTTGTTTGAGATAATTGCAAGCAGTGAGTTTGTCATGATTTTCTCTATTTATTGCTTTCAAGCCTACGAGAAGATCAGCAAAACGTTCGTTTTTGCGTTGTGCATTAACAGTTTTGAGCAGCACCCATAACGCTTCGGTAGATAGCGTAGCGAGCTTGTCCAGTTGTTGGGCAAGCAAAGCAAGTAATTGTGCATAATCGAGAAAGACATGCGGTGCTTTAAGTTGTTTGCGTAAGGTGTGTAGTTCATCTGCTGTTAGCAAATGGCACCAACAAGCGAAACGAATTTCGGCGGAGGGTGTGTGTAAGCTGGCATGTTGTAATGCTTGTAATGACGCCTGCCAGCGTGGTTGATCTTCATATAAATCTGCAAATATAGGTAATGTATGCGCCAATGCGCCAACCTCCGCTAAAGTTTGCCAGAATAAGTGTGCGTGCTGAGTATCGAAAGCCTTTTTGATTTCTTTCCATACTCGCTCTGGAGTTAGTTGCGTCAGCTCACCTGATTGGCTCATTTGGGTCATTAACTGCTGGGTTTCGGGGTGCAGTTGAAAATCAAATTGTCCAAGTTGTGCACGAAAGCGTGCCACGCGCAAGACGCGCAAAGGATCCTCAGTAAAGGCTGCTGAGACATGGCGTAAGCAGCGGGCGTTAAGATCTGCTTGGCCATTAAATGGATCAATTAACACGGGTTGATCATTTTTGGTAAGCGCACTTTCGACAAAGACATTCTCTACCATGGCATTAATGGTCAGATCGCGTCGCGAAAGATCTTGTTCAAGCGTCACATCCTCGCCTGTATAACATTCAAAACCCTGATGGCCCTGGCCTTGTTTGCGTTCAGTACGAGCTAAGGCATATTCTTCATGTGTCTGCGGATGCAAAAACACTGGGAAGTTGTGCCCAACGGTAGTAAATCCCCTTGCCATCATTTCTTCCGGATTGCTGCCGACTACTACCCAATCACGGTCTTTTACGGGTAATTTAAGGAGTTTATCTCTTACGGCACCGCCGACCAGGTAACATAACAGAGGCTTCATTGGCAGGTGTCCTGTAAGAAGTTGTTGGAAAACTTGCAACTCTAACCGCGCCTGATGATAATGCAAATTGATAAATTTCCAAAAAACTTCAAGAGTCTGCTGCTGATGAAACACAATGTGCTGGATTTTGAACAACAGATCGCTGATCTGGAATCCAAAATTGATGAGTTGCGTACACTTGAAAGCAGTTCCGAAGTGAATATTGCTGATGAAATTCAGCGATTGCGTGGTAAAAACGAAGCGCTGATTAAGGCGATTTATGCTGATCTCAGCTCCTGGCAAGTGGCTCAGGTCGCAAGGCATCCCCAGCGGCCGCATACGCGTGAATATATTCAAGCCCTGCTCACTGATTTTGACGAGCTTCATGGGGATCGTCACTTTGGCGATGATCACGCGATTATTGGCGGTATTGGTAAGCTGGGTGATATTTCCGTTATGCTGATCGGCCACGAAAAAGGCCAGACAGTCAAAGAAAAAGTGTTTCGTAATTTTGGTATGCCTAAGCCGGAAGGTTATCGTAAGGCTATGCGTCTAATGAAAATGGCGGAGCGTTTCCACTTACCAGTTATTACTTTAATCGATACCCCTGGTGCTTACCCAGGTATTGATGCTGAAGAGCGGGGTCAAAGTGAAGCGATTGCCAGCAGTATTCAACTAATGTCGGATTTAAAAACGCCGATTATCTCGACTGTGATTGGCGAGGGTGGGTCGGGTGGTGCGTTGGCGATTGGTGTTTGTGATCATTTACAAATGTTGCAATACAGCACTTATTCGGTGATTTCGCCGGAAGGGTGTGCCTCTATATTATGGAAAACAGCTGATAAGGCACCCGATGCGGCTGAAGCAATGGGGATTACGGCGCCGCGTTTGCTCTCATTGGGATTGGTGGATGCTATTTTAAATGAGCCGGCCGGTGGTGCACACCGTTCGCCCAACCAAATGGCGATCACGTTAAAACAAGCTTTATTAACGCAGCTGCCACTATTAACTGCACAACCGATGGACGATTTGTTGGCCCGACGTTATCAACGCTTAATGGCAATAGGCGCGTGAAAGTTACCCCTCACCCAGACGACATCTGTGCGACAAGCGGATTTAGGAATGCATCCGTTATGAGTATTTGTATTAGATGATCACTGAAATGCAAGCGAGTTTAGTGGCTTGTTTGTCAGCTTATTCCCCCGGTTCGCGAGTCTGGATTGCCTATAGCGGTGGTGTTGATTCCAGTGTGTTATTAGTCCTGAGCGCTCAAGTCTGTACACAGCTTTCCTTAAATTTGGCGGCTGTGCATGTGCATCATGCCGTGGCTGCGCAAGCAGATGAATGGGTGCGGCACTGTCAGCGACAGTGCCAGTTGTTAAATATCCCCCTGTTCGTGCAATATCTTGAGGCGAGTGCCAAAGTATCAGAAGCACAGTTGCGTCGTTGCCGATATCAAGCTTTTGCTCAAGTGGTAGCGGAGGATGAACCCTTGTTATTAGCACATCACCAGCAAGATCAGGCTGAAACCTTACTGCTGCGTTTATGCCGAGGTACTGGTCTCTATGGATTGCAGGGCATGCAAATGCAACGTAGGCAAATGCAGAATAATCCGAACAGTTTGTTATTGTTGAGACCCTGGTTATTATTTTCGCGGACACAAATTGTCGATGTTGCACAGCAATTAGCGCTTAACTGGATAGAGGATCCAAGTAATCAACAGTTAAGCTGGCGGCGTAATTTTATGCGCCATCAAGTACTGCCGTTGTTGGCGCAGCAGTGGCCGGTTGTGGCTCAACAGTTTGCGCAGCTGGCTCTGCAGGCGCAGCAGCAAGACAATGCGCAGACTTGGCTACTAGCGCCTTATTTGCAACAAGTGTTGGTGACTCCAACCATATTGTCCTTAATAGAATTACACCAGTTTCCGCTGGATGTGCAGCGATTATTGTTGGCGACTTGGTTACGAGGATTGATGGGGGAGTTGGTTTCGCAGGACTGGATCAATACGGTGCTCGCGCAGCAAGTTGGGCAATCTCAGCATTATCATCTATATCGATTTCAGCAGTGTTTATGGTTTGTTGATACGCATTGGTTTTCGGGTGCTCAAGTGCATGGCCAATTACTGGGGAATCTAGCTGGGCTGAAAGTGCGTTATCGGCAGGGTGGTGAATGCGTACCCCGTGCGGCAAATCGTCCGCATCATTCATTAAAAAATTTATTCCAGGATCTGCAAGTCCCACCCTGGTTACGTGCGCATTGGCCTTTGCTTTATCGGGGTAACGAATTGATCGCGATCCCTCATTTGTGGGTGCATGCGGATCATTGGGTAGATGAGGTTGCAGCCATCACTTGGCAGCATCCGGGGGCGGCCCAGTGGTTGGTTTGGCGAAAAATGCAAGATCCGTATTCGAGTCAAAAATAACTCGATCGCTTTGAAAGTAGGCTTAGGTTTAATAGGAGGCAGCTCGCCTTCACTTATTGCGCCTCGATAACCGCAAGCAAACCTGTTAAATTACCAGAAATTTTGATATGGCTGAGTGTTTCTATTGATGAATGTCTGTCCTATCTATCAGCTGTTGGTGGTTGAAGACGAAACCATTATTCGTCAATCGATGGTGAGATTACTATCTCGCCATGGTTTTTGTGTTTATGAAGCCGATAGCTTGCAGCAAGCAAAAAGCTTTTCAGATTGGTCTGCGTTTGATTTAATTATTACGGATGTTCGTTTGCCGGATGGTGAGGGCACAGATTTGATTGCCTTGGCAGCTCCGACTTCTGTACTGGTTATGACCAGTTATGCCAGCTTGAAGTCTGCTGTTGCTGCTCTTAAGAAAGGTGCGGTCGATTACATTGCTAAACCATTTGATCATGATGAGCTGATTAAGCTGGTTAAACAAAACCTACGTAACCCACCGAAAATACACGCAATTGAAACAGCGCAAAATCGTGATTACGGCATGATTGGCGATAGTCCGTTAATGCAGCGCTTGTATCATTTGCTGGAAAAGGTCGCGCCGGTGGATAGCACGGTGCTAGTGTTAGGTGAGTCAGGCACTGGCAAAGAATTAGTGGCTAAAGCCTTGCACCAGCATGGTCATCGTGCTTTTGGACCATTTATCTCTGTAAATTGTGCGGCAATCCCTGAATCGCTGATCGAAGCAGAATTATTTGGTCATGAGAAAGGTGCTTTTACCGGCGCGTACGCGGCACGCACCGGCTTAGTCGAAGCAGCGGACGGCGGTAGTTTATTTTTAGATGAAATTGGGGAGTTGCCGTTAGAAGCGCAAGCACGTTTATTACGATTACTACAGGAAAAAGAGGTTCGCCCAGTTGGCGCTACCCTAGCAAGACGTGTCGATATTCGCTTGATTGCCGCTACACATCGTAATTTGCGGGAGTTGATTGTGCAGGGTAAGTTTCGTGAAGATCTATTTTATCGACTGCATGTTATTGAATTGCGTTTGCCTGCCCTACGCGAGCGAGGTGAGGATGTCTTAGCCTTGGCGCAGTTTTTTTTGGTCAATATGCAGCAAAAAGCACGACGTGTGGGCTTGAGTTTTAGTCCCAAAAGTTTGGCAGCACTACAAGGCTATGCTTGGCCTGGGAATGTGCGTGAGCTTGAGCATGCCGTTGAACGTGCGGTGGTGCTTACCGATAGCGCAATTATTGAACCTGATTTGCTGGGTTTGCCACTTAATACCGCGCTGCCACTGACGGGCTTCAGTAATGATGCTTCGCTTGAACAATACCTGCAGCGTTTTATTTTAGATAATCAAGAGCAGATGAATGAAACTGAACTCGCAGTAAAGCTCGGTATTAGCCGCAAAACTTTATGGGAAAAACGCCAGAAGCTGGGTATTCCACGCCGCAAAGCCCAATCTCAACTCAACCCAATCAATACCGAAAGTTGATGCCCCTTGTTGGTGTAAAGTGGACCCCCAAGTCCAGACAAAAAATCTAATAATTTAAGATAGAACCTCACCGACTATGCAGCTGACCGACGCTGCCTCGTTAGTACCAGGGTTTTAGTGTTTTAAAACCCATAAAAATCTTGCCTGCTGTGC
>JANNXD010000087.1:0-2061 GCA_031409375.1 Gammaproteobacteria bacterium | reverse complement strand
AAGTGCTGCCGTTAACGTTGTTTTTCCATGATCGACGTGGCCAATTGTGCCAACGTTAACGTGTGGTTTGTTTCTTTGAAATTTCTCTTTCGCCATGATATTTAACTCCTTTAATACCCAGATTTATAATATTCAATCAATACATTTCCGCATGTAGCAATAAAACACAATACTCAAGCGATACAACCCATATCAACGTTTCTTTATGATGGCATCGGCAACATTCTGAGGCGCCTCAGCATACTTAACAAATTCCATTGCAAAACTTGCCCGTCCTTGAGTTGCTGATCGCAATGAAGTTGCATAACCGAACATTTCAGAAAGAGGAACTTCTGCACGCACCGCTTTTCCAGCAGGCACATCATCCATACCAGAGATCATGCCTCGACGACGATTCAAATCACCTACAACATCACCCATGTAATCTTCAGGCGTAACCACTTCCACGTTCATGATCGGCTCAAGCACCACAGGACTAGCTTCTTGAACCCCTTTTTTTGTGGCCATCATACCAGCCATGCGAAAAGCATTCTCGTTTGAGTCAACCTCATGATAGGAACCATCATAAAGAATGGCACGCACGCCCAACACTGGAAAACCAGCAACCACACCCTGAATCAGTTGCTGCTCTACACCCTTTTCAATAGCGTTGAAATATTCTTTTGGAACAGTACCGCCATGAATTTCGATCACAAACTCAAAATCTGAGCCTTGATCTATTGGCTCGAAACGCATTTTGACGTGACCATATTGACCACGTCCACCCGACTGCTTAACATATTTACCTTCAACATCAACTTTTTTACGAATTGTCTCTCGGTATGCCACCTGCGGCTTACCAATGTTAGCCTCTACCTTAAACTCACGGCGCATTCGATCCACAATAATATCTAAGTGCAGCTCACCCATTCCTGAAATAATAGTTTGACCTGATTCCTCATCCGTACGAACACGAAAAGATGGATCCTCCTGTGCTAAACGGGATAGCGCCAGCCCCATCTTTTCTTGATCAGCCTTTGACTTTGGCTCTACGGCAACAGAGATCACAGGTTCTGGGAATTCCATACGCTCTAGGATGATTTGCTTACTCAAATCACATAATGTATCACCGGTTGTCACGTCTTTTAAACCTACAGCCGCAGCAATATCACCTGCTCGCACTTCTTTAATTTCTTCGCGCGTATTGGCATGCATTTGCAACAAACGGCCTATTCTTTCTTTACGACCTTTCACCGAGTTATAAACACCGTCTCCAGAGTTAAGTACACCTGAATAAACCCGAAAGAATGTTAAATTACCTACAAAAGGGTCAGTTGCAATTTTAAAAGCTAGCGCTGAGAATGGCTCATTATCAGAAGAATGTCGCTCAGCAACCTCTTCCGTATCTGGCAATACACCAGTAATCGCCGGGACATCATCCGGGGCTGGAAGATAGTCGATGACCGCATCTAACATGGCTTGCACGCCCTTATTTTTAAAGGCAGACCCACATAAAGCCACTACGATTTCATTGGCTAATACTTGATGACGTAAACCAGATTTGATTTCTGCCTCAGTAAGTTCGCCACCTTCTAAATATTTTTCCATCAAAACTTCGCTAGATTCAGCCGCAGATTCCACCATCTGCTCGCGCAAAATCTTGGCTTGATCGAGTAACGAGGCAGGAATTGGCTCACTTCGAAATGTCATGCCTTGATCCTCTACTGTCCAGTAGATGGCCTGCATTTTTACTAAATCAACAACACCGTCAAAATGCTCTTCAGAACCGATATTAAGTTGAATTGGAATTGCTTTAGCACCCAAACGAGTCCTTATTTGCGCAACAACCCTAGCGAAATCAGCTCCAGGACGATCCATTTTATTAACAAACACAATACGGGGCACTTTATATTTATTCGCTTGACGCCAGACCGTCTCAGACTGCGGCTCCACACCTGAAGTGCCGCAGAAAACTACCACAGCCCCATCTAATACACGCAGTGAACGCTCTACTTCAATTGTAAAATCTACGTGCCCTGGTGTATCAATTATATTAATTCTATGTTGATCATACTGCTTGGC
>JANNXD010000086.1:0-23400 GCA_031409375.1 Gammaproteobacteria bacterium | reverse complement strand
CCAGGTTTCATTCGCTGTTAATCAGTTAAACCTTCGTCCTAGAAAATCGCTTGCTTTTAAATCTCCTGCTGTTTTAATGCAGGATCAACTGGCGGCTTTCGCCGCTTAAACTGTTATGCACTTCGCGGTTGAATCTGCCTTCAGTATTGATAACCTCACCAAAAACCTAGAGCTACACCGTCCATTAATGCTACCCTTGCGCCCTCATTAAAAATTATTGGTCGGAGATCAATCCCATGACATCACGCTTGCTGTTTCGGTCCACGGTATTGGTTAGTCTGCTGAGTATTTGCATGACAGGCTGCGAAACGATTGATTCACAACTCGCGTCTTCAGCAGCGATGGATGCTCTACAAGCCGCGACGCTCACCAATGACCAAATCCGTACACTCAGCAAACAAGCTGTTGAAGCGCAAGACAAAGAAAATCAATTAGCACCGGCAGGCAACGCTTATCAACAACGCTTGCAACATTTGGTCGCTGATCATCAAACCGAAAATGGGGTACCACTGCATTTTCAAGTGTATTTAAAAAATGAGATGAATGCGTTTGCTTTGGCGGACGGCAGTGTGCGCGTTTATTCAGGCCTAATGGATAAATTAACCGATGATGAGCTGCTGTTTGTCATCGGCCATGAAGTGGGTCATGTCATTCGTGGTCACAGCAAAAAAGCTGCACAAGTGACCTACTCGGTTTCTGCTGCGCGTAAAGGCGTGGCGGCTTTGGGTGGCGTTCCGGGACAAATCGCACAATCGGCGATTGGTGAGTTTTCGCAGGCTATAATCAGCGCACAGTTTTCGCAAGTGGAGGAAAAACAAGCGGATGATTATGGCTTAAGTTTTTTACAACGCAATGGCCGCAATCCGCAGGCAGCGGTTAGCGCTTTGCAAAAACTGGGCAATGAAGGCGGTGGCTTATTATCCTCCCACCCTAATCCGCAAGATCGCGCTGCACGGATTGCCGGTAGTTTATAGAAATCCAAGCACCATCACTGGCAACTGATCATTTGGCGGCATAGCTAATTATCAAATTTCAAGCCTTTGAGTTTCAAACCTTTGAGGACGTATACCATCGAGACCGGGATCGAGAAAGCTGATGTCATCGTCATACGTATTGATATTATCGAGCAATATTTCAACCATCGAATCGGATTTATCATGCATTTTTTGACTTAACGACACAAGAGCCGCAGTACCTACCGACTTAGCTTCGGACTGATGATTGAACTTTTTTATTAACTCCTTAACATGGCCAGAGCGAACTGCAGAAACAATTACGCCATTTTTATTCAATGAATGATCAATCGATTGAATGATAGCCTCTGCTTTTTCGGGCTCGGACTGTGAAGCCTTTAGACACAGCTTATCTAGCAAACCAAAATAAATACTATTATCCAACCCCGCTTTTTGATTATTAGCACACTGTTTTCTCCACTGCTCTACAGCTTGAAGCAACTCATGCTTGTCATGTAGTTTAATGGTGGCGCCAAATAACCCAAGTTCGATTTTTTGCTGATCTTCAACACTACATCCTTCTTTAGATTTAGCAAGATACTTTGCTAAGGTGCCGATTTTTTTTTCAGCAGATGCCCGCACAAACCCTAGCGCAATACTGGAAATTTTTTCGCTTCCATCTTTGGCATGAGCGACTTGTTTTAATTGGTTTCGAAGCGACTGTTCCAAACGATCCCTATACAGGTCGTTGGTTAAACCAGCAGTTTTGACATGAATAACTTTGGGAATGCTGACCGCACTTTTGAATTGAATAACTTTGGGAACGACCACGGTATCAATTGCATTAGGCGTTGGCTGTACGCGATGAGTAATGAGTTGGTCGTTAAATTTTGTCTTATCAAGCACTGGCTTTTCAGCTACTACACTGGTGATTGATACATTGCTTTGCATTACTGACTGGGTTTGACTTTCAGTACGGTTTTTAAATAGCTGCAGCGGATTTAAAACGCGCATGCATTTTACAGTTGAGGCTATTTTTTTGATAAAACCCCGTCCAATACCACCATTACGACTTTGACTTGGCAACTGAATACCCTCTAAACGTGACGAGGATTCATTTTTTGGGGTGTTTATTCTTCTCTGTAGTGCAGCACCCGCCGCCATGTCGTCCCGATTGGCAATCTCACTTGGTCTGAAAATTTGCATAATGCACTCTTGATGATTGTTTTTTTATGATTGGCTTTTTATTTTTTTAATCAGAACAATCAATATTGAACTGACAAAAGCAATCTATTGCCCACCCATAACACAGGAGAAACAATACCCTAAAAATAAGGGCTCGTAAATCCATTAATCACACACACTCGGATCTAATTAAAGTGAGTTTGGCGTAGAAATTACGCAAAGCACTCTGAATTTGATCTAGTCGATGACTATAATCCGCGATTCATCAATAGAATTATGTGTATTGTCGATTGCGTATAGCAAGCCTATAGTAGGCTTCCCTCAAATAAGCTTTTCCGCTACTTTATTAAACCTTTGCAGGAGTTTTTTATGAAAACATTGTGTATGAAAACATTACCAGCGCTGGGCGTTATCGGTTGTCTATTAGTGAGTGGCTGCACCAGCTTAAACAAAACAGATCGTGCGTTATTGCAGGACACCAATCGCTTAGCACGTGAAGCAAAAGTGATGGCGCAGGAAGCAAAAGAAGAAGCTGCATTGGCGTCAGATGCCGCTCGTCAAGCACAGGCCAGTGCGGCAGAGTCTTCTGCTGCGGCGAGACAAGCTAATCAAGCGGCGATTGATGCCAGCAAAAGAGCTGATCGAATTTTTCGTCAATCAAACGTCAAATAAAAAATCTGTAGACAACATCAGAACTTATGCCTGATCGATTTTGCGTGATTGCTTAACGCCTAGCAATCACGCCGGGCAAACCATTGCGCTGTTTGATCGCCATGTCTACGCGAGGCCAATCGATGCTGACGGCGTTGGAAATCTTTTCTATTTCACTGCGCAGTTGGGGAATATCTAATGGCCTAGGTGGTTGATAGTCGGCAATATCGTCCGCTTGTTCTTGTGTTGGAGAGATCTCCAGCCACAATTGGTTATTCTGCCAAGCCAGTTTATAGTCGGCATCAACGACCGTTACGGGTGTTCCTTCTTTGACCTCTGCAAACAACTCACTGATATCCTCAGGATATAATCGAATACAACCGTGACTGGCCCGCACACCAACACCTGCCGGGCGATTGGTACCGTGAATTAAATAGCTGCCCCAGCCGAGGTTCATGGCATATTCACCTAAGGGATTATCGGGACCTGCGGGAATTTCAAAAGGCAAACTGGGTTTTTCAACAAAGATAGATGCCGGTGGTGTCCAAGTTGGATTCGCCCGTTTTTTGGCAATATGCGTTTTGCCCGTCGGGGTGCGCCAACCTTCTTTACCGATGCCGATCGGAAAGGTCAACACGGTTTGAGCGTCTTTAAAATAAAACAATCGTAAATCAGCCAGATTGATGAGAATGCCACGTCGCTCGCCAGCAGGGAGCACATATAAAGTCGGAATATGCAGCTTGCTGTTTTCTATAGGCGCCCAAGGATCGACGCCAGGATTGGCTGCTAATAGTTCGACAATACCGATATCAAAGTGGCGTGCCAGCGCATAGAAATTATCATCTGCCCGCACGGTGTAATCTTGCTCGACTCCAACGACATCTCCGTTTAGCGGATAACTGGCGGCTAAGCTGTTTGGGCCGATGCCGATGACCATTAAAGCACTACAAGTTAAAGCACTTGTGACGAATACCCTTGTCATAAAACCACTTCTCATGAAAGCATAGCGCCTAAAAATCCAAATTGGTAAGCTGAAGCGAAGTTGATTGATCATCATGCGGTTTTCCTATAATACTAAAAGCAAAATTCTAAGCTGATTGTTGACTGCCAAAAACAGTAGATTGCTATGATGTCATTTCTGAATTCACGACGACAATTTTTTAAACTCAGCGCTGCCGCGCTGACCTGCATGAGCTTACCACAGCGTTTACTAGCAAGCTCCCGTGAGCGGCGATTGGCTTTTTACAACCAACATACTGGCGAATCATTGCGCCTTCTATATTGGCAGCAGGGCAATTATATGACTGAGGGCTTAGATGCGTTAAATCATTTTATGCGCGACTATCGCACCGGTGATATCCACACCATTACACCCACCCTGTTTGATCAACTCTATCTGTTGCAACAATTGGTAGCGACGCCAGGCGCTTATCATGTAATTTCCGGTTATCGCTCGCCTAAGACTAATCAATTATTACAAAAGCACTCAAGTGGCGTGGCCAAAAAAAGCTTGCATATGCAGGGCATGGCCATTGATATTTGCCTGCCTGGAAAAGAATTAACGCTGTTACATCAAGCAGCGATGAGTATGCAGGCCGGTGGTGTAGGCTATTACCCACAGTCAAACTTTATTCATCTTGATGTTGGTCGCGTGCGTCATTGGGGTTAAGCTGCACAGCCAAGCATCCCGCAGGAAAATATTAGCTGTCAAAAATAATGGAGTGTGGCATGGTGATCCGCTGTTTGCGGTTATTGGCAGCGTGTTATTTTCTTATTAGTTGCGGTGAGGTGTGGCCAAAAACTTACGCTATAGAAGGCGACTTGATTGGTGAAATTAATTATTACACGTTAAAAAAGAATGAAAGCTTGGCGGCAGTAGCTCGACGATTTGATATCGGCTTGGTTGAACTCTTGGCCGCCAATCCGGCGCTACAACGAAACAGACCAAAAGCGGATAGCGTACTGACCATTACCACACAACACATTCTTCCGGTACCGCGACACGGCATCGTATTGAATTTATCGGAACTGCGATTATTTTATTTTATCAACGCCACGCAAGTGATGACGGTGCCAATGAGTATTGGTAAAGAAGGTTGGCAAACACCGCTGGGCGTCACCGAGATTGTACGAAAGCGTGAAAACCCAGATTGGATCCCCACTGATGCGATTCGTCGTGAGTCGCCGCATTTGCCCTCGATTGTTCCTGCAGGACCCGATAATCCATTAGGTTTATATGCTTTAAATTTAGGATGGCCCAATTATGCAATCCACGGCACCAATCGACCTTATAGCGTCGGCAAACGAGCCAGTCATGGCTGCATTCGTTTATATCCGGAAGATATTGAAGCATTGTTCAAAGCAGTGGAAATAGGCACAGCTGTTACCGTTATTGATAGTCCTTATAAACTCGGATGGCAGGGGTCGCAGTTATTTTTAGAAGTCACCCCCACGCAGCAGCAGTCCGATGCGCTGATCCAATATCGTCAGCTTACACCGGTGGACACTCGAGCTATCTACGAGGCTATTCAACAAAATGTTCTGCAACACATCAATCAGCGTATAAACATTGACTGGAAGGCAGTCGATATAGCTGTGATGAAACGCACGGGGTTACCCGTATTGATCGGTGAATTGCTTCCTCTTAAAAGTAATTCAAGAAATGAGGTTCTGTCGCAATAACGCGAACAGGTTACATTTTTGGCGGGTGCGCTGATGCGCAAAACGATAAATCATGTCAACACAACACCAAAACCACCCCTTTTATCTCGGCAATCGCCCTCTTGCACCCAATCGTGATTTAATTGTGCGCGATAAATTTTCTGGCGACATCGTGGGTTATGTGGCCACCGCCAACCCTGCTCATATTGAGCAAGCCATTGCGGCAGCAGTACAAGCACAACCGGCCATGGCTGCCCTAACGGCCGATCATCGAGCAGAAATTTTACATTTTTGTGTAGCTCAATTTCAGCTACGTAAAAACCAATTCGCTGACATCTTGTGTCAAGAAGCGGGCAAACCGATTCAAGCTGCGCAAGGTGAAGTCACCCGCTTGATCGAAACTTTTCGCATCGCCGCTGAAGAAACCACTCGCATTAACGGTGAGTATCTGCCCTTAGACGACAGTCCACGTACACGCGGCTATCGCGGCATCACCAAACGCGTGCCGATTGGTCCCTGCGCTCTGATCACGCCGTTTAATTTTCCATTAAACTTGGCCGCCCACAAAATTGCACCGGCGATTGCAGCAGGCAATACTTTTGTTTTGAAACCTGCCAGCCTAACCCCACTGGGCGCATTGATGATCGGTGAGGTATTAGCACAAACTGACTTACCGCTCGGCGCATTTTCGATTTTGCCTTGCTCGCGGGATGGCGCTCATTTATTCAGTGAAGATCCACGTTTTAACTTATTGAGTTTTACCGGTTCTGCAGACGTGGGCTGGGCATTAAAATCCAAAGCAGGTAGAAAAGCAGTGGTATTGGAGCTGGGCGGAAATGCGGCTTGTATAGTTGATGCTGACGCCGATCTAGATGATGCCGTTGCACGCATTATTGTCGGTGCTTTTTATCAAGCTGGCCAAAGCTGTATTAGTGTGCAACGTATATATGTGCATCACAGCCGTTATGCAGCCTTTAAAAGCCAGCTAATAAACGCAGCGACTGCCGTTCACTGCGGTGACCCCAAACTGGAATCAACGCTCATCGGACCGGTAATCTCAGCACAAGAGGCTGATCGCATTCAACAGTGGATCGATCAAGCATTGCAAATGGGCGCCAACTTATTGTGTGGTAACCAACGTCAAGGCAACGTCATTAACGCCACCTTATTAGAAAACGTGCCGCCTGAAGCCAAGCTTGCTTGTGAAGAAGTATTTGGTCCAGTGGCCATTCTTTACCCTTTCGAACAGTTTGCCGATGTGATCCACGAGATTAATCGCAGTCGTTATGGCTTACAGGCGGGCGTGTTCACCAATAACTTGTCGCATACGCTGGCGGCTTGGGATGGATTAACCGTCGGCGGTGTCATCATCAATGACGTACCTTCTTGGCGTGCCGATGCCATGCCTTATGGCGGCGTTAAAGACAGCGGTTTGGGCCGCGAAGGAATACGTGATGCGATTTTGCACATGACAGAAAAACGCTTGCTGGTGATTAACACCGCAGGTTTATCGTGATCAGCCACGATCTCACGCAAGGCAACGAAGCCAAGCAACTGATGAAGATGATTGTGCCGATATTTTTCGGCATTTTATCGATTATGCTGATGAACTTAATCGACACCTATTTTGTGTCGCGGCTGGGCACACAAGCGCTGGCCGCAATGAGCTTTACCTTCCCGATTACCAGCATCATTAACAGCTTGGCCTTTGGTGTTGGCATTGGCGCATCCTCCATGATCAGCCGCGCACTGGGCAGCCAACGGGCTGACCTGGTTAGAAGTTATTGCACATTATCCTTGTTATTTGCACTCATCCTTGCCATTGGATTTGCCACGATCGGTATTCGCAGCATTGATCCCTTATTTAAACGTATGGGCGCTGACGACACCCTATTGCCGTTGATCCATGATTACATGCATACCTGGTACTTAGGCTGCTTTTTGGTGGTGATTCCGATGGTCGGCAATGCCAGCATTCGCGCTGCCGGTAATGCGCTACTGCCGAGCTTAATCATGTTGATGATCGCCGTCTCTATTTGCGTACTTGACCCTATTTTTATTTTTGGTTTTGCGGGCGTGCCCGCGATGGGCTTACAAGGCGCGGCATTAGCAACCATCTGTGCTTATGGTTTGGCCTTGTGTTTATCGCTGTACATTTTGAAGGTCAAACTCAAATTTTTACATTTACCACAATTGCTGAGCAACAGCATGGCAGACAACCGTCGTCATCTCACTGACTTACTGCGCATGTTTATTCCAGCCGCCAGCAGTAATTTACTCACGCCACTCTCCTTATCACTGACCACTTGGTTGATTGCTGATTTTGGTAGCGCGGCGATTGCCGGTTTTGGCGTGGCCTCGCGTGTCGAATCTGTGTGTTTAATTACGCTCATGGCCTGCGCATCCGCACTCGCTGCTTTCTCTGGTCAAAATTTTGGTGCCCGGCGCTTTGATCGACTCACAAATGGACTCAAATTCGCACATCGTTTTGTTTGGTGCTGGGGTATCGCCATTGCCATTGTCTTATTGTTTTTGGCACCGATTTTAGCCCGTACTTTTAGCAATGACATCGACACACAACAGACTATCGTTACCTACTTACGCTGGGTACCCATCAGTTATCCATTACTGGGACTCATCATGGCCGTCACCAACTTGGGTAATGGCATGGGAAAACCCCTCGGCGGCTTAATGCTTTCTAGTTTAAGATTAATACTGGTTTATTTACCTTTGGCTTGGTTGTTCGGGAAAATAATCGGCCTACCCGGAATTTTTATTGCAACCGCCACAGCTAACGTGGTGGTGGGATTCATAGCATGGCGATGGAGTAAAAAGTTATTACCGCTCAATTTTCAAACAACATAACCTTGGTCGTACAATACAGCCTTTGTGCAGCCATTGCGATTGCCGTGAATATTTTAAGTCAAGATCTGGCACTATGGGTCTATGAAGGACAAGCCAATATTTTGTTTTCTATGGTGGTGGGTACCGGCAGTGGCTTGATCGTCAAATATTTTTTAGACAAGCGTTATATTTTTCGCTTTCAAACACACGATGTTGCCCATGACGGCCACACCTTTGTCCTTTACACCATCATGGGGTTGTTCACCACTGCGATTTTCTGGGGCAGTGAATTTTTATTTGAATGGCTGTTTCAAGATAAATTGCTGCGGTACAGTGGTGCGGTACTGGGTTTATGTGTAGGCTACGTAATCAAATATCATCTCGACAAACGTTTCGTATTTGTGGTTCATACCAAAGTGACGCATGCAAAATAATTTAACCAGCTGGGGACTGCATCCACAAATTAATGCCCAGCATACTGCATTGCCCACGGTATTATCGGAGTCCCAGCCCTTAACTAGCCCGTGTATTGCCCGGGGTTTAGGCCGCAGTTACGGAGACAGTGCATTAGCCGACCAAGTGATCGACTGTCGCAACCATCGTTTATTTGAAGCGTTTGATGCGAGCACCGGCGAACTGACCTGTCAGGCGGGTGTTAGCTTAGCAGAAGTGCTGCGTTTTTTTGTGCCCAAAGGCTGGTTTTTACCGGTCACGCCCGGTACGCAATACGTGACCATTGGCGGCGCCATTGCCAGCGATGTGCACGGCAAAAACCATCATAGCGTTGGCTGTTTTAGTACGCAGGTCGATTGGTTGGAGTTATTGCTGGCCAGTGGCGAGTTAATCATTTGCTCTGAACAACATCATCGCGAATTATTTTCTGCCACCTGTGGTGGCATGGGCCTTACCGGTATTATTGTGCGCGCCTGTTTTCGTTTGCGGCCTATTCAAAGCAGCAACATCACGCAAACCACGTATAAAGCGCATAATCTGCAACATGCGTTGCACCTGTTTGAACAACACCATCAGGCCACCTATTCTGTCGCTTGGATTGATTGTTTAGCCGCAGGTGATGCGCTGGGCCGATCACTCTTGATGATCGGCGAACATGCCGAGCAAGGCGCGTTAGTACCCGGTTCGCCACCAAGACTATCCGTGCCTTGCTATGCACCGGGAATTTTACTCAATCGTTTTAGCATTCAAGCATTCAATAATTTGTATTATCAACGCGTGCTAACCGCCGTTAGCCAACAAACCCTACATTACCAACCGTTTTTTTATCCGCTCGATGGTATTGCCAATTGGAATCGCCTCTATGGCCGGGGTGGTTTTACACAATATCAGTTTGTTATCCCCAAAAGCGCAGGCATTGAAGGCGTGCGTGCCATGCTGGCGCGCATTTCCGCATCCCAAAAAGGCTCTTTTTTGGCGGTGTTAAAAACGCTGGGTGCCGCCAACCAAAATTATTTATCCTTTCCCATCGAAGGTTATACGCTGGCGCTCGACTTTAAATTGGATGCTGATTTATTCAGACAGCTTGATGATTGGGACGCGTTGCTGCTTGAGTTGGGCGGTCGTGTTTATTTAACCAAGGATGTACGCATGAGCGAACAAACTTTCAAACAAAGTTATCCACAATGGCAGCAATTTGCAGAAGTACGCGCCCGTTATGGCGCCGAAGGTGTATTTGAATCGTTACAGTCTAAACGCTTGGGATTATAACCGCTGCACTCTTTACACTAAAATAGATATCACAACACTAAAATAGATTTCACACAAAAACAGATTTAACTCAAAAATAAGCTCAGCACATAAAAAAAACCCGTTCTACGAATGTGATCGTAGAACGGGTTTTTAAACCTAAGGTTTTTTAAGTGTTATAGGCATTTTCATCATGCAAACTGATATCTAAACCAGCCCGCTCTTCTTCTTCGCTGACTCGCAGACCAATGACCAAATCCACTAATTTATAAGCAATCAATGAAACCACACCTGACCAAATTAAAGTGATGACGACCGCCTGGAGTTGAATCCACACTTGTGAAGCAATCGAATATTCAGGGGCGACTTGATTGGCCACGTAGTCCCAGATACCCGTACCACCCAACGCTGGCGCCGCGAATACACCGGTTAAAATTGAACCCACCACACCGCCAACACCATGCACGGCAAAAACATCGAGCGCATCGTCAATCTTAAATACTTTCTTAACGCAATCGACTGCCAATAAACAACATAAACTGGCTAACACACCAATAATGATCGCGCCCATTGGACCCACAAATCCGCAAGCGGGGGTAATCGCAACCAGACCCGCGACCACACCAGAAGCAACACCCAACATAGAAGGCTTCCCTTTTATTAACCATTCAATGGCTAACCAAGCGATTGCCGCAGAAGCGGTGGCAATATGAGTATTGGTGAAAGCTAAGGCAGCGGTACCAGTCGCCTCTAAGTTGGAACCGGCATTAAAACCAAACCAACCTACCCACAATAAAGCGGCACCAATGGTGGTCATGGCTAAAGAATGGGGCGCCATTTTTTCCTTACCAAAACCGACACGACGACCAATCACAATCGCACCCACCAATCCAGCAATACCGGCATTAACATGCACCACTGTACCACCGGCAAAATCTAAAGCGCCTTTGGCCCAAAGAAAACCGGCATTCGATAAAACGTTTTGCAAGGAATCCGCATCAACAATGGCATCTGGACCATCCCAGTACCAAACCATGTGCGCAATGGGCAGATAACTGAACAACGACCATAAAACGGCAAAGGCTAATACCGCTGAAAATTTAGCACGCTCTGCGAATGAACCCACAAACAAACAAGCGGTAATACCCGCAAAAGTACTTTGAAACATAACGAACAGATATTCTGGGATATAAATACCCTTGCTAAAAGTCGCCGCCAGTGAGCCAGTGTTAATACCGCTTAAAAATAATTTACTCAAACCACCAATAATCGGTGTGCCACTGGTGAAAGCCAAGGAATAGCCCAAAATAACCCACAGTACAGTGACTACGGAAAACACGCCAAACACTTGCATCAATACTGACAACATATTTTTACTGCGCACCAATCCGCCATAAAACAAGGCCAGGCCAGGCACCGTCATCAAAATCACCAACAGTGTCGACACGCTCATAAAAGCAGCATCACCTTTATTGACCGTTGGTGCTACAGGGGCAGCTTCAACCGGTAGGGCCATGCTGCCCATAGTAGGAACGGATTGAACCGCAGTAGCTGACGAGGTTGCTTCAATTATTTGTGGTGATGTGGCCTGTACGGCGTCTCTGACAAGATCTGTTGATCCTTCTACCCCCCCCCCATCAAATACGGGTTGATCCCCCACAACAGCTGATATCTCATCTGCTGCGTAATTATTCGCCGAGACAAACATAAAAGGAAATAACGTGAGTAATAAAAGCTTCTTCATAAGTGGGTCTTCATCCTTGAACAGTGGGACAGCAGGAAAAGAATATTTTTATCAAAAAAATATTCACTGATAAAGTTAGTTCAAGAGCATAGTAGAAATGTTTTTAAATTCAATGTCCAGCGTAAAGTCACAACAAGTCGTTAAGAAAATTCACTTTTGATTATCGCGAACTCGCCAGCAAGCCCATTTGCAAACGCCTTTTTTCAATATCCGCTAATTTTTTACTACATTTTTCAAAAGTGCGTGATACTTTTGTTGAATTACGAATTAACTCGAGCTTGGGCCAAGTGGTATGCTCTCCAAGCGCAATAAACTGCGCTACCTCTTGGGTGGTCACATTTTTAAAAATGCGTAGCATATTCGTCGGCTTACGCGGTGGCACTAAATTGATATCGCCAATATAAAATTGCGAGAAAATGGAGTGCATTTTATCAACCAACAATGCCACATTATTATTCGGGATATTTTCACGCAGCATATCCAGCGCAAAGCCGACATTTACACGCCAATTCGCAGCAGACCACTGACGTAAACGCGGCACAATTCCGGTGCGGCTTTCACTGCGTGATAAAAATGGCAGCACATGCGGATTAGTTTGACTGACGATGGTATGGTTAACGCCATACAACCGTGACAAACGCTTCACGGGCAAGTCATCTTTAATCGAGCCATCGACCCATTTTCGACTCGGAATATAAGGCACTTTATCGCCCTTGATATTTTTCGCCCATAAAGTGACGGCAGGAAACACACCCGGGATTGCACAAGAAGCCAATGCTGCTTTACGCACCAAAACATTAGGCGAGGTTTTGGCATTCAGCAATCGCGGACCTTGTCGTGGATCGGCTGGTGACACGGTGATATTAATGTAACGCCCAGTGTATTGATAAGCTTCTTGAAAAGTCATATCCAATACATTTTTTTCCAAACAGGTTTCGAGCTGATCACCGCGCAACAATGGCTTTCCTTTGAGAATCCCCTTCCAATCAATCATACGAAACGCTTCAACGTACAAATAGTGCGGGTCAAAAATATCCGCCAATTCATGATTGGTATGCGTACCGAGGACGGCTGCCATAATCGAACCAGCGCTCGAACCCGACATCACGGTGGGCAACAAACGTTGCTCCCATAAAGCTTTAATCACCCCAAGGTGAAACATGCCCAGTGCTGCACCGCCACTTAACATCAGAGCTGAAGCCCCAAAAGCCTGACCTGTACTGCGAAAAAATTCTAACTTCCGCTGCAACGGAAAACTGGGCAAATCACAATCGCACAAAAAAATTAAGCAAGCACAAATCTCTTCAAGATAATCGTAAATGAGTTTTTTTGTACCAAAATAAGCCTGGCTATACAAGGAAGGATTGGAAATATTACCCAGGTTACCGTGCAGACCTTCGTGTAAATTAAACAGCAATTGTTCAACATCTTGACGCGTACGCGCTTGGCGCAATTCATTCAATCGCATGCGAATTAATGGGTAATCGTAAAAAGGTGAAGCGTCATTCAACTTCCAATCATCAGCGCCCGAAAGTCGATCATGCTCTTCACAAGCTGCTCGCCACGTCTGATAGTTATCCGCATAAGTGATGGCCTGCTCTATCGATTTCAAAATATTTTTCATAGAGCTTGCCGAATCCCAATGTTAGACAAACCAGTTAACCCACAAATTGATTAGCCTGCATATTCATCACGGAATCAGCTCCGCTGCGAATGACGTGCTGATAATAATCTACTTTTGGCAGCAGCTTAGCAAAGAAAAATGCCGCTACCTGTTGTTTGCTTTGCGCAAAATCATCCGTAGTCGTCACGCTTGCCGTGGCCATTTTTAGCCACATAAAACCACAAATCAACAGGCCCGCCATATCCAAATAATCAACCGCTGCTGCACCCAAATGATCGGCATTTTGCTCGCCTTGTACCACCAGCCATTGCGTCACTGATTGCCATTGCTGGGCGGATGCTTGTAGCTGATCACACCATGGCCGCAAGACTTCAATGCGACGTGATATTTGCAGCTGCGCTTCAATGTCTTCCATTAATGGCACAATCATTTGGCCTTTCGAACGAAAAATTTTACGTCCAATTAAATCCATCGCCTGCACACCATTGGTGCCTTCATAAATTTGCGCGATACGCGCATCGCGTACCAGCTGCTCTAAACCCCATTCACGAATATAGCCATGTCCACCCAATACCTGCTGAGCCTGTACCGCCATCTCGAATCCACGGTCAGTCAAGAAGGCTTTCGCTATCGGCGTCAGCAAAGCGACCAATTGATCGGCACGCGCTCGCACGCCTAGATCATCGGCAAAATGGGCTAAATCCAATTGCAATCCCGTGTACAACGCAAAAGCACGACCCGCTTCAGTGTAAGCGCGAATGGTTAATAACATACGGCGCACATCAGCATGCACGATAATAGGATCCGCCACTTGCGCTGGCGCAACCACTCCTTTAGCCGCACGACCTTGCACACGATCAAGCGCATACTGGCTAGCATGCTGATAGGCCATTTCCATAGTACCTAAACCCTGCAAGCCAATCGACAAGCGTTCGTAATTCATCATGGTGAACATGGCCGCTAGCCCTTGATTGGCTTCACCCACCAACCAACCTTGGGCACCATCAAAATTCATCACACAGGTAGAAGAACCTTTAATACCCATCTTGTGTTCAATACTGCCCACCGATAACGCATTACGTTTACCCAGCTGACCATTAGCATCGACGAGAATTTTCGGCACTAAAAATAATGAGATTCCACGGCTGCCGGCAGGCGCATCTGGCAACTTCGCTAACACCAGATGAATAATATTCTCGGTAAGATCATGATCACCACCGGTGATGAAAATTTTGGTGCCGCTAATCCTATAACTGCCATCAGCTTGTAACAGCGCTCTGCTGCGCATAATGCCCAGATCAGTACCACAGTGCGGCTCGGTTAAACACATGGTGCCACACCAAACACCACTGTACATTTTTGGCAGATAACGATTTTTTAGTTCATCACTTGCATGTTTTAACAACGCAAGGGTAGCGCCAACCGATAAACAAGAATACAAGGCCAGCGAAGTATTGGCCGCAAATAACATTTCCTCGAATAAACAGGTCAGCATCTTGGGCATGCCTTGGCCGCCAAATTCTGGGCTGCCGCCTAAACCAATCCAACCACCCTGAGCTAATGCCTGATATGCCGTTTTAAAACCTTCTGGGGTGATCACCACGCCATCAATGAACTGACAACCTTGCTCATCACCACGGCGATTAATTGGAAAAAATTCTTGCTGACACAGTTTGGCGCCTTCTTCCAAAATACTCGTGGCCAAATCCAAAGACACGTCTTGCATTGATGACATTTTCTGCCAGTATTGTTCAGCGTTAAAAACATCGCTCAATAAAAATTGCATATCCCGCAACGGCGCTCGATACTCCGCCATAATATGGTCTCGTTATCAGTCTATTTAATCAAAAGGCAAAGTGCGCAGCATCTAATCCCATAACCGAATCAAGATCTGCTGACATTACCGCGCAATGGCCATGGGTACGTGGCAAAATTCGCTGAAAATAAAATTTTGCTGTCTGCACCTTAGCTTTATAAAACTCAACATCAGTAGCACCAGCAGCCAATTGAGCTTGCGCCGCTTTCGCCATCCATGCCCAGATATAACCCAGTACGACATAACCCGAATAAAAAATGTAATCAACCGCCGCCGCGCCAACCGCTTCCCGATTGGCCATGGCCTGCATACCGATTTTTTGCGTAATGTCAGCCCACTCTTTATTTAGCCGTTGGAGTTCTGGAATAAAGGGTGCCATTGCACTGTCTTCAGCATTGGCTTGGCAGAACTTATGAATAACCTTGGTGAACTTCATCAGCATCTGGCCTTGCGTCATCATCACTTTACGACCCAATAGATCTAACGCTTGAATTCCCGTAGTCCCTTCGTACAAGGTAGAAATACGCGAATCCCGCACCAGCTGCTCCATGCCCCACTCACTGATATAACCGTGACCGCCATACACCTGCACGCCATGATTCGCTGCTTCGTAACCCGCTTCCGTTAAAAATGCTTTCGCAATCGGTGTTAAAAAAGCCATTAAATCATCAGCAGTTTGTTTGGCTTCTGCATCTTGCGAGCTAGCAACGATATCGCCTTGCATCGCCAAGTAATAACACAGCGCACGACCACCTTCAGCAAATGCTTTTTGGGTCAGTAACATACGACGCACATCCGGATGCACGATAATAGGATCGGCTTCTTGTTCAGGTACTTTGGTACCAGATAAAGCCCTCATCGCCAACCGTTCACGCGCATAATGCAGCGCACCTTGGAAGGAAGCTTCTGCGGTACAAACCCCTTGCAGCGCCGTACCAATACGCGCCACGTTCATAAAGGTGAACATACAGTTCAAGCCTTTATTTGCTGGCCCAATTAAAAATCCAGTAGCACCGTCAAAATTCATCACACAAGTTGCCGAGGCTTTAATACCCATTTTGTGTTCAATGGATCCACAGCTAACTGCATTACGCAAACCAACATTACCACTGGCATTGGGTAAAAATTTCGGTACGATAAACAAGGAAATGCCTTTGGTTCCAGCAGGCGCATCTGGCAAACGTGCCAGCACGATATGCACGATGTTTTCAGCGAAATCATGCTCACCTGCGGAGATAAAAATTTTGGTGCCGCTTATGCGATAACTACCATCCGCTTGTGGCTCAGCCTTAGTGCGTAAGATGCCTAAATCAGAACCACATTGAGATTCCGTTAAACACATGGTGCCGGTCCACTGACCGGAGATCAGCTTGGTTAAATAGGTTTTTTTCTGCGTTTCATCACCGTGCGCTTCCAAGGTATTTAATGCACCGTGACTTAAACCAGGATACATAGCCCATGACCAATTGGCGGTGCCGATCATGTCGCTAATTACCACCCCTAATGAGCTTGGTAAATCTTGGCCACCATAACGCGAATCGGCTGCCAAAGATGGCCAACCACCTTCGACATATTGCCGATACGCTTCTTTAAATCCCTTAGGAGTCGTCACGACACCATTATCAAAATGACAACCTTCTTTGTCCCCACTTTGATACAAAGGAGCCAATTCTTGCTCAGCAAATTTAGCGCCTTCTTCAATGATCGAGTCAATTAATTCACGACTCATCTCATCATCATGGCGCAATAACTTGTAGTGTTCGACCACATCTAACACATCGTGCAGCAAAAAATGCATATCGCGGCGCGGGGCTTGATAGTTCAACATGATCTAACTCCTAAGATAAAAATATGGTCTATTCAAAATATAACGGATGACACTGCAGTCGGTTATCGATATTAGTGACCCAAAGGTTTTTTTGTCATCAAATGACGGAGATAGCCAATAACAATACAGCGAGTACTACCGCCATTGACATGCAGCCTTATGTGCGACTGTTCAAAAGATATTTAATACGGATGGACAAGCTGATGTTATTCAGATGAAGGGCGGACCCACGCTTCCGCACGACATATTCCGCCCTGCTCACAGGTAATCGCGTTTGAGCGAATGATCATTCGCCTCCACCTAAAACGAGGACAGGGTTTCACCATCGTTAAGCATTTACATCCAACAAGGTACCCAGCGTTTCGCTCGCTGACTGCACCACTTTCGCTGAGGCTTGTACTTGCAATTTGCCTTTATCCAGATTGACTAAATCTTCAACTACTTGTGTATTATCACCAGAAGATTTTTCTTGCCCGGCAATACGATTTGCCGACTGCTGCATTTGCGACAGCCCTTTCTGCATACCATAAACACCAGAATCCATCATACAAGACATGCCTGACATAAGTGTCACCCTCACAGTAGCAGTTCGATACCCTTGAGTGTAGAACAGCACAAACAATACACAAGCTCACAAATTGTTACAGCATCGATAACAGACCAGCAGATCGCCCATATAAGACAACACCCCAAAAGGGGTGTCTGCAGACGATCTTGTAAAAACTCGATATTTTCAGCTTGTTTATCCATTTGAACTGGCTGAGATTGATTGGCAATCCAACCCACCAGCGGCGCTCCGCTATTAAATATGGATTGCTGCAATAACAAGTCATCATCATTCCGCAAACCTGCTGGGGTTGTTGTGCATCCACTGGCGATGGGTTTAATTCCCTGTGCACGAATCCCTTGCTGTTGCCATAAACGCAACAGGACGCAACCGTTATAAGTTTTACCAACGCCAGCATCGGTACCAACAATGACCAGCGAGGCATGGTCTAGGTTCTGCGCTTTGAGCGTCAGGGCGTCTGAGCTCATCGCTTCTGCGCACACACCGTTAATACTTGAAATGTCATCGGGTAGCCTTTCTCGCTGTAAAAATCCTGATAAGTTTTTTGTAATTGCTGCCATTTATTTTTGCCAAGCAAACCTTGTCTCCGCTGCGGTAATGCATCCGCACCCCAGTGTTTAAATAGCCGCAGCAGATCGCGTAATTGTGGGCGATGTTCAACATATACTGACTGCTGATGTTGCTGAATTTGAAAACAGGGTTGTAGCGCCTGAAGCCATTGCTGTGCTGAAAACAAGTGACGCACTGGAATCACCCCATCAATCCGCGACCAGACTTGCTGCAACTCTGGCAAACTGCCTTGCACGGGCACGCTGAAACATAAATAACCTTGAGTTTTTAACGCTTGCTTCAACACCCTGATTAAGGGCTGCAGATCCAAAGCCCACTGCAACACAAAATTGGCCGTAATTAATTCAGAGGGGGATTGCGTAGTGAATTGCAGCATGTCTTGGCAAAGAAAGGTTATCTGCGGATAGTTTTTTAAATTGTCGACCGCCAGTTCAACCATCGCGGGTGCTTGATCTAACGCAGTGAGTTGTGCGTGCGGCCAACGCTCGCAAAGTTTTTTAGTGAAATCACCAGTCGCACAACCCACATCCAAAATCCGCGATGGCTCCAAGATTGGTTGCATCAAACGCAACAAATCATCACCGACTCGCTGCTGCAACTGACTGTGCTGCGCGTAGCTGTGTGCAGCACGGTGAAACGCATTCGCGACCAAATTCATAATAACGTCACCCACTTCTCTGGCATCAGCATACATTCCGCATGACCACCAGCAACCCAGTGCACAGGAATTTCGGGTAAAAGTGCTAAGGCTTGGTGTACAGTCACGGCGGTTAATAAGACATCCTGCTGTGCGTACACGGCTTGCAATCGCTGCTGTTGTTGCAAAACTTGCCAAGCAGCACAGGCATCGGCGATTTGCAAATATTGCAAATCTGACGCTTCATCTAACAAATGCGAACGCAATTGTTGTTGCACCTCGCGCGGCTGCACAGAACCCAACGACTGAAGCCGCACAAAATGCTGCAGCGCACCGGCAGCATCACGCTGAAAAAATTCGGAAAATTGTGAAAAAGCAGATTGATTAATACCACCAGGAAAATCTGCGTGCTGCACCATGATCGGTAAACTCGCCAGCAACAGCACCTTGGCTTGACAATGCAGCGCCCACTCTAAAGCCATTACGCCGCCTAATGACCATCCAATCAAATAATCAAAATCATTATGCTGAATAAAAGCGTTTTGACTGGCAGGCACCTTCATTAAATCAAACACCACCCATTCGTGACCGTAAGCTTGCAATTTCTCAACCGGCCAAACACTGGCAGACATGCCCCAGCCCGTTAACAACGCGATTTTCATGCACTCGCCCATAATGCTTGACACTGTTTGAGCTGTTCAAATAAAACCGCCAACTGCTCATCGCTGTGTTGCGCCGACAACACGACCCGCAAACAAGCTTGACCTTGCGGCACCGTGGGCGGTCGAATCGCCGGAACCCATAAACCCCGCATCTTTAATTCAGCACTGAATGCCAAGGCTCGCTCACTGCTGCCCAAGGGAATAATCTGAATGGCGCTGTCGGAGGGCAACAGTGGCAGCCCCATGTTTTTGGTAGTGCGTTTAAATTCATCAATACGTAACCGTAATTGCTGCACGATCTGCGGCTGCTGTTGCAATAACTGCAAACTGGTTAAAGTCGCTTGCGTGATTGACGGTGGCAATGCCGTCGAATAGGTACAAGTACGGGCCGTTTGCTGTAAATAATCGATCAACAGTTTCGAGCCGGCCACAAATGCACCCGCACTACCAAACGCCTTGCCGAAAGTGCCGGTCATGATCACATCACGCACATTCAAATCGGCTAACACGCCACGGCCACCCGTACCCATTACCCCCAACGCGTGGGCTTCATCCACCATTAAACGCGCATTATATTGAACAGCTAACGCCGCCAACTCGGCTAAGGGCGCGGCATCGCCTGTCATGCTAAATATCGATTCCGTCACCAACCAACAACGTTGATCCGGCGCTGCGTTTTTTAATAATCTGTCCGCATGCGCCACTTGATTATGGGTAAAGCGCTTTAGATGGGCTCCGCTTAAGCGAATTCCATCCAACAAGGAGGCATGACACGCTTTATCCGCCACAACCATATCATGACGACTCAATACGCCCATCATCAAACCTATGTTCGCCAAATATCCCGACGAAAAGATCAGCGCCGCTTCAACACCCAGCCAACCGGCCAATTGCTTTTCGAGCAGGGCTTGCGGTTCACGATAACCACAAATCATCTGCGAAGCCGTAGCGCCGACACCCCATTGATCAAGCGCCGCATGCGCAGCAGCAATAACATCTGGGTGCTGAGATAAACCCAAGTAATCGTTGGAAGCAAAATCAATGAGTAGACAACCATCCACTTGCAAACAGTGATGGTTAGCGCTTTCCACTAGCCGTCGAACGCGCAAACCCTGCTGTTGCATTTGCTGATCCAGATGCTGTTGCCAGTTTTGTTCGACTAAGGTCGAACGAGACACATCCAACCCCACTCCAGCCCTCTCCTTGCCTGGAGAGGGAGAAATATTACTCACGCATTGACTCCAGAAATCACGCTGGTATTTACAAGCGGTTTATGCGCTGAAGGCAAAGGCTGCTGCGCCATGGCAACTAAACCGAGCCGGGATAACAACTGCACATCGTCATCAGTTTCTGGATTGGGCGTGGTCAACAATTTATTGCCATTAAAAATCGAATTGGCACCGGCAAAAAAACACCATGCCTGCAGTTCATCACTCATCTTTTCACGACCTGCCGACAAGCGCACCCAGCTACTGGGCATGAGAATACGCGCCACTGCAATGGTGCGCACAAACTCAAACACATCGACATCCGCCACGCCTTCCAGCGGTGTACCGGGAATTTTCACTAACTGATTAATCGGCACACTTTCGGGCGGAGTGGGTAGATTCGCCAGCGTTGCCAGCAAAGCAACGCGATCTTGCCGGGTTTCACCGACGCCAATAATACCACCGCAACACACTTTAATACCCGCTGCCCGCACCCGCTCCAGCGTCGTTAAGCGATCATCATAAGTGCGCGTGGTAATTAAATTACCGTAATGCGCTTTCGATGTATCCAGATTATGGTTGTAATAATCCAAACCAGCAGCAGCCAGCGCATCCGCTTGCTCCTCATCGAGCATACCCAAGGTCATGCACGTTTCTAAACCCAAGGCTTTGACTTCACGGATCATGTCGGCTAACAGGGGAATCTGCTTGGCTGGCGGGGAACGCCATGCCGCCCCCATACAAAATCGCGATGCGCCACTGGCCTTCGCGGATTGAGCTTGCGTGACAACCTCCTCGATCGACAACAACTTTTCTTTTTCAAGCCCAGTGTTGTAATGACCACTTTGCGAGCAATACGAACAGTCTTCAGGACAGGCTCCGGTTTTAATACTGAGCAACTGACTGATCTGCACCTGGTTCGCTGAAAAATGCTGTCGATGCACACTGTGTGCTTTATACAACAAATCAAAAAATGGCAATTCAAATAACTCAGCCACCATCGCGGTGGACCAGGAAGACGTGGTCATCATCGATTCACTCGGTTTTGTTAGAGATGGCATCATAACTCAACAAGGGGGGGTGTCAATTCAGTGAAGGGGCATTTCAAATAACACACAAATGACCAGATAACTAAAGGCTTTGTTAACACCAAGCGACTTTGTCGCATAGCAAAACCAAAGGAATTTGACGGATCCAACTAATCGATGATTTTCCGAGTATTCATTTTGAATACTCGGAGGTCAGAAGGATGATTGTTATGGATTCCCAATCCCTGCTTGCTGTTGATGTAATTGCTAAAGTTGCTCAAGGCAATATCAGCGTTATAAATGCAACGAAATTATAAAATCGAGCTCGCCGTACCATTGAACGCTATCTTCAAAATTATCTACAAATTGGCATTCAATTTATTATTCACAAAAATACAGGTAAAGCTCCGATCAATAAATTGCCAGATTCTGTAAAAACTCAAGTTCAAACACTGATTAAAGAAAAATACTTCGATGTAAACTTGCAACATCTGTCTGAACTTCTTGCCAAGAACGAAAATATTAATATCAAGCGAGAAACTCTACGTCGTTGGGCACATGAAATTCAGCATGTTAAAAGAGCTAAACGCAGACGGCCAGTTGCCAGAAAAAGACGTGAGCGTATGGAGTCTCCAGGCCTTCTCATACAAATGGATGGTAGCCCTCATCTTTGGTTCGGTGATAAAAAATCATGCCTGATAGCCATGATTGACGATGCCAACAGCGAAATCCATGCTGAGTTTTTTCCCTCAGAAACAACGCTTGGCTGCTTGAAAATCATGCTTGATTTTATCGCTAAAAATGGTCTGTTTAAAACGCTCTATGTCGATAGAGCCGGTATTTTCGCGGGGCCTAAACGTTGTAACTTTTCTCAAATGCAACGGGCTTGCCATGAGTTAGGTATCGAAATCATTTTCGCAAACTCACCGCAAGGAAAAGGTCGTATCGAACGCGCTTTTGATACCTTTCAAGATCGCCTGGCCCCTGAGTTAAGATTGCAAAATATTAGCGATATGACCAATGCCAATCGCTATTTGCAAGAAATATTTATCCCGGACTTTTGGAAAAATAACACTGAAGTTATTCCAAAAAATTTCCACGCTCATTGTGCTAATCAGCAGCTTGTAATTGCTGAGGTAATCGAACCTTCCAAACCAGGTCAATTTGATCCAGAAATTCAGAAGAAAATGGATGCCATTGAACTTGCTGAACAATTGAATAGTGTCACTGAAGCTGCTCGTATCAGTGGCTGTTCACGCGAAACTATTTATAAAAATTGCCGACTCCTTAAAGAGAAAGGTCCTTTGGCTTTGAAGCGCACTTTTCGTAACGATACTTATCATCAAAATAGAGCATCTCCTGATCTTGAAAAAACAGTTATCGAATTTTCATTAGCCAACCCGCATCTGGGTCAAGCTCAAGTAGCCATTCATTTCAAAGAAAAATATCAACTCGATATTAGTGCTGGTGGCGTTAGAGGTATTTGTCTGAAAGATCGCTTAAGACTTTTTTCTGCTCTTGTCATCTCACTTCACTTCAGGTCTTAGATTAATTTATACCTTCCCGGCGGACAGCTATATTAGAGCCTGTTCAAAGTTTTTTCAAGTTTGTAGAATGAGCGAATAACATTTCAAAAGGAGATTGAGATGAAAAAGCGCTACCCAAGCGATATAAACCGAGAACAATTTGAGGCAATAGAACCGATACTGTTAAGTGCCCG
>JANNXD010000085.1:0-15764 GCA_031409375.1 Gammaproteobacteria bacterium | reverse complement strand
GCGGTGAAATCTAAACGCACGCCTGCATCATCAATAATTAAATCGAGTTGGTCGAGAATCGGTTTGAAACGGGTTTGAATCAATAAAGCGTTGTACACGGAATTTTTGAGTTCTGCGTAGGATTGGTCGAGTAAATCTTTTTGCGGGATGGAGATGCTGATGGCGACATACGGTGGGCTGAAACTGGCGCCGCTACCTCCACCGCTACCGACGCTCACGCCCGATACGGCGGAGAGTGAATTTTGGATTTCGCCAGGGAGTTCAAAAAAGTAGCGCCCGTTGAAGGCTTCAAGGATGTGCATTTGTTGCTGCCAGGTGGCGACAATGGCTTTCCATTCGCCGTAGGTCAGTGGATCACCGATGACGGGCGTGGGCAGAACAGCGGCGTCTTTGCCAATGTTGCCGTAAAAAAAGTCGAAGCCGTTGGGCAATCGATCTTTGGGATTTTCAATTAATCCACTGGTATCGGCCCAGGCATCGAGCAGTGAATCGAGTAATGCAAATTGTGCTTCGCGTGTTGTCGCGGCGCTGAATTGGGTGAGGAGATCTTTGAGGCGTGTCGATTGACTGGCGGCTTCGCGCAGATCGCGCACTTTGCCGGAACCTTGCATGTCTGGCAGAATTTCAACGCCCGTGGCCAACGGAATGTGATCGGGAAATTGACGTTGAAAAGTATCATCAAATAAATTCACATCGGCCATGCGCGAGACTTCGCCGAGGGTGGCGACGCTGCCGTCGGTTTTGGTGTAGGTGCCCAAGTCCGCAATTTCGTTGCCGTTGGGTAGGACTTGGTTGTTGGCGGTTTTGGTGAGCGAAATACTGGCGATGTTGGTTTGCGCGAGTGTCGATAATTCTTCTGCTTGGCTGATGCCATCTTGATTCAAATCGCGCCACACTTTTAACGTATTCCAGTTGGCGTCGAGTGAACTTATTTTTCCATCTTTATTCGTATCCTGATCCGCCAGCGCCGCAAATCCATCCGCCGCTTTGCCGCCGGAAATTAAATTGGTGGCATCGCCAAAGAGTTCGGTACCGTTGTCGATCAGGCCGTTGCCATTACGATCGAGCACCAAAAATCCGTCGTCACTTTTTATCCAGCCGGTGCCGTTTTTAATTCCATCACCATCGTGGTCGAAGAGGATCGGGTTGGTGGATAACGGTGGGATGGTTTCGATGCCGTCGTTGTCGAGATCTAAAACGAGGGGGTCGCGGCGTTCGATCCATTTTTGGGCGGCTACCCAGAGATCGCGGATTGAGTCGTTTATTGCGCGGTTGGTAGCTGGGTCTAACAATAGGCCAAATAAGGTATAACTGATCGCAAGCGCTCGGGCCGGAGGGTAGCCTGCGATAAAAAGTGCAGCAATATTTCCAACTAACCCTGCCGCAGAGCTGACAGCTGCTTGTGTATTGCCGTCGGCAATATTTTGTATTAAATCTCCCGTACCAGTCACGAGTGCAAGTCGATTCGCTGCTGAGCCAAGCCCACTTAAAAATGGATCATTTTTAATCATGCCCAAAGCAAGAGCAGCAAGAGATGCAAGTGAATTAATTTGACTTATATTAGTTGGAGGCAATGAAGATTTATCGTAGTTACTCCATGCAGAAGCTGCATCTGAAAAGTTTTGAAAAAAATTCTCAAAATTATATGTAGCCATGCTAAATCTCCAATTGAAATATCAAGTTTTAAATACTATCGGAACTTAAAATGGAAAATTATTCCGAAAAAGAAAATATATATAAAAACCAAAGAAATCATGAAAGGTGCAACAGCCTCAAATATTTTCTCAATTCTAATAAGTACTTTATTTTTATGATCAATAACAGTTTTTGAAACAAACAAAATCCCTTTAAAAAAGAAAACAAAGGCAAGTGGTATATATCCCATCCAAATTTTTAGCTGAGCTGGTGGTATATGCTCATCTAGGCCAAATGTCCAATAAGCAATCAACAAACCAGATCCACCAAATATAATAAAAAAAACTGTTGCTAAATTTCTCATACACAAAACCTAGTTTTTATCAAAAAATATTAAGCAGCAATTTTTGTATTAATAAAATCGTATGCTAGCAAATATTTCAAACGTGTCGATTGACTGGCGGCTTCGCGCAGATCGCGCACTTTGCCGGAACCTTGCATGTCTGGCAGAATTTCAACGCCCGTGGCCAACGGAATGTGATCGGGAAATTCGCGGTGAAAGGTGTCGTCAAATAAATTCACTTCGGCCATGCGCGAGACTTCACCGAGGGTGGCGATACTGCCGTCGGTTTTGGTGTAGGTGCCCAAGTCCGCAATTTCGTTGCCGTTGGGTAGTACTTGGTTGTTGGCGGTTTTGGTTAAAGAAATGCTGGCGATGTTGGTTTGCGCGAGTGTCGATAATTCTTCTGCTTGGCTGATGCCGTCTTGATTCAAATCGCGCCACACTTTTAATTGGTTAAAGTTGGTATCTTGTACATTGATTTGGCCGTCGTGATTGCTGTCTTGATCCGCCAGTGCGGCAAATCCATCAGCAGCTTTGCCGCCGGAAATTAAATTGGTCGAGTCGCCAAATAATTCAGTACCGTTGTCGATGAAGCCGTTGTTGTTGCGGTCTAAAACCAAAAATCCGTCGTCGCTTTTTATCCAGCCGGTGCCGTTTTTAATTCCGTCGCCATCGTGGTCGAAGAGGATCGGGTTGGTGGATAACGGTGGGATGGTTTCGATGCCGTCGCCGTCTAAATCTAAAACCAAGGGGTCGCGGCGTTCGATCCATTTTTGGGCGGCGTTGAAGAGGTCGGGTATAAGATCAGCAAGTTGTTTCCAACCTGAGAAAATAAGATCGCCTATCGATGCACCCAAATATGCTCCTAAACCTGCAAAAATAAATGCAGCTACAACAAATGGGGTACCTAGAAGCCCTAGCGAAACAGCAAAAGCAATTCCTGCCTCCCCCAACACTGCAGCAGCACCAATTCCCGCCGCAGCAGAACCTAAACCATCCCAATCTCCTGAATGAATTCCATCGTCAATTGCTTTAGTGAGGCTCAAGCCATCAACAAGCGCACCGCCTGCTCCAGAAATTTTAGCTAAACGAGCCGCATTTGCTGCAGTCGCAATATTTTTACCAAATTCTGCGTAATTGCTAGCGGCAGTTCCTCTCATACTATCCAGGCTATTGGTTATAGTTTGGGAAATTTCATCAATCGCAGCACTCTCCGCAGAATTACCGAAGCCATTCGAGATATCCAACAACCCGCGAGCATAGTCAGAAGCAATTTCCGTCATTTGACGTCCAAATGATTCATATTGGGCCGCAGTCGCGGTAGATGCGTTATTAATTAAATCACCTGCCGCTGCCAAAGCAGAATTTGTTGCATTCACAAAATTTTCTACTTCTGGCTTGATTGCTTCACTGACTCTCTCAAAAAAGCCAATATCATTTTTCATATGAATTCCTCATTAGGCTCTTAAATAAATTTGTAATTTCAAAAAAAACGTATGACCAACAAGCGGCATGCATTAGCATAATTGCCAAGCTATAAATTAAAAATCCGCTTAAATTTTCCCTTTTAAAATTAGAAATAATTCTAACTGCCTTTAAAGCAGATTTTGGTTCAATACACACAAATGGATAAATTAAAAAAATGACTGCTCCAAGCACCCAAACAAATCTCGATAAACCTTTTTTACTATTAGTCTGATTTACTAGCATCGTTAAATTAATTCTAGATAAGCAATTAACCACCGCTAAAATCAACCCACCAATCAAAGCTATTGCATAACAAACTGACGTTACAAATGGAAATTTTGAGTACTGGGTTTCAATATTTATCTCAGGGATAAATTTAAAATACTCATATATAACTAATCCAACACCAGCAGGTGGATATGCCGGCAAAATAAAAGAAAGAAAAACAATGAATGCAGCAATTACCACAAAACCAATTTTTGGTGTACTTGAAGGAAATATCGGAGCCCATATAGCATTAGGAACATTGGTTGATTTCATTGAATTCAGGCGCTCATGGATTGATTTAAGAGAAGCAACAAAATAAACACCGCATTATGCCCAACAAGCTCAGCATAAACAACAGAGGTTATTAAGGTTGTCATGTATCACTTCTGTATCCTTATGCCACCATCAGTGTTTGTTTAGCCTGGTCAATATCCCAAACCGTACCATAAGCACTGCTGCCGTCTTGATAAAAATACGCTTGCACGGTGAGTTGATCGGTGGTGTTGTTGATACGCACGAGGAGATCATCGCCACTGCGGCTGATGGTTATTTCGCTTGGTAAAACATTCACGGCAAATTCAATGCGATCGCGTTGTGCGCCGATAAAATCCGTGTCGTAATTTAAAATCACATCTTGGCCTGAACCTTTGCCAAACACGTAGGTGTCGGCATCGTTGTCGCCTTGCAAGTAATCGTTGCCGTGTCCGCCGTCTAATCGATCTTGGCCATTGCCGCCTTGCAGATTATCGTTGCCACCACCTGCATAAATAAGATCGTTGCCGGCATTGCTGTAGATAACATCGGCAGTGTCGCCCGCGAGGTTGATCGAGAATCGGTTTGAAGATGCGATCTTGATTGAGATCGGGCCACACATTTAAAGTATTCCAGTTGGCATCTTGTGCATTGATTTGGCCGTCGTGATTGCTGTCTTGATCCGCCAATGCCGCAAATCCATCAGCGGCTTTGCCGCCGGAATTTAAATTAATTGAAGCGGATGAGTTAGTGGTCAGCACTAGGCTACTGCGCAAAAAATTCAATTTGCCAAAATTGCTGTGAGTTTTTGACGATATGACGATCACACCCCAATTGCTGGGGACTTTCTTGCGGACTCAAAGACACCATCACGCGCTCACCAGCCAAACGCAGTTGTTCGATCAGTGTTTGCAATGCAGCATCATCGGGTTGTGCGGGCGCATAAATACCATAGGTCGTCATCAGTGATTGCGAAGATAAACTCAACGCCTGGATTAAATCTAAGCTAAAACCCGTTGCTGGTCGTGCTCGCCCATAAGCTTTACCGATGTGATCATAACGTCCGCCTTTCGCAATCGCATGACCTAATCCGGGAACATAGGCGGCAAACACCACGCCGGTGTGATAACGAAAACCACGCAGTTCCGTTAAATCAAAATACAGATGCTCGGCGGGAACAAAACGCGCCAAACCCTCTGCTAATTGTTGTAAATCATCTAAGGCATTGCTGACGGTTGCACCCGCTGAAGCCAACTCTTGTTTGGCACGCGGCAAGGTAGCAACATCACCTTGCAGATGAATGAGGCTTAATAAGTGCTGAGCGCTGGGCGCTTGCAAATTTTTCAGGGTGATAAACTGTTCTAAGTCGGGCAGCGATTTCCGCCGCAAAATACTCAACAGCTCACGCGTATTCGATTTAGATAAGCGCAGTGGCTCCAGCAAACCTTCTAATACACCGACATGCCCCAAATCCAAATGCACTTGTTGAAAACCAATCAATTCAAGCGTTTTCATCAATAAATGCAGCACTTCTAAATCACTGGCAATGCCCTGATGACCAAACAGCTCGACACCAGTTTGAATTAATGTGCGCTGCTGACTGCCTTTACTGGCGCGCGCCTTAATCACGGCATCACAATAACATAAACGCACCGGTTGATCGGTTTGCAAGCGATGCGCATCTATGCGGGCAACTTGCGGTGTCATATCCGCTCTCAAACCCAATTGGCGTCCCGACACTTGATCGACCAAATTAAAAGTTTGTTGCGCCAAATCTTGGCCTGCGCCAACCAAAAGTGCGTCGAGAAAATCAATCATCGGTGGCATGACCAAGTCATAACCCCATACGCGATATTGATCCAGCACTAAACGCCGACAGGCTTCTAAGCGTTCAGCTTGCGGGGGCAATAATTCTTGCACCCCCTCAGGCAGATGCCATTTATAAAAAGTGGACATGTGTTCTTGATACACCCTTCGCCATTAATTTTTTTTAGGTGCATCAAGATAACGAAAAAAATCATTATCCGCCGACAACACCATGACATTCTGCCGACCTTGAAAAATTTTCTGATAGGCGCCTAAGCTGCGGGTAAATTGATAAAACTCAGGATCGACACCAAAAGCTTGCGCATAAATACCCGCCGCCTCTGCATCACCTTTACCACGAAGAATTTCAGCTTGCTGGTAAGCATCTGCCGTCAATATCGTCACCTTACCATCCGCTATTGCTCTTATGCCCTCAGCAACTTCTTCACCTCTGGAACGGTGTTCTTGAGCATCTTGGGCACGCTCTTGCGACATACGTTCATAAACCTTACTGGTGACATCTGGCGGATACTCAATTTTCTTTAAGCGAACATCGATAATTTGGATGCCGTACATTTCCTGCGCCTGCTTATTAATTTGCTGCGTCAGCTCAACCATAATTTGTTCGCGCTCACCAGAAACCACTTCATTTACCGTGCGCTTACCAAATTGATTACGCAAACCTTCATTAATTTTGGCCTTCAACAAATCTTGCGCAATTTGAATGGAGCCTTGTGGTGCTGTGTAAAATTTGTTGATATTCAACACCTGCCACATAACATATGAATCGACCACCAAACGCTTTTGTTCACGGGTAATATAATCTTCAGACAACAGATCAAAAATATGAATACGCGCATCAAATTTTTGCACCTCTTGTAAAAAAGGTACTTTAAATCCCAAACCCGGCTTGAGATCTTGATCAATCACTCGACCAAACTGCTTTTTAATACCCCGCTCAGAATCCTTAATGACAAACATACTATTACTCGCCACCAAAAAAACCAGCAAGAAAATACTGATTACCGACATCATACGACCGCTCATTTATTTTTCTCCTAACGATCAAGGTTACGCAAGCCTGGCACAGTTAGTGGCCGACTTGGAATAATAGAAGGCGGACGTTCAACCACTGGCAGCGTAGTGTTATCAACCGGCTGCGCAACAGCGGTTGCAGATATCAACTTATCCAGTGGCAACATCATCACATTGTTCTGGCTTTTGGCATCTAAAAAAACTTTTGGCGTATCCTGCAAAACATTCTGCAATGCTTCAATATGTAAACGTTGACGAGTCACCTGCGGGGCCTTTTGATACTCGGCGTACAAAGCAGTAAATCGTGCCGCCTCGCCTTTAGCTTTTGCAACCACTTCCTTTTGGTACGCTTCAGCTTCTGTCAACAATCGCTGAGCGTGCCCTCTGGCCTCGGGCAGTACTTTATTCTCATAAGTGCGCGCCACGTCTTGTAAACGATCTTCATCTTCTTTGGCTTTGATCACATCGTCAAACGCGGCTTTTACCTGCTCCGGTGGATGCGCATCCTCAATGCTAACGCCTGTAATCAACAGGCCGGTTTTATACCGATCCAAAAATTCTTCTATGCGCAACTGCACGTCTTGTTGAATTAACACGCGCCCATCCGTAATGATGCTTTCCATCTTCGAACCACCAACCACTTGGCGTAACGCACTTTCGGTGGATTCTTTTAACGCTTGTTCAGGTGCAGCGATATCCAAAAAATAGCGCCGTGGATTGGCGATGCGATACTGAACCTCGAGCTCCATATCCACAATATTTTGATCTTCGGTGAGCATGGAAGCTTTATGATGATGACTGATCACGCGCAAAGTATTGACCTTGGCAATGGTCTCCACAAAACGCGGATACCAATGCAAACCTGCGCCGACTTCACGATTAAACTGACCAAAACGTAAAACTACTGCTTGCTCAGCTTCCTCTACACGATAAACACCAGACACCAGCCACATGGCTAATACCACAATAGCGGCTGACGTTACCAAACTGCTTAGGTTAGGTGCCGAACCAGAGGCAGAACCACCTGAAAGTTTTTTACCTTGAAACAAGCGATTCAATTTCGTCAGCATATCCTGCAACCAAGCATCCAAATCCGGTGGACCTTGATTTTTGGTTGGCCGTCGCCACGGATCTTGCGGCGGTTTTTTGCCGTCGCCAGGATCATTCCACGCCATAACTCACCTCGTTTAATGGATGACTTAAAATAATTAAATTAGGAGCGATTTGCGCTCTGAATGAATGATCAGTTGAGACTCAGCTTTGCTGCTGAGACAACACTTTGCAATTCAAATTGCGCCAGCCATCGCGCCCACTGTTCGGGATCACAAGCAATACTTAAACATTGCCCTATGTCACGATTGGCATTAAGTTGCACAGTATCATGCTGCTGGTTAACTTCAGTGATTACTTGCACCTGAGTCAGTGAATGCGACACCGAGGGATCATCCCCCTTTAACGCTTCAACCACCACAAACTCTTCTACCACCACGAACTCTTCAACCACCACGAACTCTTCAACCACCACGCATTTGCCATACAAAAACGCGCGGAATCGATCTAAGTGCGGCGGTATCATAATATGGAAGCGTGCAATTGTCTTGACCAATTGGCGAGCAATTTGTGCAGTTAAATCTTCTAAGCCCTCGCCCGACCGCGCTGACAACAATACCGCATGCGGTTGAGTAGACTTCAATTTGGCAACTTGCGTCTCACTGAGCTGATCGAGTTTATTAAAAACATCCAGGCAAGGTTGTTTATCCGCGCCGATTTCTGCCAACACATGCCGAACCTGCTGAATTTGATCGTCGCATTCGACATGACTAGCATCAATGATGTGCAACAACAATTCGGCTTGCGTGACCTCTTCTAAAGTCGCATTAAAGGCTTCTATTAGGGTGGTCGGTAAATGACGAATAAAACCAACCGTGTCCGCCAAAATCACTTGTCCGATAGTGGGCACCGACAGTCGCCGACTGGTCGGATCGAGCGTAGCAAACAATTGATCAGCAGCATAAACTTGGGACTGCGTTAACCGATTAAACAAGGTCGATTTTCCCGCATTGGTATAACCCACCAACACTACGTTCGGAATAGCTGCTTTTTGCCGAGCCGCCCGCCCTTGGGCACGTTGCTGACGTACTTTAATTAATTTGTCTTGCAGCGTATCGACACGTTTGCGCAATAATCGACGATCGGTTTCCAACTGAGTTTCGCCCGGCCCACGCAGACCGATGCCGCCTTTTTGTCGCTCTAAATGTGTCCACCCCCGCACCAAGCGCGTCGACAAATAACTCAACTGCGCCAACTCAACCTGTAGCTGACCTTCATAGGTGCGCGCACGCTGCGCAAAAATATCGAGGATCAAACCGACTCGGCTGACAACACGGCATTCCAACGCCATTTCCAAATTGCGCTCTTGCGTGGCCGATAATTCATGATTAAATAACACGACATTGGCTCCGGTAGCGACCACAGCCGCTTGCACCTCTTCCAATTTACCTGAACCAATAAACCAACGTTTGTGCGGCTCTTTACGTGAGCCGGTGACAACCGCTAATGGATGAACGCCAGCCGAATGCACCAAGCCAATAAATTCTTCTAGTGTTTCTGCCGTATCTGGCCGCTGCATATGCATGTGCACGATCACAGCCTGCTCACCAGCATCCGGTCGATCAAAAAAATCGGTCACTTCGCACTAGACCCACATTTTAAGAAACTGGCCGACGAACAAGCGCTGGCCAGAGACGTAGCTATCCTAATAACCGATCACAGGTTGTTGATCGGTCGCTTCTGAACTAGCACGGGGATTTCGCGCGGGCACCACCGTTGAAATAGCATGTTTGTAGACCATTTGATTGACGGTATTTTTTAACAACACCACATACTGATCAAAGGATTCCACTTGACCTTGTAACTTGATGCCGTTCACCAAAAAAATAGACACAGGGATCCTTTCTTTACGCAACGCGTTTAAAAAAGGGTCTTGTAGGGAATGCCCTTTAGACATGGTCATAACTCTCCTTAAAAATTATTATGTGATCAGCGCTTATTTTTACCATCAGCTCGCCCCATCAACTGCTTATTTTTTAAGCAAAGATGCTTTAAATAAAAACGCACGTACATGCGCCATAACTGAGAGCTTTATTAGTCTATCATCACTTGGCAACAACGTCAGGCCAGGCCAGCGCCTTAACCAGGTTAATTGTCGCTTAGCCAGCTGGCGCGTCGCAATAATGGCACGTTCAATCGCCTGCTCACGCGTCAACGCACCTTGTAAATATGCCCACCATTGCCGATAACCAACCGAGCGCATTGACGGCAAATCGATATGCAAGTCATCTCGCTGCATTAATAGACGCACTTCTTCATCAAAACCTTCAGCTATCATCTGTAAAAAACGTTGTTCAATCCGCTCATGCAATAACGCACGAGAGCTGGGCATCAAACCGAGCCACAATATCGATTGATCTGTAGACAAAGTGGACTGTTGAGCATGCCAATATGACAAAGGTTTTCCGGTTAGCTCGAAAACCTCTAATGCTCGCTGAATACGCTGACCATCATGCGGATGCAAGCGCGATGCAGTCATTGCATCGATTTCTGCAAGACGCTGATGCAAAGTTGGCCACCCCAATTGCTGCGCCTCAGCCGTTAGACTTGCGCGTAGAACTGAATTCGCAGAGGGTAATTCAGCCAAGCCTACTCGCAGCGCATTAAAATACAAGCAGGTTCCACCCACCAATAATGGAATGTTGCCACGCTTCTGAATTCCAGCAATGCACTGTTGCGCGTCTTGATAAAACTCGCTGACCGAGTAGGCATGTGAAGGATCACAAATATCGATCAAGTGATGCGGCACCTGTTGACGCTCCGCACTAGTAGGCTTAGCAGTACCAATATCCATACCACGATACACTTGCGCCGAATCAACACTGACAATTTCACAAGAGAATTCTGTAGCCAACTCCAGCGCCAGCGCACTTTTCCCCGACGCGGTTGGACCCTGCAAACAAATCATCATTGCTCTGCTATCTTTTTTTTCATTTTTACAAACCAGGTGTACTTTATTTAATCCAGATGGGTTAATCTAAACAACACCTAGCGCCCGCCTGTACCCAACAGAAGCCTTTGAATTTAACGAAATCATGACATCGCTTATTAAAACCACCCGCCCGTTTTATGTATTACAGATACTCGAACAGGCTCAGCGCCTTGAATCTGAGGGTCGATGCGTGATTCATCTGGAAATTGGCGAACCCGATTTTGCCACACCCCCGGCTGTCGTCAATGCTTATATTCATGCTCTAAAAAGTGGAAAAACCCGCTATACCCCAGCTGTAGGGATTGATGCCCTACGTGACAAGCTGTGCGAGTATTATTGGCAACAGTTTCAAGTTAAATTAAAACGCCAACAAATCATTATCACCTCAGGTGCTTCGGGTGCTTTACTGACTTTTTTAACCGCGCTGGTGCATGGAGAAGGTGAAGTCTTAATGACAGATCCAGGCTATCCATGTAATTGCAGTATGGTTTCTTGGCTGGGTGGCCGCGCCATTACTATTCCAGCTGGTTCAGAGCACAATTATCAATTAACACCTGAGCAAATGGACACTTATTGGACGAGTAAAACCTTAGGCGCTATTGTTGCTAGCCCCAGCAACCCAACCGGCACCGTGCTCGACCCCGGCGCGCATCAACAACTATTAAATACGGTTAAAAAACATAATGGCTGGTTGATTACCGATGAAATTTATCAAGGTTTTACTTATGACAAGCCATCGCGCTCCGTGCTTCAGCTTGACAATCAAGCATTGGTCGTCAACAGCTTTTCAAAGTTTTTTGCCATGTCCGGGTTACGTTTAGGCTGGTTAGTCGCGCCGGAATCCATGCAAAAAAGCTTATGTCACGTCACACAAAACATTAGCATCGCGGCCAATACACCCAGCCAATACGCAGCATTAGCTGCATTTGATGACGACTGTCTCCAGCTTTATGAAGCTCGTCGTCAAGAACTCCAGCAACGGCGCGATCTATTATTGGATGCATTACCACAACTTGGCTTTACTATTCGCGTCATCCCACAGGGCGCATTCTATATTTATACGCGATTACCGGAAGAGATCACCCTCAACAGCTTTTCTTTTTGCGAACAGTTACTAGCCAGTACCGGCGTCGCCATGACCCCCGGCAATGATTTTGGCGACCATGAAGCGGATCGACATGTGCGTATCGCCTACACAGCACCAGACCACCGACTCAGAGAGGCCATGCAACGCTTGGCAAGCTTTATTGAGCTGTATCACCGTCGGAACCAACCCGCACTCACAACTTAGCGATTCCGATCACGACGCTCGCGCTCACTTTCACGCCGCAAACGGTCGCGCTGCACATCTTGCTCCTGCACACGATCATTGTTTTCACGACGCTCTCGCAGTAAATTTTCAGACTCATCATAACTAGCTCGATCCCGCTCACTGCGCTCACCCTGCAAACGATTTCGCTCTGCTGCCTGCTTTTGCAAACGATCTTTTTCTTCGCTGCGTTTACGCAGCAATTTTTCAGACTCATTGATTTGTTGATTTTTCTTTTCAAGATTGTCATTAAACTCTTGCAGATGTTGCTGCTGTCGCTCCAGATCAGCCGCATATCGCAGTGTCTGTGCTTGCTGCTGCTCTAATTCAGATATCGATTGAATTGCTGTCGAACCAGGCATGGTACTGATTCCACCAGACCACACAACACCAACGGGTACTAAAATCAAAACCAAAAACCATCGCTCAAAATGCATTTTTTTACCTCACATAGATTAATTCAATTGAATCCAACCGTTAACGCCATTGAGCATATTACAACACACATCAAAACAAGCCTGCTGATTTTTTTAAACAGTGGCAGGCTTACCGCTAAAAAATCAACTTACAAAAATACACACATCAGGCATTCAAAGTTATTTATCAATAATAAAAAATACTTTATAAAATATAAAAAACATAAAAAGAGGACGCCACATGCAAAAGATAAAGCCATCGGATGGTCATCAATTCTCTTTGGTAAAATCTATTCACAACGAAAGTCAAACACCGCGCAATAACTTTCTACATCTAATCAGTATTAACAGAAAAAATCCCTTAATTCGCTGGACTGGTACCATCAATAAAAACATGAAAACACCTTCAATAAAAAAAAGCGTCCACTTTTCAGACATAACAACACCACAAGCCACTCAAACAACAAGCACCCATTTATACAGAAAAAAATCACTGCCGTTAAAAATTGATGACATAGAAAGCTATCTGACTGCACGCAAGCACAATCACAAGCTGGAAAGCATGCAGGTAAACGAAGCACTTTATAAGGCAGAAATTCGCATCGTGGACTTAGTCTTAACCATTGATGATCCGCGCTTACCAGGGAAAGCAGAAAACTTTCACTCAACATTACGTGAAACCTTCAATCTGGTAAAAGCAATCAAAAATCTACCCGCCAACGAAAAATGTAAACGATCCATGCTTGGCGATCTAGCCATTAAATTCACAGAAATACTGAATGCAGTTTTAGATCTTGATGTGCAATTTAGTTTAAGTCCGGAAAAAATAGAATCCATTATAAAAACTGCTATTGATCAACTTGACCTGCCTAAAGAAACAAAACAAACCATCTCTGCAAAAACGATACAACTTCTCCACCAGCAACTCGAAGCACTCCCTTGTCATGCTTCAGATATACTGCTTAACATGTACCAGCGTGCATAAAACCTACGCATAAAACCATTTAAAAAACCCTAGGCAGTACGAGACTGCTTGGGTGGCAATTTCTGATCATGACCTGCCTCATCAGCTGGTGATGCCTCCGAACCATAGACTTCTCGAAATTGCACCGGCAGATCAATATATTCCAAGGACATCATTGCATCCCTTAGCAAGGCTTTCGCTGCGAGTCGATTAGACGCTAGCCGCATCTGAGGATAGACCGTGATCAATTTTTTGATGTGATCATGTTTGATCACATTATACAACGACTGACTTACCGTTCCATCGTGCCCTTTTATTAAATCCGACAATTGATTGCGGATTGCCCGTGAGGCATCACGGTTATCATTCAAAAACGCAGGGGTCGCAAAAGAAATCAACATCTCAATCAACGATTGACGAAACTCGCTCATAAAATCAGCGGGAGCGGGCAAAAGTTCCACATTAATGAGTGTGCGCACTGCTAACATGAATCGATTAGCACCCCCATCCCAGCAAGAATTGCTCTGATCGTGAACAGTACCCAAGTAAGCAATATGGGAATCGTGCAAAGCTTCGGTGAGTCTTTCGTACACGGCTTCTTGACGTTGTGCAAGCGCGTCTAACCCTTCATGCCAATTTTGATTGATGCACTCTGGCAAGAGTAACGACATACCAAACAATTGTTTAATCGTCATTTTCGGAAGAGTGGTACCAATTATGTTTTTCGGTTCACTTTCAAAATGCTTGGACTCCAAATACATCAGCGCCCCATATGCGCGGGTGAACTCATTGAGCGTATTGAGCTGCGCTCGCTTTTCAATAAGGACACGCTCCAGTTTTGGGTCAATCGTGGTGCGGGCTGCATGAGCTGATTCTATCTGACCAGTCAAGTTTTGCACTTCTTTTGCTAGCGGCCGGACTTGCGCGTAGGCTTTTTGATGTATATTGATTGCAACATCATAACTTGGTAACTTCACATAAACCTCAGCCGCTGCACCCTTTTGAAAAAGCGTAATTTTAGCGGCATCTTTCATGATGTTTTTTTTGAGCGCAGCCTTGAACTTCTTGATTGCGGAATTAAGAATATTTTCAGGAATAGGTACGATGACAGCTTGCGTTATAGAATCCACCGTCGTTACTGTCTTTGTGGGCAGCATCCCAGCTTGCTTATAGGCCTCAATGAGCGCAATCGCTGTGCTAGCCACTGCGCTTTGTATCTGGGCACCATGAATATTGGGAGCGCGTGCCGCAGCAGGCGGCCCCATTTGGTCGAGTGCAACTAGCAGCACCTGTAGCCCCCTTTGCCTATCCATATCATCGTATTGCATGAAGCCATCCCACACAACATCCAACCCCCTAAATGCTCTACGCGCAGCATTTGCAACAAGGGGATTACCGTGAGCGGTATATTCAAAAAACTTCATCAATTCCCGTAAAGTTCCAGCACTTAAATCAGAGAAATTAACCAAATGTCTGTTAACAAAATCAATCCACTCTGGCACCTTAATGCCAGTAATTGCGTTGCGGACAGTTGGATCAATTCGCAAAAAATCTCTAATAGCTTGAGCACCCATAAGGTATCCGATATTACTAGCAGCGCCATTTTTTTTCACCATGTCATAATTGACAGCAATCATTGACAAGATTTGACGACATATCGTCAAACCATCAGGATCAGGAAGATAAACATCCAGGCTCGCTTTAATAAGCCTTGCCTGCTCCATCAATTTCGCGAGCGCGTCCGGAGAATGCACGCGCATCGGCTTTAACAAATCTTTGTGAATTTGGATGATTGCCCCCATATCTTTTTGAGTCCAATAAGGCAACATACCTAATCCCTTTTGCAAAATTGCCTTGTAGATCACTGCTTCCAGATCATGCAAAGTAGAAACATAGGGTATTTCATCAATGCTATTCGCTACTCTCGTTTTGGCTTCACTGTACCGACGCATTATCTCGCAAACAAAGTTGACGGCATTTATATTATTTTCTTCAGTGTAGAAATGCGTGATTTTTTGCTGTGTAAATTGCGCCAGCAGATCCTGCAGCTTAATGCAATCCTTATTGTTTAAATCTAGTCATATAGAGCAGGGCTCCCTAGCACAATTCAATCAAAGGTAAACTTTTGGTTGAATAAAAAGATGTGATTCGTAAACTTGCCTTTTGAGCAAAAGGAGAGTTGCGATGATCAATGTGTGTGTGACAGGAATAAGAGATCCAAGGAGCCA
>JANNXD010000084.1:0-7667 GCA_031409375.1 Gammaproteobacteria bacterium | reverse complement strand
TGGGTTTTAAAACACTAAAACCCTGGTACTAACGAGGCAGCGTCGGTCAGCTGCATAGTCGGTGAGGTTCTATCTTAAATTATTAGATTTTTTGTCTGGACTTGGGGGTCCACTTTAGAGCATCTTCGTATCCAGCTAGCACTGGGGTTGGTCCTAAGTATTTTGGTGCTTGTCTACCATTTTTACGTCAGAGTGGCGCCAGGATTTTCTGCTCCATGTAGTAACTTCGAACCCCTTAGGGCGTTGCCATACGTTTTGGTGATCGTTGCAGTTTTGTATCTAATACGATTGTGGAGTCATACCAAAGCGAAGTACGAGGAATTCTTGAAACATTCTCCAGGAATCGAAGTTAATACGGATGGTATTAAGTATGGCGTTGGGCATGGGCATTAAAGTCGTTAATCGATGCCAATTTTTGGCGCCAATCCAGTATCTGTTATAAACGGCAGATATGCCGTGAATGCCAAAGTCCAGACAAAAATGCAAATAATTTAAGATATAGCACGACCGTTTATGCAGCGATTGACACCCTGCATGGTGTTTCCCTTTGAAGTCCTCGTTTTGAAATCCTCGCCAGCTTTTTGCTTCATTGCCTAAAACCAGCTTGACGCAATAACCTAAAAGTACTACAACACAATAACCTAAAAATACTACAACACAATAACCTAAATATCATAAAGCACGATAACCTAAATTTAATCGGAAAAAGCAGATGGCTTCTCCTTCAGAAAAACTGGCGCAATCGCTGTTGATCTTGCAGCAACATCAGGATCAGGGGCGGATGGCGTTGCAGGCCAGTGATTTAGGGCGCACCCATCGCGAGCGGCTGTTGAAAAACGGCTTTATAAAAGAAGTGATGAAGGGCTGGTATATTCCCGCTCGCCCGGATGAACCGGCAGGGGAAAGCACATCTTGGTACGCCGCGTTCTGGGGTTTTTGCGCTTCATACCTATCGGCGCGATTTGCAGAGGAATGGTGCTTCAGCCCTGAGCAGTCGATTAACCTGCATATCGGCAACTGGAATGTGTCGCCGCAACTGCTGGTGCGCTCGCCAAAAGCGGGCAACAAACCGATCGGCCTGTTGCATGGCACGTCGATATTCGATACGCGGCTGGAGATTCCGTCCGCAGCCGATACCGTGCGCATCAACGGCTTGCGCGTTTACTGCCTGCCTGCCGCGCTGTTGGGATGTTCAGCGGCGCAATTTGCCGCTCGCCCAAGTGAAATGCGCAGTGCGTTGGCCATGGTGACCGATGCCTCCGATCTACTCAACCGCTTGTTGGCGGGTGGGCATAGCCTGATTGCCGGACGCTTGGCCGGGGCGTTTCGTAATATTGGTCGCGAGCGGGTTGCGGACGACATCATGGCAACGATGCAAGCGGCTGGCTATACGCTGACCGAAAATGATCCGTTCACTGAACCGTCGCGCTGGGTCTTTGGTCTGCGTGACACTTCGGCTTACGTGAACCGCCTGCGCATGATGTGGGCAAACATGCGTGAGGATGTGCTGCAAGTTTTTCCGCCAGCACCTGGCGTGCCGCAGAACGCCAGTGGGTATTTGAAGCAGGTTGAGGAAATTTACGCCAGCGATGCCTACAACTCGCTTTCTATTGAAGGGTACAAAGTCAGCGCGGCCTTGATTGAGAAGGTGCGTTCAGGCAACTGGAATCCCGATAAGGACGCGGATGATCAAGATCAGCGCAACGCTCTGGCTGCGCGCGGTTATTGGTTGGCCTTTCAGTGCGTGCGGCAAAGCATCGAACGGGTGTTGGGCGGTGAAAACGCAGGCGCTGTTGCCGATCAGGATCACGGCGCCTGGTATCGCGAGCTGTTTGCGCCCAGCGTGATAGCAGGTTTATTAAAAGCCACCGATCTTGCGGGTTATCGTAATGGCCCGGTGTACATTCGCCGCTCGATGCACACTCCGCCCAGCAAAGAAGCCGTGCGTGAAATGATGCCCGCATTTTTTGAGTTGTTGCAGCAGGAAGCCGAAGCGGCGGTGCGTGTGGTGTTGGGGCATTTTATGTTGGTTTATATGCATCCGTATATCGACGGCAACGGCCGTATCGGACGTTTTTTGATGAACCTGATGCTGGCTTCCGGCGGTTATCCGTGGATTGTCGTTCCGCTCGAACGGCGTCAGGATTACATGGTCGCTCTCGAATCAGCCAGCGTTGACGCGAACATCAAGCCGTTTGCCGAGTTGTTGGCTGGGTTATTGGCCTAGCTGAATCACGAGGCGAAAAAACGATGACCATACAAAGCGGTTCGCAGGGCAATGGTCGATATAAAACAAAATCGTGTGGGTAAAGTTGTTTTTGCGGTGGGTCAGTTTTTGGATTGATATTCAGTTTTGGATGGCGAATAACAGGTGCTTTTTACAGTGGTGCCAGGGTTGGCGACTTTTGCTGTGTTAGAATCGCCAGCTTTATTTTGATCTGGCGTATGCTTTATGTGGCGTATGCCCTGCGCGATATTAGTAAACTGATGCGGGCAAGTTCGTTCATCACGGTTACCAGCAATCATTGATGGGGCAAGCAACATGGATAAAATCAGCCAAATTAAACAGCTGGTTAGTGAGATCAATCGTTTGCATCGTGAATTTTCTAAGAATTATTTTGAAACGGGGAAAATCGAAAAAATCAACCTCTCGAAAACGATCACGCATGTGCCTGTCGCCCATCTCTACCAGTATCGCCTGACCTTGCACGAATGCGTCAATGACTACCTGATGACGGCAGATATTGACCTCAGATATTTTTACCGCGTGAAAACTCGTGAAAGTATTGATGATAAGATTTCGCGCTTCTCAAATCGTGAAGATCAATACCCTGTCAATAACTGGCTCAATGATATTTTTGGTGCGCGCATTATTTTAACGGCTGGCGAAATAATCTCGGTGATGGATTTGCTGGATGACTGGCAAGATGAATTAAGCCTGAAAAACTGGTACTTGCGCGATAAAGAAGGCTATCGCGGTTTGCATGTTGATTTTAAAAACAACAATAACTTCTATTTTCCTTGGGAACTGCAAATCTGGGATGCGCAAGACATTCGAAGCAACATTCAAAATCACGAGAAATTCAAGCGGAGCTTTATATAGAAAATGCGAAATACAGAAAATACGAAGGTTGAGTTGCCTTTGCATGGAATTATTGTCCCTTGCTAGTTATGTGCTATCCGTTAACGGATAATGATGATGCCTTACACAAATTTGACAGGTTCTTAGAACCCCGACACCTACCAATTAGCTTAAGGATTACTGATGAGTGAGTTACCGCCATGCCCAAAATGTGAGTCGATCTACAGTTATGTGGACGGCAATCTATATATTTGTCCAGAGTGTGCGTTTGAGTGGCCGACGAAGGTTGCTGCTGAGCAAGCCGATGCTGTAAAAGTTTTTCGCGACGCCAATGGGAATTTACTCAAGGATGGCGATTATGTGACGGTGATTAAAGACTTAAAAGTCAAAGGCTCGTCATCTGTGGTTAAAGTAGGTACCCGAGTTAAAATCAATCGGTTGGTGGATGGCGATCATGATATCGATTGCCGCATTGAAGGTATCGGCGTGATGCAATTAAAGTCTGAGTTTGTGAAGAAGGCTTAATTTGAACGACTCGGCCAACCCCCACCCAGTGCTTGATACAACTTCACCAGGTTGCGACGCTGATCGGTTTCGGCGGTGAGCAAAGCCAAACGCTGGTTGTACAAGTTGCGCTGGGCTTCGAGGACGCTGAGTAGATCGTCTTCGCCACTGTCATAACGTCGTTGTGCAATATCCAGCGCCGTTTGTTGTAATGCATTCATGGCTCGTAATTGATCGATACTTTGTTGGTGTTGCTGATATTGAATGAGGTGTAGATCAACTTCAAAAATGGCGTTCAGCACGGTGCGTTGATAAGCAAGATGGAGTTGCTTGGTGTTGGCGTCTGCGGCGGCCAGCGCAGATTTAAAGCGGTCGCCTTGCCATAAAATGCCGGCCAAGTTGCCATTGAGTTGGTAGGTGTTGCTGTTACTGCTGAATAAGTCACTGGCGATGCGGGAGGCGCTGCCGATGCCGCCGAGTAAATCCAAGGTGGGTAGATGCGCCACTTTGGCGGCTTGTTCGCTCGACCAAGCGGCGAGCAATTGCTGACGTGCTTGCAGAATATCGGGACGACGTTCTAATAAATTCACCTGTAATTTTTCCGGTAGCGTGATGGCGGGAAAAGGTGCGGGTGCAGGGGTGTTATTGTCGAGCAGCACGGTTGCGTCTGCGCCGTAGGTTAACAACTGTAGTTGCTGTTGAAGGGCGTATTGCTCGATAGCCAAGTTTTGTAAGGTGAGCGCCTGCTGTTGACGCTCGGTCTGTGCTTGAATCCAATCGAGTCGATTACTCGCGCCGAGTTGAAAACGCTGTTGGGTGTTTTTTTCGATGGCTTGGAGTCGTACAAGGTTTTTTTCGGTGAGTTGCTTTTGTTGGGCGAGTTGCTGCCATTGAAAATACACATCCGCCACCTGACTCAGCACACTTAAATAAACGCCTTGATAAGCCGCTTCACTGGCACGCATCTGCGCACGCGCGGCATCGGCACTGTGCTGTAATTGATGCCATAAGTCGATTTGCCAGCGGGCTTGTACATTGGCATTCCAACTGCGTCGCGTCGATGCATTATCGTTATCTGAATTTTGCGACAGAGACCGTTGCCGATTGCCTTGTAGGTTGGCGCTGATTTCCGGTTGTTGTGCGGCTAAGGTGACACCGGCTTGCGCTTGGCTTTGTTGCCATTGCCAGTACGCAATCGCGATATCGAAATTTTTATCGGTGGTGGTTTGCATCAGCGTATTAAGTACTGGATCGTGAAAACTTTGCCACCAGGTCGCAAGTTCGATTGGGTTGGTGTTTTTTAGGGTTGAACGAGTCTCTTGCAGGTTGATTTTAACTGTGGCTTGTTTTGCCGTTTCGGGGGCGAGTGCGGGTGCTTGATTTTGATGCTGGGCGCAACTGGCTAGGAGCAGGCTCACGAACAAAAGGGTTGTCTGGCTCAATTTTTTACACATCATGGTTTGATCATCGGATTGGCGCGTCTTCAGTTAACGGATTTTCTAAAAGCTGCTTTTCTAAAGTTAATGTTGTTGCTTGCGGTGATTGTGTTCGCTTGGCCAATAACTGGTACATCATCGGCACAATAAAGAGCGTTAAGATGCTGGCTAAACTGACGCCGGCAATAATCACAATGCCAATCACCAGGCGCGTTTCCGAGCCAGCTCCGGAAGGCAACACCAGGGGTACCGCGCCCATCACCGTAGCCAATACCGTCATGACAATCGGGCGCAAACGTTTAGCGGAAGCTTCGATAATGGCGTCTGTAAAAGCGATGCCTTCATCGCGTAATTGATTAATAAACTCGACGATTAAAATGCCATTTTTGGTGGATAAGCCAACCAAAATAATGAGGCCAATCTGGCTGTAGATGTTCAACGATTGCCCGGTTAATTGCAGCGCTAGTAAGGCACCACTCATGGCCAGCGGCACGGTGAATAAAATCACCAACGGCTGTATCAGATTTTCAAATTGTGCCGCCAGCACCAGAAATACCACCAGCAATGCCATGGCAAAAATCAGGTACACGCTGTGCCCTTGACGCTTGTAGTCCAAAGAAGTGCCGGCGTAATTGATCTGGGCTTTGGTGTGGGTATGCACCAGATTTTCCAGGTACGCTAAAGCTTCGCCTAATGAATAACCGTTCGCCAGATTGGCTTCGATGGTGATACTGCGTAAGCGATTATAGTGATTTAAAGTGGCCGCATCGGCGGATTCTTGAATGGAAATGAGTGACGACAGCGGGATTAATTGGTTGCTGCGTGCGGAGCGTACAAATAAGTTGTCGATGTCCGCTAAACTGCGTTTTAAAGATTTTTCACTTTCCAGTAGCACATCATATTCTTCGCCATTGTCGACAAAGCTGGTTACGCGCCGGGAACCTAAAAAGGTTTGCAGCGTGTTATTGATGGCGGCCACGGTCACACCCAACTGTTCGGCTTGATCTTTATTTACGGCGATGATGAGTTGCGGCTTGGTTTCTTTGTAGTTGTGGTCGAGTGCCTGCAAGCCGGGGTTTTCGGCGGCTTTATCCAGAATAATGTCCCGCCAAGCGGCCAGCTCGGTAAAGCTGCCGCCGCCTAAGATGATTTGCACCGGTTTACTCTCAGCACCCCCAAAAGCTTGGCGCATCACTGCGGAGACTTTGACGCCCGGAATATCGGCGGTGAGTTTTCGGGCTTGTTCAAGATAGTACTGTATGGGCTTGCGCTGACCCCAATCGTTGAGAATGACGGTGCCGCGTGCATCATTAAACGCCGCTGTATTGCCGAAGCTGCCGGGTACACGCATCAGTAAGCGTTTAAATTCGCCGGATTCAATAAAAGGTTGCAGGCGTTTTTCCACCTCGGCCACTTGTGGTTGCATGTAATCATAAGAAGTACCTTCTGGGCCTTTGATCATCAGATAAAACACGCCACGATCTTCCGAGGGCATGTACTCTTTGGGCAGCCAATAAAACAGCAGCGCACTGACCAGGGTAAGCAACCCTAAAATCAACAGTGAGACTTGGGCATGCGCAATGGCTTTGTGCAGTGTGCGTTCATAAGCGCTTTTTAAGCGTTCAAAACGTTGGTCAATCCATCGCGTAAAACCAGCGCTGCTTCGAGTTGAATGTAGGTTTGAATGCACGGCAGGACTTGAATGATTTAACAGTTTTGAAGCCAACATCGGCGATAGCGTCAGCGCCGCTAACCCTGAAAAACTCACCGCAGCGGCGATGGCCACCGCAAACTCCGTGAATAAGCGCCCCATATCGCCCTCTAAAAAAGTAATGGGAATAAACACCGCCACCAAGACAACGGTGGTGGCGATCACCGCAAAACCGACTTGGCGGGTGCCTCGATAGGCGGCGAGTAAACGCGGTTCGCCCAGCTCCATGCGTCGATGAATGTTTTCCACCACGATAATGGCGTCGTCCACCACCAAGCCGATGGCCAACACCAAAGCCAGTAGGGTCAGCAGATTCAAACTGAATCCCAATGCCTGCAGCACAATAAAGCTGCCAATCAGGCTCACTGGTACCGTGAGCATGGGGATTAAGGTGGCGCGCAGGTTGCCTAAGAATAGATAAATGATGATCAATACCAAGAGCATCGCCACGATTAAGGTATAAAACACCTCATGCAACGCACGTTCGACAAATTAACTGCCGTCAAAACTGACGGCGTTGCTCATATTTTTCGGCAGCGAACTCTCCTGCGTTAATCGACTTAACACTGCTTCGGCCTCATGAATCGTTCGCTCCATTTTCTCAAGTTCATGTTGCTCTTTGAATGTGAGTTTTACTTTCTTCGCGGGGGCCAAGGGCTCTTCGATCTTCGCAGAAGCCTTCGTCGGACGATTCAAATCAACCTGCTCGACAAGCCACTCTTCCCACTGCGTGAAGTTCGAAAACATTGTAAGCGCCTTGTCTTTCGAACCAAGTGGCGGAAAGGCCAAAAGCTGTGTGGCGACTTGATCCAAGAAATAACGATCATGCGTCACAAGAATGATCGCGCCCGAAAATTCCTGCAGGCACTGCTCCAACACATTCAGCGTAGCGATATCCAGATCATTCGTCGGTTCGTCGAGGATGAGGAGATTC
>JANNXD010000083.1:0-37235 GCA_031409375.1 Gammaproteobacteria bacterium | reverse complement strand
CTGTCCGTGCTGAATAGTTACATTAGATTTAGTGGATAAAGCAGTTTTCTCGTGTAATATGTTATTAGGTTCCATATTGCACGGGTTTTGGCATGTTTGTTAAAAGAACGTTAGAAAACAGCTTGCTTCAAGCTTCTCAGGCTTTTCCGGTTATTTTGCTGACAGGGCCAAGGCAAGTCGGCAAAACAACTTTATTAGAACAATGTTCTGAGGGCAGGAGTTATGTCACCCTGGATAACTTGGATGATCGTGCCTTAGCTAAAAATGATCCCTCCCTTTTTTTACAGCGTTACTCACCTCCGCTTATTATTGATGAGGTGCAGTATGCGCCGGAATTATTCAGCTATATCAAAATGGCCGTGGATAAAAGCAAGCAAAAGGGCCAGTTCTGGTTAACAGGGTCACAAAAATTCCACCTGATGAACAATATCACCGAAACCCTGGCCGGGCGGGTAGCCATTATTGATATGCTGGGTTTTTCACAAGCCGAACGTGATGGTCGTGCGGATAAAACGGATTCGTTTCTGCCGACTCGCCAGTGGATAGAAGCATCCAGAGGGCAATGTTCGGACAAACAGTTAATGGATGTTTACAGCGAAATTTGGCGAGGCTCGTTTCCTGCGATGTGGTTGCCGCTGGTTGACTCTGATACTGATCGTCAAAATGATCGCCGGGGACATAGTACGGTTGCTGCCAGCAATATGGATCGTGATCTGTTTTATAACGGCTATATCCAGACATATATTCAGCGTGATGTGCGGGATCTTTCTCAGGTGGGTGATGCACTTTCTTTTCGCACATTTTTAAAAGTGGTTGCCGCTCGTACTGGGCAATTATTAAATTATGCAGATATTGCTCGGGATGTAAGCATTGACCAAAAAACTGCAAAATCCTGGATCTCGATTCTGGAAGCATCAGGGCTCATTTATTTGCTGTATCCCTATTACAACAACATCACTAAACGCATCATCAAAACGCCAAAACTGTTTTTTTTAGATACGGGTTTGTGTGCTTATCTGACGAGCTGGACCAGCATGGAGACTTTAGAAGCGGGGGCAATGTCGGGCGCTATTCTCGAAACCTATTTGTTTTGTGAAATTCTGAAGAGTTACTGGCACAATGGCAAACAGGCAAATTTTTATTTTTATAGAGATCATGACCAAAAAGAAGTGGATTTGATTATCGAGCAGGATAATATGCTTTATCCCGTCGAGTTTAAAAAAACGGCAACCCCGAGTTTATCTAAATTTAAAAATTTTGCTGTATTAAAAAACTTGGGCAGAGTAATTGCTCCAGGTGCTGTGGTTTGTCTTTCCGCCGTTGATACGCTGCTATCAAAAGAAATTTTTGTTATCCCGGTCAGTTATTTATAGCAAGTGTTCATGGGATTGAACTGTGGTTGTTGATAGTAGACCGATTGCATGATGAAATTTCATAGGTTCTGCACAGTAAGCCAATTTAAATTCTGCACGCCGTTTTTGATTGCGTCCATTTTTAGCTCTACCTTAAAACTGTCCAAACTGTTGCACAAAAATACCTTGCAGTTATTGGTTTGAATGAAATTTATGACTTTGAATAAGTAGGGATAAATATAGGGTGGTTTTTAGCAATCATAAAAGGGAACTAGAGAGACGAGATGAATTTTTCCTGGCGTAATCGTTGTGTGGTTATTGTGGCGGGTGGTACGGGTGGGCATGTGTTTCCGGCGCTGGCTATTGCGCAGGTGTTGCGTGAGCAGGGTGCGGATGTGCAGTGGATCGGTACTGCGAAAGGGATTGAGGCGCGAGTCGTCCCGGCCAATGGTTTGCCATTAACCTGTGTGGATGTGCAGGGATTGCGGCAAAAAGGAGTGAAGCGGTTATTGTTGGCGCCATGGCAGGTGCTGTTGGCGGTCAAGCAAGTTGTGCTTTTATTGCGGACATGGCGAGCGGATTTGGTGTTGGGTATGGGCGGTTATGCGGCAGGTCCGGTAGGCGTTGCGGCTTGGCTAACCCGCACCCCCTTGGTTATTCATGAACAAAATGCTGAGCCTGGACTGACTAATCGTTTATTAGCGAGACTGGCGACTCGGGTGTTGTTAGGTTTTCCGAATCGCTTGCAGCGGTTGGCAACGGCTCGATGTGTGGTGCAAGTCACGGGTAATCCGTTGCGCGCACAACTTTTACAAGCGGCACAGCGTCCGCGTGATTCGGGCGATGGTCGTGTTTGGCGATTATTGGTGGTGGGCGGTAGCTTGGGCGCTTCTGCATTAAATGATTGTTTGCCACAGGCGTTGGCGTTGTTGCCAATAGCGCAAAGACCAGCCGTGCGGCATCAAACCGGTGAAAAAGCCGTTGATGCCACAATGCAGGCCTATCAATTGGCGGGTGTCACTGCCCAGGTGACAGCGTTTATTGAGGATATGGCGGCAGCTTATCATTGGGCAGATTTAATTGTGGCGCGAGCCGGTGCTTTAACGGTGAGTGAAATTGCGGTGATGGGTCGAGCTTGTATTTTGGTGCCGTATCCGTTTGCTGTGGATGATCATCAAACCAAAAATGCTGAGTATTTGGTCAAGGTTGGTGCGGCGCAGTTAATGCCACAAACCCAATTAACTCCGCAGGCTTTAGCTGCGTGCCTGAATCCTTTATCATCGGATCTTCTATTATTATGGCAGCGTGGCGACTGTGCTCGCGCCGCCGCCTATCCTCAGGCAGTCAATGATATCCTCGCTGCTTTAGAGCAGGTTTTATCACCGCCTATTGTTTAAATAAGGTTTTACTTGGAATGACGATTTCAGTGAATACGCCAGCCGCTACAACGCGCGTGTTGACCACGCGTTTATCTACCACCATGCCGACTACCATGCGGCGTATTCGTCATATCCATTTTATTGGCATTGGTGGTGTCGGCATGTGCGGCATTGCCGAGGTACTTCATAATTTGGGTTATGTCGTCAGTGGCTCGGATCTACATGCCAATATGAATACCGAGCGCTTAGCTGCCAGTGGCGTGCGTTGTTATAGTGGCCATGCTGCTGAAAATATCCAAGGCGCGGATGCTGTGGTGATTTCAACGGCAGTGCCGGCGGACAATGTAGAAATGCTGGCAGCCAAAGCGTTGCGTATCCCGATTGTGCCGCGAGCGGAGATGTTGGCTGAATTGATGCGTTATCGATATGGAATTGCGGTGGCGGGTACGCATGGTAAAACCACGACCACTAGTTTAATTGCGACCTTATTGGCGGAGGCGGGCTTGGATCCGACTTTTGTGATTGGCGGTCGCTTAAATAGCATTGACGCGCATGCGCGTTTGGGTGCTAGCGATTATTTGGTCGCCGAAGCCGATGAAAGTGATGCGTCGTTTTTACATCTGCAGCCACAGATTGTGGTGGTGACCAATATAGATGCTGATCATATGAGCACCTATGGTGGCGATTTTGAAAAGCTGAAAGCGACTTTTTTGCAGTTCTTACACAATTTACCTTTTTATGGTTTGGCGGTGCTGTGTATTGATGATCCGGTGATTCGCAGTTTATTACCGGAAATCAACCGGCCCTACATTACATATGGTTTAGAGGCTTCCGCCGATTATCATGCCTTGAATTTACGTCATGATGGTTTTGTCAGTCATTTTAGTTTGATCGAACCGAGTCAGGAGTCGCCTGTGGCAGCGCAGCTAAAAATGCCTGGTCGACATAATGTATTAAATGCGTTAGCCGCTGTGGTGGTAGCTCGCGAATTGGGTATTGATGAAGCGGCGATTGTGCGCGGCTTGCAGCACTTCGGTGGTGTGGGGCGTCGTTTGCAATGGTTGGGTGCCTTTAGTTGCGGCAATCAATCGTTTGATTTGCTCGATGATTATGGTCATCATCCCAATGAGTTGCAGGCCGTGATTGCGGCGTTACGCGGTAGCTGGCCATCGCGGCGATTGGTGATGATCTTTCAGCCGCATCGATTTTCACGGACCCGTGATTTATATGATGATTTCGTGGATGTGCTTTCAAAAGTTGATGTGTTGTTATTAATGGATGTTTATGCCGCTGGCGAGGAATCAATTGTCGGCGCCAGCAGTCATGATTTATGCCGCAGTTTAAGATTGAGAGGTCAAGTTGAACCGATTCATGTTAAGGATATGCAGGACATCACCACGGTGTTGCCTGCTGTGTTGCAATCAACCGATCTATTGCTGACCCAGGGGGCTGGCAATGTCAGTGCAATTGCCAAACAAATTACGCAATGGCCAGTTGCGCCGAGCGACTATTCTTCAATTAATGCTGATCATGTTGTGAGTTAATCATCATGTCAGTTAAGGCTGAATTATTGGTATTGGGGATATGTCGATATTTTGAATATTGAGAACGAGGGCGTAATGGATCAGGTTGATTTAAAAAAAATACGAGTAGGCGTCTTATTAGGTGGTCGTTCGCGTGAGCGTGAGGTATCTCTTAAAAGTGGTGCTGCGGTATTGGCGTCTTTACAGCGCCAAGGTATTGCCGCGACTGGATTAGATCCTCACCTATTGGGTAATCAATTGCTCGCTCAGTTGAGCGATTTTGATCGTATTTTTATTGCCCTACATGGTCGCGAAGGCGAAGACGGTGAGATGCAAGGTGTGTTGGAGTATTTGCGCATTCCTTATACCGGAAGTGGTGTGCAGGCTTCGGCCATTGCCATGGATAAATCCATCACCAAGCGGTTGTGGCGTTCAGTGGGTTTACCAACACCGGCAAGTTATCTATTGGAAGCAGACGAGGTGCGGATTGCCGCGAATAAGGCCGATGCTCTACAGGCATTAGTGGTTTCCTCGCAAGCGGCTGGTTTAGGCTTTCCGTGGATTACCAAACCTGTTGGTGAGGGTTCAAGTTTAGGCATGATGAAAGTTAATGATGAGGCTGATTTATTTAATGCTTTGCAGCAGTTGCAGAGTTTTGCGCAGCCAGTTTTGTTAGAGAAATGGACGGTCGGTGATGAGTATACGGTGGCCATTGTCGGCGATAAAGTGCTGCCGAGTATTAACATCAAAACCACGAGACAATTCTATGACTATGTTGCAAAATACCTTACCGACGATACCCAGTTTACTTGCCCGAGTGGCCTTTCTAAAGAAGATGAGGCGCTGTTGGCAAAACTCGCTTGGCGTGCTTTTCATGCGCTGGGTTGCCAAGGATGGGGGCGAGTCGATGTGATTCGTGATCAACAAGGAGAGTTTAATTTGATCGAGGTCAATACCATTCCTGGCTTAACCGATCACAGCTTAGTGCCGATGGCTGCGAAAGCAGCGGGCATTGATTTTGATGAGTTGGTATTAACGATTTTACAGCAGGCAAGTTTAAAAGCCGCGCCTTTTGTCGTCGTTTCTCCATCATTAGTATGAAAAAACCACTATGAAAAAGCGTCGCTCCCGACAGTCTTTACTTCCACGGCAGCGTTTTGGACAGGTGGCTAAAATGTTGCGTATAGTACGTCTTCGTACTTTGATGATGTGGGGGGCGTCGCTGAGTTTATGTTTGCTGGGTGCCGTTGGCTTGGGAGAATTTGTTCGTCAGTATCCTCTAAAGCAAATTAAACTGATCGCAACTTTTCAGCAGGTTCCTGAACCGGTTTTGGTGCAATCCATTCAACGGGCTTTACAAAAAAATATTCAACGTGTACGTGCTTCTACGTTTGCAGAATTTGTAGACAAGGCGGTGATTCTTGATGGCGAGTCTCTACCGCTTATGGCTATTAATGTGCAAGCAATACGTGATGATTTATCACATTTTGCATGGATTGATGAAGTCAAAGTTGCTAGACGCTGGCCGCATACTTTAGAGGTAACCGTGCAAGAACAGGTGCCAGCAGCGGCTTTTAATGATGCCTATTGGGTCAATTCACGCGGTGAGCTTTTTGCGCCTATGGTTGTCGGTGCGGTGTCGGATACCCAGTCTGTCGATTTGCAGCGCGTCATTTCAACGGTGGCATTGATGAAAGTAATTTTACCACCACAAGTATCGGTTAATGCACGGCTTGCTGATAAACTGCCGCATTTATCAGGCCCTTTGGATCAAGCGGAGCGCATTATTCGTATGTATCAACAATATGCTAATTTATTGCGTGCAGCTCGATTTTCTCCATTTGTGGACTCTCAGCATGGCGTCACCATTGGAGAAAGTCGTTTGGTTTTACGTGAATTGCAGTTAACTGACCAGTTAGGTTGGATTCTAGGGTTGCAACTATCTGCAGAAGCCCATCAAAATCCGTTATCATTTACCGTATCGTTAGATCAAGATCAACCACTGAAGAAATTGCAGCGTTTCATCTATTTTTATGACCAGCTGGCGGTGCGAAGAACAGAAATTAAGTCAGTGGATGTACGTTATGCACACGGTTTGGCAGTAGAATGGCGCGATCGTGGATCCGATGCGCCTTTGGCAGCCATCACGTTAGAATAATCGCAATACCGCGTTTCATCGTTAATCAATATTAATTTGAATCAGGCTTAGGGAATCGATTGCCCTGCAATCGAATAGGAGATTATCTGCCGTTATGGCCACACAAAATGATCAAACCATGTTGGTGGGCTTGGATATTGGTACCTCAAAAGTTGTGGTGCTCGTAGGTCAGGTTCGACCAGATCAAACTATAGAAGTTATTGGCCTTGGCAAGCGTCCATCCTTAGGAATGAAGAAGGGTGTCGTCGTCAATATTGAATCCACAGTACAGGCGATTGAGCGTGCTATTGAAGAAGCGGAATTAATGTCCGGCTGTCAAATTCATTCGGTATTTGCCGGTATTGCTGGAAATCATATTCGCGGCATGAATTCGCGTGGTATTGTGGGTATTCGTGACCGTGAAGTAACGGCGGTGGATATTGAGCGGGTAATTGATGCTGCTCAGGCCGTCGCAATCCCTGCTGATCAAAAAGTATTGCACATTCTACCGCAGGAATATTTAATTGATTCGCAAGAAGGTATTCGAGAACCACTGGGCATGTCTGGTGTGCGTCTTGAAGCGAACGTGCATTTGGTGACCTGTGCCGCTAATTCGGTGCAGAATATTGAGAAGTGTGTACGACGCTGTGGTTTGGATGTGGAAACCGTAATTTTGGAGCAGCTTGCCTCTTCTTATGCGGTATTAACAGAAGATGAAAAAGAACTGGGTGTTTGCTTGGTGGATATTGGTGGTGGTACCACTGATGTTGCTGTGTTTACGGGTGGTTCTATCCGTTTTACCACGGTCATTCCTATTGCCGGTGATCAAGTTACCAATGATATTGCGATGGCGTTGCGTACGCCTACTACGCATGCGGAAGAGGTTAAGCGTCAATATGGTTGTGCCAAAGCGCAACTCACCAGCGGAGATGATGTCATTAAGGTGCCCAGTGTAGGTGATCGCGCCTGCCGCAGCTTATCTCGCCATGCATTGTCGGATGTGATTGAGCCGCGCTTTGAAGAATTATTTAGCTTGATTGCGAATGAACTGCATCGGGCAGGGTTTTCTGAGATGTTGGCAACCGGCATTGTGCTCACCGGAGGTTCATCAAAGATGCAAGGAGCGGTTGAATTAGCTGAAGAAGTGTTTAATATGCCGGTCAGACTCGGTTGTCCCCAAGGCATTACCGGACTGGAAGAGGTAATGAATGACCCATCTTATGCAACAGCGGTTGGTTTATTGTTATATGGCAAAGAGCAAATCAATGCCCCGCATCATATAGGGCGAGTAAGGCGAGAAAGTTTTAAAGGAATGTTTCGTCGAGTTAAAGATTGGGTAGTGGGTAACCTTTGAGTTATGCATAATTTGGCTTATGATAGCCGCCAACGGCCTGCTCTAAAATAAACTGGTTTAATAAAGTGGCCCAGCTGGCCTTGTATGAATTGATATAGGAGAATGACATGTTTGAGCTTGTGGACAACCTGCCCCAGAGTGCAGATATTAAAGTCATCGGAGTCGGCGGCGGCGGCGGTAACGCAGTTCAGCATATGCTCAAAAATAACGTGACAGGTGTTGATTTTATTTGTGCCAATACCGATGCTCAAGCCTTAAAAAATATCACTGCCAAAACCATCCTGCAGTTAGGTGGTCAGTCAACAAAAGGTTTAGGTGCTGGTGCGAATCCGGAAATTGGTCGTAATGCAGCATTAGAAGATCGTGATCGCATCCAGGAAGTGCTAAGTGGAGCCGATATGGTCTTTATAACGGCTGGCATGGGCGGGGGTACTGGCACGGGTGGGGCGCCGGTGATTGCCGAAGTGGCGAAAGATCTGGGCATTTTAACAGTAGCTGTTGTTACCAAGCCGTTTCCTTTTGAAGGTCGCAAGCGGCGTAAAATTGCTGAAGAAGGCATGATTGCATTGGCAGAACATGTTGATTCTTTGATCACCATCCCCAATGAAAAGCTGCTGCAAGTGTTAGGTGCCAATATTAGTTTACTGGATGCATTTAAAGCGGCTAATGATGTGTTGCTGGGAGCAGTGCAAGGTATTGCTGATTTAATTATTCGTCCAGGCATGATCAACGTTGATTTTGCCGATGTTCGCACTGTGATGTCGGAAATGGGTATGGCGATGATGGGCACGGGTGTTGCCCGCGGTGAAAATCGTGCCCGCGAAGCAGCGGAGGCCGCTATTCGTAGTCCGTTATTAGAGGATGTGAATTTGCAGGGTGCGCGTGGAATTTTGGTTAACATCACGGCAGGAGAAAACTTGTCGTTAGGGGAATTCTCTGAGGTTGGTAACACGGTTGAAGAGTTTGCTTCTGAAAACGCTACGGTTGTGATTGGTACAGTTATCGACCCTGAAATGGGTGATGAAATTAAAGTAACGGTGGTGGCGACAGGGTTGGGTCAAATTGGCGACATTACTTTTCGTGCACCCAGTGATGCGCACAACCCGATGAAGAGTGATGGTAGCATCGATTATAAAAAAATGGACCGTCCAACTGTGTTTCGCCAACAACGTGCCCCGGCTGGTAATCCCGGTGGTGCGGTCGAAGTTAAAAGCAAGCAAGAAGTTGAATATCTTGATATCCCTGCATTTTTGCGTCGACAAGCTGATTGATGCATCCTGTCAATAGATGCACTTATGCTTGAATTTTTATGGGTGGTCTATTGATCGCGCAGGTTAATTTATGAGTAATATTTAGGTTAATCATGGCGTATGCATTGTGGATGTTGCTGCTTGATGTAAGCGCTAGCATGTCTCCAACACGTATTTTTTTGAGCTGGGATTTATACGATTTTGGTAAAAAGCAGGGGAATACTTGTTGATTAAACAGCGCACTTTAAAAAATGTAATCCGCGCTAGCGGTGTCGGTTTGCATACGGGTCAAAAAATATTGGTGACGTTACGACCAGCACCAATTGATACAGGTATTGTTTTTTCTCGTGTTGATCTTGATCCAATCGTAAGAATTCCAGCTAATGTGAACTATGTTGGCGATACTACACTGTCAACCACCTTAGAGAATAACGGTGTTAAGGTTTCAACAGTCGAGCATTTGCTGTCAGCAATGGCGGGTCTTGGTATTGACAATGCTTTTATCGATGTAAATGCGTCAGAAGTCCCTATTATGGATGGCAGTGCGAGTCCTTTTGTATTTTTGCTACAGTCTGCGGGCATTCAAGAGCAGAACGCAGCAAAGCGTTTTATTCGCATAAAGAAAAAAATTAGCATACAAGAAGGTGATAAACACGCCACTCTTTTACCGTTCGAAGGTTTTAAAGTTAGTTTTAGTATTGATTTCGATCATCCGGTGTTTAAAAGTCGCACCCAAACCGCTACCGTAGATTTTTCTAGTACTTCTTTTGTAAGAGAAGTAAGTCGAGCGAGAACCTTTGGTTTTATTAAAGATCTTGAGGTTTTGCGTGCAAATAATTTGGCTTTGGGTGGTAGCGTTGATAATGCTATTGTGATTGATGACTTCGGTGTTATGAATGAAGACGGTCTTCGTTATGAAGACGAGTTTGTAAAGCATAAAGTGTTAGATGCCATCGGTGATTTATATTTGCTAGGGTATAGCTTAATTGGCGAATATCATGGCCATAAATCTGGACATTCATTGAATAATAAAATCATACGTGAACTGCTGAATGATAAAGGAAGTTGGGAGTTGGTAAGTTTTGAGGATGATTGCTCTCCAATTGTTTATAGTCAGCTATTGCAAGTGGCAGAAGCCAGTTGAAGTCGATTGCTGAGCTGCGTAGAGATTATCAGTTAGACCAGCTTAATGATGAAGATCTGTTAACTGACCCCTTGCAACAGTTTGCTAAGTGGTTGCAGCAAGCCATAGATTTTCCGGTTGCTGAGCCAACCGCTATGTGTCTTTCGACAGTCAATGAGCAGGGTAAGCCATCATCACGGATCGTTTTATTAAAAAACCTTGATCAAGGATTGTGGTTTTTTACCAACTATCTAAGCCGTAAAGGCCAAGATATTGCTGTGAATCCACACGCTTGCGTTAATTTTTTTTGGCAACCACTCGAGCGACAAGTCCGTGTTGAAGGTCGCTTGCAAAAAATTTCGGTGGAACAATCACAGCAATATTTCAATACTCGTCCATTAGGCAGTCGCTTAGGCGCTATAGTTTCTCCTCAAAGTCAACCAATTGATGATAGAGATACTCTTGAAGCATCATTATTAGCACTTGAACAGCGTTACCAAAATACGCTACCACCGATGCCTAATCATTGGGGCGGTTATTGTTTGGTGCCCACCTATTGGGAGTTTTGGCAAGGTAGAACCAACAGATTGCATGATCGTATTATTTATCAGCTTAATAAACATCTATGGCAGCGCCAGCGTCTAGCCCCCTAGTTTATTCAGCGTGATGACCAATGTGAAGAAACTTCCGCTGATACATCAGCAACAGCCTCCGTGATTAAATTAGCCATGCTAGATTCATTTTGGGTCATAACTTTATAGGTGCGAGTGTTAGCAATGCTATCACCTGTGGCGCTGTCGAATACTTGAAGATTTAAGGTCACACCGACAGCGAGCGAGTCCTCTGTTTGATTGATAATTAATTTAGCTTCTATTGATAAATCAGCTTCGGCAGGTGTGTTAGTTTTTGATTTTTGTTTGCCCCATGATTGCAGCTTGGTTGCGAAAGACGACTTTTGTGGGGCGCTCGAATTTAGCTGAAAGATGGCCGATTGTTCGAGTTTTTGGGTTAATAATTGGTTAAGTTCCTCATTGTTGAAGGTTGATTCGCGGACCAATTTTATTAAAGGTTTTCCAGTAAGATTAACGATGTTGATGATTGGAGCATTAATATTAAATAGTAAGGCATTCGATTCGCTTGTTAAGCCAAGGTTATTTTTTGAGTTTCTATTATGTACAAGGAGTGAGGGTTTGGTGGTATCGGTTTCAATTCCGGTCATTTCATTTGCGGAGAAAGGCTGCGTACTTTCTGAAGCATTGATAGAGTCAATTGAATCCAAAGTTTTTGTGTCATTATTTGTTACTTCATTAATCATCGGTGGCGGTAATTTATTTGCGAGGGTGTTGTTATGTTGATCTGAGTATGGGTGGGAAGTTGGCTGAGTTATGGGGCTTTTTTCTGCTGTTGGGTTGCTGGTGGTTAAATGCGAGTCGATTGGGTCAGCTACCGAGGGCTGTGTCGATGCTGCTGATGAAGTTTGTGTCGGAGCTATAGTGCGACTCTCTTTTTTGGACAACACATGTTCAATAAAGCTCTGCTTGTAATCAGGGTGGTTGGTTGGAAGTGGAGCACACGCACACGCTGAGCAAGCTCCCAGTACTGCGAACCAGTACTTTTGTGTTACCCGCATACATTCCTCCATGTTTGAAAAGATAAAAAATTTGGTTATAAAAATTATGTGTTTAGTGTAATTTTGACAATAAGAAGTACGATAGTATAATCGTTGTCAATCATCGAATCAGTAGGTTTTTATGAATTTGTCCATTGTTATTACGCCATCTGCTCAGGTCTATTTAAAAGGACTCTTGGACAAACAAGAAAAATCTCCCATGAATGTTCGTATCTTTGTCGAAAAACCGGGTACAGCATACGCTGAATGTTGCATGGCGTACTGTCATTTGAATGAACAACAACCAGATGATGTCGCTTTGAATTGCGAAGGTTTCATTGCCTGGATTGAATCAAGTAGTTTGCCGTTTCTCGAGGATGCAACAGTTGACTACGCGAAAGAGCGAATGGGTGGGCAGTTAACTTTTCGAGCGCCAAAATCTAAGATACCCCGCTTAGGAGCGGATGCGACTATTGAAGAGCGAATTAACCACGTGTTGTACGCAGAGGTTAATCCATCGCTGGCTTCACACGGCGGTATCGTAACCCTTAAGGAAGTTATCGATAATGGTGAAACCGCAATTTTACAATTTGGTGGTGGTTGCCAAGGTTGTTCTGCTGTTGATGTAACCTTAAAACAAGGTGTCGAAAAAACTTTGTTAGAGCAAATACCTGAGTTAAAGCGTATTCAAGATGCCACTGATCATAGTCAGAAAGACCACGCCTACTACCACTGATCAACATTTCTTTTAAACAATAATGTTAAAAGGATTTGATTTCGCAAATCTGCTTGCCGAAATATCATTATGCCCTAATTAGGGTCCGCGACATTTCGACATCACCGAGGATTAATTATGAAGTTGCAGCAGTTGCGCTACATTTGGGAGGTTGCGAGACATGAGTTGAATGTCACCGTGACAGCGCAAACGCTTTATACTTCGCAGCCAGGCATTAGTAAGCAAATAAGAATGCTAGAAGATGAGTTGGGCATTGAAATTTTTTCACGTAGTGGAAAACACTTAACCCGCGTAACGCCTGCTGGTAAGGCTATATTGGTGTTAGTTAGTGAGATTCTACGCAAAGTTGAAAGTATTAAACTGGTCGCACAAGAATATAATAATGAGCATAAGGGAAGCTTGACGATTGCAACGACACATATGCAAGCACGTTATGCCTTGCCCAACGTGATAAAAGGCTTCATACAAGATTATCCTGATGTTGCGTTACATATGCACCAAGGTACGCCTATTCAAATTTCTGAAATGGCCGCTGATGGTACTGTTGATTTTGCAATTGCAACTGAAGCGCTCGAGTTATTTGGTGATCTTGTTATGATGCCGTGCTATCGGTGGAATCATGCGCTCGTTGTACCTAAAGAGCATCCCTTATGCCATCTATCTGAGTTAAAGCTTGCGGATATTGCGCAATTCCCCATTGTAACTTATGTGCTAGGTTTTACGGGTAGATCAAAAGTTGATGATGCATTTTTAAATCAAGGTTTAACGCCAAAAATTGTCTTTACTGCCGCCGATGCAGACGTCATTAAAACCTATGTCAACTTAGGTTTGGGGGTTGGTATTATGTCGAGTATGGCTAGCCGTGATTTGGATGCGAAATTGGTTGCGTTGGACGTTAGCCACTTATTTGCTTCAAGTGTCACTAGTATTGGTATTCGAAAGGGTACATTTATGCGTGGTTATATGTACGAATTCATAGAAAAGTTTGCTCCACATCTTTCACGGTTGTTAATCGATGAGGCTCTAAATCCAGTTGAGTGCGTAGATATAGGCACACTATTTTCGCATGTCGTTTTACCCGTCTATTAAAGTGAAGTACAAATGGAATATTCTAGAGCGCTGAAAGTTTTAATTTTTTTTTATATGTGTGGTGTGTTCAATGTACCCGTTAGCTGGTCGGCAGAAACTAGCGGCTTAAATAATGTTTCTTTATGCGCAAGTCCATTATCGCTCCCCCTCAAAAATCACGGCGCGGAAGTTGTGTTTTTAAATCCTGGCGAATCCAGTGATAAAGGCACAGGTGATTTTTGGTTGAATGTCAGTAAAGCAATGCAATCTGCCGCAGACGATTTTGGTATGTCCTTAGAAGTTTTCTACGCTGATCGAGATCATCTTTTAGCTCAACAGCAAGCTGATGAAGTATTGGCTAGAAACCTACCCCCTGATTTTTTAGTGATTGTTAATGAGAAAATGATTGCTGAGCCCATTATCAAAAAAGCAAATGCAAAAGGAGTTAGAACGCTGCTAATTTTGAATGGCTTCTCTGATCGCCAACAACTCGCAATGGGTAAGCCAAGAGAAAAATTTCCTTGCTGGATTGGCGAATTAATACCAGATAATCGTAAAGCTGGATATATGCTTGCGCAACAATTAACGGATCAAATATATAAAAAAAATCCGCAAGTAAAAAATATCAATATGTTAGCGTTAATTGGTGATTATGTAACCCAGGCATCTCGAGATAGAGAAAAAGGATTGCAAGATTTTTTAGCTGAAAATTCAACAGTGCAACTCAAACATGGTTATGTTGGTCTGTGGAATCAGCAACGTGCTGAAAAGATAGTTATGGCCGCTTTGCAAAAAAATATCGATATTGATGTGATTTGGTCAGCTAACGATGCAATGGCTTTGGGTGCTTTATCAGCTATTAAGCAACAGTCCCGGAAAATTTTAGTCGGTGGTATTAACTGGGATGCTTCTGCTTTGCAGAAGCTGGTTAAAAATGAATTGTCTGTGGATGTAGGCGGTCATTTTATTCTGGGTGGTTGGGCTTTAGTATTGCTCAACGATTACTCAAAAGGTCGTGATTTCGCTTTTGAATCATTGTCTTTTAAACCAGAGGGTTTTTCCGCATTGACTGCTACCACCCTACTACAAAATTTTAGTGGCTTTCCACAAATGCAATTAAATGCAGTAGATTTTTTAAGCTTGAGTAAAGGTGATAAATCCCAACAATTATATCGTTTTGATGTTAATCAATTGTGGTCTAAGAAAGACGGTATTAAACATTAACCTTTTTTATAAGGTTAAGTTTGTTTTTTGTTTTTTCTAAAAAGCTTGCTTAGCCGTTTAAGAAGTTTGTCGTATGCTTTTTCGAGGGCACGCAAACGACGTTTAATCTTTGGGGGCGAAAGCGGTAAGTCTTTCAGCATGCTCATCATGCCACCGTTGTTTTTGTTAACCTCTTTTACCTGATTTTCTTTGCGAAATAATTCACGTTTTTTTAGTTCGTTGTGAGCAGTTTCACTATAGAGTACAAATGGTAATTTAATTTGTTGTTGAAACCGTTCGGTGTTTGCTTGAGAAACATGTTCGCTACGTCTAATGATTGGTGCATCATTAGATGTGGTTAAGCTCTGGCTTCTCACTTGTGAAAATGAATTAGACAGTAGGTCTGACATGAAATCCTCTTAAACCTTTACCTTGGTTGCGTTAAGACTTTGTTCGGGTATGGCAGTAAAGCCTGGTAAGATAATCTGGGTTAGGCATGGTTTTTTGTGTCTGCCATCATTTACTAACTGCTCATGAAGTTCTTTAGTAGATAAATATTTTTCTAAACTCGTTTTTTCTTCTTGAATTTCATCAGGTGAGCGAGTAATCGCATCGGTTAAGCCTTTAAGTAAAGCTATATCGATAATCAAACTTAATTTTTTTGCTTCATCAGACATTGAACTGTCTCCTTAAAATCTAGATTTAGCTTGAATAGAATTCAGCGATAAATAAATTAGTAATTGGTGACAATTTGTATCTGTTAAGCGTTTTTCATTTGCGCTACCCATGCCAGCACTTGGGCGACAGGTTCTAAAAGCTCGCTGGGAACATAAGCCTCAATTTCACCGCTTTCCCATAGGGCGCGTGCCAGTGGAATGTTTTCAACAATGGGAATTCCTTGTTCTTTGGCCATTTGCTTAACAATTAAGGCATATTGATCCGCTTCTTTTAAGGTAATAATGGGTAAAGGCGTTTTACCTTTACGGAATAAAATCCCAATGGCGATGTGCGTTGGATTAGTAATGATAACATCCGATGCGCCGACTTTTTCAGCTCCAGATTCGATGATTTCGCGGTGAATTTCGCGTCTCCGACGTTTGATTTCTGGATTACCTTCAATATCTTTATGCTCTCTTTTAATTTCGTCTTTACTCATCATTAAGTCTTTCATGTAAATTTTTCTTTGTACAATATAGTCAATCACTGCAATTACAATAAGCGTGATTGAAATATAAACTGCAAACTCTTTTAATATATCAAAGAGAATTTGTATGATGCAGTCGACGCCACAATGGTGCGTATAAACGATGTCGTTAATATGCTTTATTATTAAATGAGCGAATATTAAAGTGTACAAGATGGTTTTTATCAGCGATTTAAATACTTCGGTTAAATTTTTCTTAGAAAATAAATTGATTGCGCCGGTAACGGGATTTAACGTTTCTGGTTTAATATTTAATTTTTCCGGAGCAAATGTTCCCCCTGTTTGAAAAATGCTAGCAATTATTGCTACTAAAGCGCTCATACCAACGAATGCCAATGTGACCGGCATAGCAATCATCAAAGTTCCCACAATTATATCTTCTAAAGCTTTATCAAATGGCAGCGAAAAATATTTTGCAGTGAACAATAATAGATCAATGTTTGATTTTAAAAACCAGTTTGAGCCAATATAGAAAAAAATGAATGCAGAAATGATCACAGCAGCTGACACTACTTCTTTGCTTTGTAGCACATTGCCTTTTTCTTTTGCATCTCGTAACCGTTTTGGTGTTGGTAGTTCTGTTTTACTACCGCCTTGATCATTGCTCATATTTCTCTCAATTAGGTCAGCATCAAAGTAATAACTGAGCTTATTCTGGGAATATTAACGATTTCGCTAGCAAAGAAATATTGAATGATAGGAAAATAAAAGGTCAGCACAAATAATGCGATACCACTTTTAACAGACATTGCCATAACGAAAACATTAAGCTGTGGAGAGAATTTATTGATGAAGGCGAGCGCTAGCTCTGATAGAAACATAATCAATACGACGGGACCGGCTAATAAAATTGCAAATTCAAAAATCAGATCTAGCTGTTTAAGTAGTGTATGCGTAAAATCAGCATCAATTTTTGGGATGAATGTTTGAATTGGCCAAAGAATAAAACTCGAATAAAAAAAGTTTAAATACAGGTAAATTAATCCTGCTGTAAAAAAAAAAGCGGAAAAAAACAAATCGAATAAATTACCAAGGACGGTTGTCTCAGATTCACTCGATGGATTCATGATGGTATCTACAGTAGCGCCGCGCTGATTGTCGATTAAAAAACCGAATGCTTGTACCGCGAGCATTGGAAAACCAAAGGTCACTCCAATAATAATTCCAATAAATATTTCCTTCATAAAGAGGATTAATATTTCAAAACCTTGAAGCGAAACAGTGGGTAGTTGATCCTGCATTAATGGTAATAAAATAATAGTCATGCACATAATCGTAGCATTACGAATGGTTTTACCTTGAATAACACCGGTAGAAAAAAATGTTAAAAAAGAGAATGCTGACATAAACCGGGGCAACATAATTAAATAAGCGTAAAAAAGTGTTTTCGAAGGGTTGATGTTAAGCGTAAAAATCGTCTGATCCATATCATTGGGCGCCTTTTTACAGCTTATTCATTAATGAAAAAGTGGACATCGCGTAGTCATAGATAGTGGTGCCCATCCAAGACAAGGTCATGTAAAGTACAATCACCATAGTAATGAGCTTTGCAACAAAACTAATGTTTTGCTCTTGAACTTGGGTTAACGCTTGCAGAATGCTCACCAATGTTCCTACGATGGTAGCGGCAAGAATCGCTGGCATCGATAGCATTAAGGTTATATACAATCCTTTCGATATGATTCCTACTAGTTCAACATCATTCATGATTAGCTCTATTAATCAGCTGAAAGAAAATATACTTAAAATTGCAATCCTGCTAATTAATGTAGGTGGAAATTAAACTCTCCGTTACTTTCGACCATCCATCAATCAGTACAAATAATAAAAGTTTGAAGGGTAATGAAATAGTCATTGGGGCGACCATCATCATTCCTAATGCCAGTAATATGTTGGATACCACGAGATCGATGACCACAAATGGAAGGTAAATTAAAAAGCCCATTTGAAATGCTTCAGTGAGCTCGTCAATTAAAAATGCTGGAATTAGAATAATAATGCTGGATTCATTGGCTTGTGCTTGATATTGAGCTGGCCATAGGCGCCTTGCTTGCTCAATAAAGAACTCTAGGGTTTGATTGTTGGTGTTGTGCCTCAAAAAATTGTAGTAGGGTTTCGTTAGCTCTGGTAAGGCTTTTTCAAGATTATCCCATTTTTCATAACCGATATCGTATTTTACAACCGTTTCTGCAATGCCCAGGCCCACTGGGTACATGATGTAGGCTGTCAAGAGTAATGCGATCGCATATAGGGCCATGTTAGGTGGTATTTGCTGTACGCCAAGCGCATTTCTTACCAGACCTAAAACAATGGCAATTTTAACAAATGAAGTAGAAATCATCACTATAAAGGGAATGAGTCCAACACTTGCCAAAATTAAAACCGTATTTAATGGATGGTGAAGTCCTGAAAACATGAATAAGCACCTATAAGATTGTGTTCATTTGCTGGTACTGGCCATTGATATAATTCGTATACCAACGGTCCCTTCTATATCAACAATTTCCGCAGTGCCTAATAAGTTGTTTTGACTATAGATGGAAATAGGGGACGTAAAGTTTTTGCTTAGATTAAAAAGGTAGCCGGGTTTTAGGTTTTTCAATTCGAGATACTTTACAACTGTTTTGCCCAGCGAGAAGGTTAGATCGATGTCGATTTGATCCATACGATTAGTCGTTTTGCCGCCATTTTTTTCAATGGTTTGATTATTTTCCGTGGATTTCGCAGCGAAGACTTGTGAAGGTGCTAAAGTCGCGGCCGGGTGATCATTTGAAGTCGCAGCCTCGAGTGATATGGGGTTGCTGGATTTTGATATTGTTTGCACGGTGGGCTCAAAAGTTTGTTCACTAAATTCTTGTTGGGATTCTAATGAGTCTTCTTCTGTTAGCAGTGCTTTTAGCATTAACTGCTCATATAGAAGTTCGTCATCATCTTGCTGTGCCATGGCAAATCCATCGTTATAGGTTTTGGTGTGATGTGTTGCGATAATAAAGAGTGTAAGCAAAATCGATATTATCGATGGATATACATCATTGCCATCGCAATCCTGTTTTGATATGTAAGCAATTGCAAATCATATCTTCAATACAAGAATCATGTATATAACAAAATTTCCTGGTTGAATCAGGACAGTCCTGATTTTTTCTGGTTACGTTTAGTAAATACTTATCACAATTTTTACATGTTCAAGAGTTTGACAAATGAGGTTTAATGGCCACAAGGGGAATTGTCGCTAAGGTGGATCAACTTGAATAACAGTAGAAAGGTACCGCTAAAAACTGTAAGTCAAGAAAACGTAATCACCCGATTTTTTGAAAATAAAAATCTTGGAGACTTAATTGAAGATCAAGACGGAAAATACAGTTTTATTTTTGATGATTCTATCAGCATAGAGTTGTCGCTGGATAATAAGCAGATTCATATGGAATGCTTGTTATGTGATCTGCCTTTAAAAGTGATGACTAAGGATAGATTGTTATCTGATTTGGCAAAAAATTGTGTAATAGATATGAAAAGCACATTGATAACTTTCTATATTGATGTCCAAAAAAAAACCATTCATACATATAAAAATTTGGTGTTAAGCAAAACAACAGATGAATTGTTTGAAATGGAGCTGGGTAATTTTATCGATTTTTCTGAAAATTATAAACGGTTAGCTGAAAAAATAATTCGTATGGGTGAGTTAAGTACTGTTCCAATTGAGTTTAGATTGGAGCAATAATTTATAAATATTTTATATTGGACAGAAATTTTTTTGCGAAAACAAATGAGTACAAAATACCATAGGAAGAAATAAATGCGATTTAAACTCGTATTTGGATTATTGAGTCTTCTAGTAAGCTTAGCTTGTATAAGCAATGCTTATGCTGTTGATCAATCATGGAAATCGGACATGTATAGGCATGTTTCTATTAATCAGGATCTAATCCAGTTATTAGACAGTTTTGCAGCAGAAAAAGGATTTTCTATCATTATCAGCGAACCTATTAAAATTAGAGAAAATCAAAAAGTGAATGGGAGTTTTAATCAAAAATCAGAAAAATTCTTAAATGAAATTTGTGATCTTTATAATTTAATTTGGTTCTACGATGGGCAAACGTTATATATCTATGGTTCAGAGGAGCAGGTTTCAAAAATTTTGAATACCGATGTTAATCAAGCTATTGTTACAAAGAATGCCTTAATGAAATTGGGTATTTGGGACGATCGATTTGGATGGATGTTATTACCAGAAGAAAGAATTTTGCATATTCATGGGCCACCTGCGTATGTCAGCATTATTGAGCATTTGCATTCGACCTTGGCTGAAGTTAAAAAAGCCGTTACTGTTGAAAAACAAGATCAATTAGATGAGTTTATCGTACAAGTTTTTCCGCTAAATTATGCCTGGGCAGAAGACCAGTACTATGACGATGGAAGTGGTCAGACAAAAGTAGAAGGTGTTGCGTCTAAACTACGAAAAATGTTTCATATTGCTTCTCAAGATTCTCAAGCCTATGCGCATAACAATCGTTTTCCAGAAGTGCCGGATGGTCAGAGATCTCTTGTTGGTGCTAAGGGCGGTGATGGGGCTGTTTCCAATGAATATAGTGGAATAGTTGGCGCTATGAATAAGATTTCAGACTCTAAATCTTATATTCAAGCGGATGAGCTTACCAATTCTGTGATTATTTATGACAAGACATCAGTAATTGGTTTGTATGAAAAAATTATCCATTCGATGGATGTTTCGGTTGCACAGGTACAGATTGAAGTTTCTATTATTGAAATTAATACGGAACGTTTAGGCGAGTTGGGTATTGATTGGCGATTAAATGGCAATGATGGGACGGTAGGCGTAAATAATATTACAGATGTATCGGCTTCTGGAAACGGTGCAAATTTGCTGTTTCGTAAGCCGGGTGATTTTTCAACGATTTTCACTGGCGACGCAACAAGCTTAATTACAAGAGTTCATGCGCTGGCTAATGAAGGTGAAGGTCAAGTTATGTCGCAACCGGCGGTATTAACAATGAATAATTCGCCAGCCATGATTGATAACAGCCAAACTTTCTTTGTTCAGCTTGAGGGGGTTGAGCAGGTTGGCTTGCGTGATATTAAAGTAGGATCATTATTAAAAGTGACGCCAAGAATTATTAATGAAGCAGGTACGCGTCGGGTACAATTAAAAACGCTGATTGAAGATGGTATTATCACCAACAAAATTGTCGATAGCTTGCCCGTTATTCAGAAAAGCGTCATCAATACCAATACGGTCATCAGTGAAAACTCCAGCTTGCTGATCGGCGGATATTTCTTTGACAGTATTAAAGTAAAAGAAAGCAAAGTTCCGGTTCTTGGCAATATTCCTGTGATTAAATATTTTTTTAAGACAAAGACATCTGAACGCGCCAAAGTCGCAAGAATGTTTTTGATCACACCAACTATTGTCGATAATTTGGCAGATAAACAATATAAATACCAGGCAGTAAAAGAAATTGTGGATGATATAAAAAGTTTTAAAACAGTGAAGCCGGTTTCACCCAGTTACAAAATATTTGACTAGTGAGCCTTCATAAGTAGGTCATGATATGAGTATTGCTTTCTTAAAAATATTATCTGGAATGCATCAGGACGCCTTGGTTCCAATTGATCATGATCGTATTATCATTGGTGGCAGTGATGCTGTTGATATTGTCCTTGGCGATAATTTCCTTAAAGATAAAAGCATTGTTGTTGATGTTGGTGATAAGCGTTACCGGTTGCATTCATCTTCTGATCAGTTAGATTGGTCATCTGCAACCCTTAATCTATCGGGTCACGTGTTAGTATTTTATAAAACTTCAGATTTAATTCTGGGTTTTTCAGATGATCAAGCCATATTTTCACAGGTAAATCATGATGAATTAGTATTTATGCCTTATGTTGAGAAGCCAGTTGATCAAGATCATCAACAAGAGGTGGCTGAATTATTGGGAACCGATAAATTTACGGATTCCGATCATTTGAATACTGATGCAGATAAGAAAATATTTCCGAGAGACGATGACCCTGAAAATGAACTTGAAGAAGATATTGTAGATGAAGACGGCGAAGAAGCTGATGTTTCAACAATCTTTAAAAATAAAAAGGCCTTATCAATTGGAGTAGTTGCTATTGCGGCCACCTTATTTGGATTAGGTTATTTCAGTTTTTACACTGATTTTGATGAAAGTGTTCCTATTCCAACCGTTGCATGTGAATCGCAGTTTAAGGAAATGTTTTCTGATGCTGCTTATCAGCAGTTGCGTTTTACCTCAGAAGCTAACACGAATCTGATTAAAGGTTATGTCAATTCTTATGAAGATTTGCGTGCTTTAAAAGATAAAGCTTTGAGTTTACCTTGTGCCAAGATAGATCGTGTTTATAGCAATCAGCAGATTGTGTCTAGTATGCAGAATATTTTACCTCAAGATTTATTAGACTCTGTAAAAGTCATTCCAGATAAACTCTATGGTCATATCATCATGGAAGGTTATGCAAAAGATGAAGCTCAGTGGCGAAAGCTAAAATCAAGAATCTTAATGGATGTGAATGGTTTACTGTCTATTATCGATAAGGTAGAAACAGTGCAAACTCACCTTACAATTTTGCATCAAATGATTAACAAATATCAGTTAGATGGCTATGTTCATTTGAAAGTGATTGACGATAAAATTGTAGCTGACATGGTATTTAATCCCAGCATGTATGATAAATGGAAGCAGATGGTTGTTGCTTATAAAGATGTGTATAAAACAGGACCTGAGCTCGTTATGGATAATGTCAATATCACACAACTAGGCATTGCAGGTATCAGTCAAGGGCGTATGGCACACATTGTTTTAGAGAATGGTGAAAAATATGTTGTAGGTTCAGTGTTGCCGAATGGATCGGTTTTATCGCGTGTAGATGATGATGGCTTGGTGCTAAGTACCGTGAGTGGCGAAATAAAATATCCAATTTCAACTTTGTTTTAATAATGCGGGTTTTTGAATAATTCGGAAATTAGAATTTTTACGATAAGAGAGCTTTTTATGATGACGGATAAATTGAATGCTAAATCATTAAAACCAAGCGATTTTATTAAAATCCAACAAAAGGCAGAAGAGGAAAAACTTTTTTCTAAAAAAAGCATTGAACAAAGCTCGCATGCTAAGGTGGTTAAAATTGCTTCGGAAAATAGCGATGTTGATGATCAAGATGTAAATGACGATAACAAAAATTCGAAAGATTTTATGGTGAATTTACTAGAGGTATTAAAAGAATCTAGAGATCGGAAATTTGTCGATGATAAAATTTTTGAACTAGATTTTTATAAGATGCTGTCGAGCAAAATGTTATCTAAGGGTTGCGACGCCAGTAGTTACAAAACCGCAAAAAACTTCTTACAAACAATCGATCAGGCTCAGTCCTTGCTAGAGAATTTGTGGAAGTTTTATGCAAACAATTAAATGTTCAATGGGTTATTCCAACAATAAAAGCACAGGGGTGCATTAGGAGATAGTATGGGTGGTTTTAGTGTCTATGCAGCAATGGGTGAAGGTTTCAAAGCGGCTATACAAGGGCTAGAGGCGCGAATTGAGGATATTGCGCAGGAAATGCAAAGACAAGCAGAAGAGGATGCCGCCACTAGCGCGGCGGAATCGGTTGCGCAGGAAAACTATAATACGGCGTTTGAAAAAGCTAATGGCAATGAAAGTGCCCAAAGTGTTAAGAATGCTCAGACGGCCCTTGAGGCTGCTAAACAAGATGCAGCGAATTCCGGTGGAGAATCTGTCACTTTATTGTCGATTGATATGCAGCGCTTTATTCAAGAGTGGTCGTTCTTATTAACTAATGCTACCAATGCTATGAAAACCTATGGCGATGGTCTCATGTCTTTAGCTCGTAACTTATAAAATTAAAACCGGTGATGGATTTTTTTCTAGCACCGGTTTTTTCACCACAGTTTTCTCTACAAGAAATTTGTTAGTTGCATTTAATTGAGTGTAATTTATGAAAAACCAACCGGAAGTTGACTTGCCAAAATTTTCCAGGGAGCTTATTCAAATTGGCTTAGTAGCTTGTTTCGCGGGGTTTACTGAAAGTGCTTTTAAAATGTTTGAGAGTTTACATCATGCTTTTCCCGATAATCATGCACCTGTCATGGCGATGGTATTTGCGCGTTTATCTCAAGCGAATATTCAGGCAGGAAGCTCGTTGTTGACAGGTAATATTAAGTTGTTTGCTGATGTAAGTGATGATCTTAAAATCATGATGGTTTTTATTGAATTGTTTAAAAAAAATGGTATTCAAGCAGTGTTAATCATGAAGGAATTACAAAAATCGGATAATAAGCTGACCTGCGATACTGTTAACAGTTTAATGCAGATGATTGGTCGTTAGTTTAATTGGCTGTATTAGTAGTTAGTATAGATGATTTAATAGGTGGTTTATGATTGACCCAGGTTTATCACAGGTTGCGAACCAAGCATTTTCTTCAGTGACAAGTTCTGTGGAGCCTAATAAATTCAGTTTGGATTTGTCTGAAAAAGCAGGGGTGGGTAGCAGTCAATCCGTGCAGCAATTTAATAATGATATGGGGCGGTACTCAGAGCTTGAGCGCCTTAATAATAATGTATTTTTTTATAATGCTAATAAATTAAATTTTTCACAAATTGACTTCGGTAATATTGGAGATACCGTTATTGAAATGGTCAAAAAAACGCGTGAGAAATTTGATAGCTCGATTGCAGAATTGGTCGAGCCACCGCCAGCTGAAGGTTATAGTGTAGAACAGTTGTTGGATAAACAAATGGCTGGTTATATGACTAATTTGGAGTTTGAAACGGTTTCAAAATTGGTTTCAAAATCAGTAGAAAATATTTATATTTTACTTCGTCAATAGAGGTTTTATTAGTTTAGATGTTCATGTAATAAAAGTAGATGTTCCAATAATAAACGCACAGTGGTGCTATAGGGAGATATTATGGGTGGTTTTAGTGTTTATGCGGCGATGGGTGAAGGTTTTAAAGCGGCGATTCAGGGGCTAGAGGCGCGAATTGAGGACATTGCGCATGAGATGCAAGAGCAAGCTGAAAAGGATGCAATCGCTTCAGCAGCTGCTGCTAATTATGAAAAGAATGCTACGGCGGCTTTTAATAAATACGATGGATCTAATCTTGCTGCCTATAAGGGTGATGGTAAGTTAGGGTGGATTGAGTTTTCAAATGCGGGGATTAAAGGTGCTGATGCCAAGGCTATGATTGCCAAGTATGGCGACATGACCATAGAAAATTTGGTTGAGATGCAAAAAAATGGCAACATTGTAATCGATAGCAGTGGAAAAATTTCTAAAGGGACTGGCACCCTTGATGACGGAAGCAATGGAGAATCCACCACTCTATTGTCGATTGACATGCAGAGATTTATTCAAGAATGGTCGTTCTTATTAACCAACGCAACCAATGCTATGAAAACTTATGGTGATGGTCTGATGTCTTTGGCACGTAATCTATAAGCTTAAAACCGGTGGTGGATTTTTTCCATCACCGGCTTATTTTATATTCATTTTATCTGAGAGCTATTTATGCAAAACCAAACGGAAGTTGATTTGTCAAAATTTTCCAGGGAGCTTATTCAAATTGGTTTGGTGGCTTGTTTTGCGGGTTTTACCGAAAGTGCTTTTAAAATGTTTGAGAGTTTACATCAAGCTTTTCCAGATGGTCATGCACCTGTCATGGCAATGGTCTTTGCACGTTTATCTCAAGCTAATGTAAAAGCAGGGAGTGCCTTGTTGACGGATAATGTTAAATTGTTTTCTGATGCGAGTGATGACCATAAAATAATGATGGTTTTTATCGAGTTGTTTAAAAAAAATGGCATTCAAGCGGTATCTATCATGAAGGAATTACAAAAATCGGATAAACAACTAACATGCGATACCGTCAATAGTTTAATGAAGATGATTGGGCGATAGTTTTTTGGTGGAGAATAGATTTTTGGGTGCAGTGTAAGATTCGGTTCTGTATTTACTTTAATTTTTTAACAACTGTTTTATTTTCGGATGCTTTTATGCCTATGTTCCGTTACTTGCTAAAGCTGTTGACGGTATTGTCAATGGTGTTGTTAATTTCGGGATGTAAAATTGAGTTATATTCGAATCTCCATGAGCAAGAGGCTAACGAGATGTTGGCCGTATTAATGAAACATAACATCAAGGCCAGTAAAATTCGTGGTAAGAAGGATGCCATCAATCTTTTTGTTGATGAGTCAGATATGGCGCAGTCGGTTGATATCCTGAAGCAAAATGGCTATCCGAGTCAAAGCTTCCAGGATATGGGTGAGATGTTTAAGAAGGAAGGTTTGATATCCTCGCCACTCGAGGAACGTGCTCGTTATATCTATGCCATCTCGCAAGATATCAGTTTAACTTTGTCTAAATTAGATGGCGTCATGTCGGCGCGAGTGCATGTGGTTTTACCTGAGTCAGATAAGTTGGGTAAAGTTCTACGCCCTTCTTCGGCAGCAGTGTTCATCAAGCATCGCAAAGAAGTCGATATTGAGTCTTCTATCCCCAAAATAAAAATGTTGGTTAATAACAGTATTGAGGGGCTAGATTATGACAAAATCACGGTGGCTTTATTTCCTTCAGTCGCATTGGTAGATACCGTTGATATGGTGAACAGCAAATCTTCGCATTCTGGTTTTAATTTATCAGGTAAAATGATGAGTTTGGTTTTAATTATATTTTTAGCTTTGTTATTGCTGGCTGGTTATATGTACTACGAATGGCAAAGAACCCGTACGATCTTAAAAAAATCACAGCGTAGTTCTCGACCAGGTAAAAATTAATGTTATTTATAAAGTTTAAGTCTACGTACGGCGTTCAATTTTATGGTGGTTGTTCCGATTAACAAGTATAGAATTGCTGCGCAGCAAGTATGTGTAGAAAACCCTGCGAATATCTTAAAACGCATTTTTATTTTTAATACGCTGCTGATGCAGGGCATGCATGATTCTTGGCGGACGATTCTTTTAAAGAAATTGCCAGTGGATGCGCTGCGTGTTCAGAGTGTTGTCATGTCTCGCCAACTCGAAAAAATTCTCAAAATGCCTGAGGATAAAGTATTTGATTATCCCGATCCTCTGCAATGGATTGTTATTTTGGATGATGAAGATTTTCAGCAATTTATCCTTAACTTAGGTGTTTTTTGTTGTGCATCTACAATCAAGTGCGCTGTTTTAAAGCAGCAGGTTTCCGATTTAAAAACTTTGTTAGGTGAAGGTTTGTATGAGGCCGTTTTAAAAAATGAATTCAGTTCTATCGGTAAAATTTATCATTCGTTATTTTCTGAAACTGAATTAAAGGGTGGTACTCATGCGCAATTGGCGTCCTTGGCCCCCTTTTATCAAGCGGCATGTCAGTTGTTGGCCGTAGTTTTTATGGATCAGACATTGTTTTTTAAAAAGCGGCTCGCTTTGCGTTTGCCTTATGACGCTGCGCAGCTCTTTTTTCAGCCGATGGCTGCTCCTGTGTTGTCTGTTGAAAAATTAGTTAACCTGCGTCAGGTTTTATTTCAGTTGCTGGATAAGGTTAGTGCGCAATGGCAAAAATGGTTAGCATAAATCATTCGGTGCATTTGGATCCACATCAGCGGATTGTAAAAGCCTCTGATGTGCAAACTTGGTTGGATTTCAGCGAGCTGCAGTCTCATGCTCAAAAATTAATTGCTCAAGCTGAACTAGATGCTGAGCAGCTGTGTCAACAGGCCATCGATCATGGTTTTGCTCAGGGTGTGGAGGCTGCTGAGCAGCATATTACGGAGAAACTGTTGGCGCTCACGGCCGAAAAAGCTAATTTTGTCCGTGAATTGGAGCGGCAGTTACCTTCCTTGGTACTGACTTTAGTGCGTCGAATTCTGGTTGATTTTGATGATGCAGAAAAATTGGCTTCACTAACGCAGGAAGTATTATTGAAGATTAAGAGTGTCCAGCGTGTTGTCATTCGCATTCATTCTAGTCATGTAGATCTTTTTTCTCAGGCCATCGTCAAACGTTTAGAGCAGTCTGCATTATTGGATTGTATTGAAATTGAAGCGGATAACGAAATCCCTTTACATCAATGTCATGTGGTGTTTGAGGATGGTTTATATATTTTGGATTGGAAGTTGGTATTGCAGCAAATCGAAACGCAGATGAATGCTGAATCAGCAGCGGTAATTTGATTGACGGCTTTTTGTGTCGTATGTAATCACCCCATATTTATATTGATTTAATTGTTTGATTTAATTGTTTGATGTGCAACTGTAGGTGCTGTCATTTGTTGGTAAAAGCCTGGAAGATCTCTCCATGTTTTGTAAAGGTTCATTGAGCTTGCTGTTTGTAATGGGTTTAGTTGATTTTGTTTTGAGTCGATGAGTGGCAGCTCGATCCTGCCCTGTATTTGTGCGTTTGTCATTAAGCCTGATCTAGCCATTCGATATTGGTTGTTATAACTATAGATAATTACGCCGACTTGATCGCCAGTTTCTAACGCGGCGCTGATGCCATTAAGGGGTAATTGGTGTTTACCTGCGCCATGTATTGGGGTGACTTGCTTGCTGATTAATTCAATCGAATGCTGATGCTTGCGCGCTAACCCGATAAACAAGGTAGGCGGAGGTGTGTCGCTGGCGGCGGTGATTTCTGCGCTTAATAGAGGAATACCAATCAGATACTGTTTCGATTGAATGGTGGTGAGTGGGATATATGCAGATTGCAACCAAACTGATCTATTTTTTTGTTCATGTTGTAGGTTCAAGCGTTGCAAAACAGCGTTGCTCGGTTTTAAGATCCAATCCAATAAACCGGCATGATCTCCGTGTATGTTGGCGGGAGAAAAGGTAAAACGCTGGCCGCCAACCGGTATGTCGCTCATGGTTAAACCTTGTTGGTTATTGGCGGTTAAGCAAACATTGGGGATGTAATTTGCGACATAGGTTTGATGCTTGAGTTTTTCATCAAACCAGTCCAGTACCATTTGTGATGTGCTGTAAGTACGTTGTCCGCAGTGCACTTTTTCGTCCATATTGTAAATAGTAGTCAGTCCATCTTGTTGTACCAGTGGTAACATATGGCCTTTTTGCGTTCCAATAAAACGCACGTCCTTCCCTGCACGTAAAAAACATTCACGAATTTGTACGCCCTGATCCATGCCAAATAAGGTGTCTTCAAAACCCTGAAATAACAAAGCATCTGCATGCGGAAATTGATCTTGATCACAATAGGCTTTAAATGAACGTCGTTCTAAATTTTCTGCAAAAGCATCGGTGGTTCCCCCTTTTTTGCGGGTGTATAGATAACCATTGTTGATCACGGCATTCATGCGGTCATAATTCAATAAGTTGCCAGCCAGAATTAGCGTTGTTAACCAGCCTTTGGCTACGCCCTGTGGGTACAGTGATTGTGACAAATCGTACCAGGTATGAATGGGTACGATGGCGTCGATACGGGTGTCCTGGGTGCTGGCCAGCAATTGCATGCTGCCGCTGTAGCTTTCACCCAACATGCCAATCGCGCTGCCATCAGCATATTGGGTGATGTTCGGTAGCTGTTGTTCTGCCCAATCGATCACTGCGCTGACATCTTTGATTTCATAGTCAGGTGACATCAATTGAATTTCACCCTCGCTGTCACCATGGCCCCGCTGATCAAAACTCACCACCCAATAGCCTTGTCGCCAGAGTTTTAACGCGGTTTTACCGGCAAACATCATGGATCCATACATGCTTATGGGTTGTGACATGCGGAAAGTTGCAAAGCTATGGCTGTGGATGATTAAAGGCGCTGTTGTGCCAGCAGCTAATGCCGGTTGATATATGGTTGCACGCAACACCGTGCCATCAAATGAGCGGATATCAACATCGTAATAGCGTTGTTGTAGATTTTGAGTTGGTGATAGTTGTAGATTTTGAGTTGATGATGGTTGTCGAGCTTGGGCCGGTAATTGTTGCACGGAATGTTGTTGTTTATTTTGAGATTGTTGTTCGTTTTGACGTTGTTGCTCATGGGTATTACGATTTTGGCACGCGGTGAGTATTAAGCTACAACATAAACCCAATCCAATCAGTAACCCACTGGCTAATTTACTGGCAATCTTAATATAAGCGCGTAGCATGACGTGTATCATGGCATCCATCCCAGTCATTTTTTATTGTATTATTTGGAGACATTACGCTATTTTATTCTGCCAGTAAATCTGCTGTTAAGAAATTACTTTAATCACTTTGTGCGTTGTGGCTTTATCTTCATCTCTCAGACCACAGTTTTATGCTTCATGATATGATGCCCGCTTTTATTGTTTTGGAATTTTGGGGGCACATTTGCGACAGTTGTTACCAGCTGAATCGTCGAGCTGGCAAGTTTATTCTCGGCTATTAACATATACCAAGCGTTATTGGTTCGCGTTTGCACTGGGTGTACTTGGCTTTGCTATATATGCGTCCACGCAGTGGGTGTGGGCGGAATTAATTAAGTACATTGTTAGTGCTCTGGAAAAACACGATGATCATGCCAAAAATTGGATTGCAGCCAGTATCGCGGGCATTTTTTTGGTGCGTGGTATTGGCTCTTTTCTGGGCAGTTATGCCATTTCTTATGTGGCGCGTCAGGTGGTCCATAGGCTTCGCCAGCAAATGTTTGATCACTTACTGTATTTTGAAAGCCGTTATTTTCAGAATAATGCTGTTGGTCGTTTGGTTGCCAAAATTACTTACAATATAGAGCAGGTCGCCGCTGCCAGTACTGATTCACTCAAAACCGTATTACAGGAAGGTTTTACGGTATTGGGCTTAATGTTGTATCTGTCTTATACGCATTGGAGACTATCGGTTTTATTTCTGGCGGTTGCGCCCTTGATCGCGTGGGCAGTCACTTATACGAGTCGGCGTTTGCGTCATATTAGTAACCTTATTCAAGAATCGATGGGTGATGTTGCGCATTTGGCGACGGAAACATTATCCTCTTTTGAAACCGTAAAAACGTATGGTGGTGAATCCTATGAGCAGCATCGTTTCGCACAATCCAGTGAGCGTAATTTAAAGCAAAGTGTAAAGCTGGTGGTAACGCAATCTCTCAATACGCCTTTGGTGCAGTTTATTGTAGCTGCGGCTTTGTCGTTGATTGTTTGGCTGGCGTTACAGCCACAGATTTTTGGTGAAACCAATGCCGGTGAATTTTTAGCATTCATCACCGCTGCGGGCATGTTGGCTAAACCCATTCGACAATTAACGCAGGTTAATACGACTTTGCAGCGGGGAATTGCGGGGGCGCGCTCGATTTTTGAATTATTAGATTTACCGTTGGAAGCCGATGATGGTCAAGTAAGTATGTCTCGTGTCATGGGTCGTTTGCGTTTTGATAATGTCAGCTTTACTTATCCCGGTAGTGACGATTCAGTGCTGACGGCAATTAACTTATCGCTTCAACCTGGAGAACATGTTGCTTTAGTAGGGCGGTCTGGTACTGGAAAATCTACACTGGGTAGCTTGATACCACGCTTTTTATTGCCGACCAGCGGGCAAATTTATTTAGATGATCAGCCATTAGCGGATTTCCAATTGATAAATTTGCGACGGCAAATTGCTATTGTGAGTCAACGATTTCACTTGTTTAACGACACCGTGTATAAAAATATTGCTTATGGTGATTTACAATCGTGTAGCGAAGCACAAGTTTGGAAAGCTGTAGAGCAGGCAAGTGCACGCAGTTTTATTGAGGCGCTGCCGCAAGGCATTCATACTTTGGTGGGTGAAAACGGTGTGCAATTATCTGGCGGGCAGCAGCAACGTATCGCGCTGGCGCGTGCATTATTAAAAGATGCGCCGATTATTATTTTAGATGAAGCCACGTCTGCGCTTGATCCTGAAACTGAAGCGGCCATTCAAAAAGCGTTGCATGTGCATTTACAGGGGCGCACCGCGTTAATCATTGCGCATCGTGCGACTACCATCGAAAATGCCAACCGCATTGTTGTGTTAGATAAAGGTCGTATTGTTGAGCAGGGTACGCACCAACAGTTGCAGGCGCAACAGGGTTTGTATGCTAGTTTGTACCCCAGTGTGTTATGAGCCGCCGCTATGATTGGTTGGAAAAGCGTACCTTGTTGTCGCTTTTTCTGTTTCCCTTAGCGGCAATATTTGCTGGCTTGATTGCCCTGCGTAAACGCTGGTTACTTAGGTGGTTGTTGCATCATCCATTAACCGCACCCCCGATTGTTATCATCGGTAATATTCGTGTTGGTGGTGTTGGAAAAACCCCTTTGTTGATACACCTTGTGCTTGCGTTGCAAGCTGCCCATTATCGCGTGGGTGTGATCAGTCGCGGTTATGGCGGATCAAGCGTTGGTCTGGTGACGGCTAACAGCGACCCGCGTTTGTTTGGTGATGAGCCGGTAATGATCGCACAATCCACAGCGGCACCTGTGGTGGTGAATGCGGATCGCCGCCAAGCGGTACGCACCTTGTTAGCGTACCAGCCAGTGGATTTAATTTTGAGTGACGATGGTTTGCAGCATTATCGTTTGCCGCGAGACTATGAAGTAGTGGTGATGGATGAGCGTGGTGTTGGTAATGGTTTTTTATTGCCAGCAGGTCCGTTACGGGAAGCCGTAAGTCGTTTGCAGACAGTCAATCATATTGTGCTTAATCAATCAGAAGTATGTGTTTTGTCACCCAAGTTATTCAGTACCCCAGTTACCCATATGCAAACGCTGGCCTTGGGTTTATTTCGGGTTATGGATGATCAACCTGTGCCGAAAGAGCAGTGGCAGCAGCCATTGTATGCAGTTTGTGGTATCGGTTTTCCACCACGATTTTTTGCCAGTTTGCAGCAACTCAATTTAAGTTTTACGTCGCGGGTTTTCTCCGATCATCATGTGTTTGTGCCCAGCGATTTACCCACCGATCGACCGGTGGTGATGACACAAAAAGATGCAGTTAAAATCCGAGGTTTTGTATCGCCGAATCATTGGTATTTGCGTATTGTCGTGCAACTGGATCAACCGCAGTTGCTGGATGATTTAATTGCGCTTTGTCAAAACTAAAAAAATGAATGGCTAAAGGAGAGATGCGTTTGACGTATAAAGTGTTGATGGTCTGCCTGGGTAATATTTGCCGTTCGCCAACCGCTGAAGCTGTCCTGCGTGCTAAAGCACAGCAGTTAGGTTTAGGTGCAATCCTCGAAATTGATTCAGCCGGTACTGGCGATTGGCATTTGGGCCATGCGCCGGATGCACGAGCGCAGCAAACGGCGGCGAACAAGGGATATGATTTATCGCAATGTCGTTCGCGCTTAGTGAATCAATCCGATTTTGATTATTTTGATCAAGTGTTAGCAATGGATCGGTGTAATGTTGCTGATCTTCAGTCCCTGGTTTCGCCTTTATATCATGCCAAAATTATGTTGTTGCGATCTTACTCGCAGCCACCAGGTTTGGATGTACCTGATCCTTATGCTGGTGGACTTTCTGGATTTGAACAAGTGCTGACTATGATTGAAGATGCGGTGGATGGTTTTTTGCAGCATTTATTAATTGAGCATCGATTGCTCGAGCGTAGAGAAATCAAAAAAACTGAGTGCTGATCACGCGAGGATATGACTCCGCAATAGGGTTTTTTAATATAGGTAGGCGATTGATGAATAGAGTAGGTCGAATAACAAAGCGGGTAATACGGGCGGTCCCCTCGGTATCCCCGTGCGTGAGTTTGCGCAGTGGTTTGAACTCTCAAAGCGAGTCTTTATCTTCTAGGTTGTTGCCACGTCTAAGTATGCGCAGCATTAATACGCGCAGTATGGATTCTATAACATTGGGCGCAGAAAAATATCTAGCCCCTTATTACGCCGATATTATTAAAGTATCACCTATTGATGCTCAGGGATTATTAATCAAAACCACAGAGGGGAAATTTTTTTTTGATTTTAATGCCGGTTACGGCGCTAATCGTTTTGGACATCAATATGTACCAGTGCTTGATGCTGCCATCAAGCAACTCAAAACACTGACGCTGCCGAGTCGCGCTTTTTATAGTGATTTATTGGTCCAATTGGGGCAGCAATACTCTGAAATTTATCACGATATTCTCGCCGATACCTTACTGCCGAGTGTAGATGTGCGGCATGATGTTCCCCAGTGCGGTTTCAAATTGGGTGGTGGAGATGCTATCGATGCTGCCATTAAACTCGGATTGCAGTGGGGGTTTAAGCATAAAAAAATTGTCGATGGCCAACAGGTTATTTTGATGTGGAGCGGAAAAGATCTATTTCATGGCCGCATGGTGTCGAACTTGCCTCCTTATTTGGCCGATCAGCCGACGACAATGTCGCAAGGCTTCGCGCAGCTAGGCAAACAAGAAAATGGTTTTATTATCGGCGGCTCGCCCACTAAAATTCTGGTGCGTTTTAATGATCAACTGGCTTTAACCAATGCATTTAAACAATATGGCGAACGCATTTGTGTCGCGATGGGCGAGTATGTGCTCGGTGAGGGTGGTGTTCAGCCGGCTGATCCTGAGTTTTTGCAGACGATTCGCAGTCTATGTACCCAATATCAAGCATTAATGCTCGCAGATGATGTGCAAACATTTGCAGCTACTGGACATTATTCGCCATCGCAGCATGCGCATTTTGCAGATCATCACGTCAAACCTGATGTGATCGTGGTATCAAAAGCCGTCACTGCGGGCGTGGCACCGGGTTCTATTATTTTGGCGCGGCAATCGATTTGGAGAAATATACCGGAAGGGAGTGATGGTTCTACTTACGCCGGTAATCCTGTTTTTTGCGCTGTCGCACTAGCAACTTTACAGGCAATTAAACAGCACAACTTGCTCGGCGAAATTGAACGAGCTGGTACGGTTATTGAAAATGGTCTGCGACAGTGTCTGCTGAGCAGGCGCAGTATTATCAGCAGAAATTGCTTGGCATGGGAAAAAAAATGCAGTTGCAATTGGCTGGGAATGCGATTGAAGGTGCATTGGTGAAGATAACGCGTGGTAATGTAATGCGGTTTAATGTGTGTGTGTCATGACACCGGCAGAAAGTCAATTGGCTAGGAATTTATTGCAGCGAGCTTTGTGCTAATCAATGCGGGTTCGGTTTTGAGGATCAGTGGCTGGAATATCAAATTTTTTGAATAAAACTAAGTGGCTAAATGTGACGGTTTTAAAATATCAACATGCAGATTTAAGTCGTTTAAGCACCATGGCCTTGTCTGGATATGCGGAAGAGCTATGGCAAATAAGTGAGAGCGCAGACTTGCCCAGGGTGATTCCTCAGCTTGCGGGCACTGATTTTTCTGTATTGGGAGGGGGAAGCAATTCATTGTTTGTTGGTGATTACCTCGGTATTTTGTTGCAGCTGACGGATGATCGTTTGGAAGTTATTGAGCAGAAAGTCGATCATGTTTTGGTAAAAGTTGCGGCTGGCATGAACTGGCATGCTTTTGTGTGTTATTGCTTGCAGCAAGGTTGGTTTGGGGTTGAAAATTTGGCAGCCATTCCCGGAACGGTCGGTGCAGCACCGATTCAAAATATTGGGGCTTATGGTGTCGAGTGCGCTCATGCCTTGCACAGTGTTGATGTTATCGATTTGCAAACTGGCAATTGTGCCGTTTGGTCAACTGTGTATTGTCAGTTGTCCTATCGCGACAGTATTTTTAAGCGCAGTGAAATTAAAAACCGATGGTTGATTACAGCGGTTACCTGGCGTTTGTCACTTCATTGGGAAGCACAATTGCATTATCCCGATTTGCAAGTTTTGCGTGAGATAGCCTCGCTTACTGTGCAGCAAGTATTTGCCAAGGTGTGTGAAATTCGTGCCAGTAAATTACCCGATCCTAGCATGCTCCCGAATGTTGGCAGTTTTTTTAAAAATCCGATTATTCCGCTGGCTCAGTGGCAAACCCTACAGCAGCGTTATACGAATATGCGTGGTTTTGTTGTTAATGATCAGCAGATGAAGGTTGCCGCTGCCTGGATGATTGATCACTGTGGTTGGAAAGGGCGCCGTTGCGGTGCTGTGGGCGTTCATCGTGAACAAGCCTTGGTGCTGATAAATTTCGGCGGAGGTGATGCACGGCAGTTGTTAAAATTAGCGCATGAGATTCAGATGAGTGTGTGGGAAATTTTTCAAATTTGGTTGTTGCCTGAGCCGGTGTTAATTGGTGATGAAAAACTCTGGCAACATTTGTTGCAACCGCCAAGTTAGCTCACAAATGAATTTTTCTTTTTTTATACCAATATGCTTTGCCATAGCTGACGAGTATTTCTTCGTTTTTTTTAATTAATTTGTTGGCAACATAGATAACACACCATGCTCCATCAGTAAACACAAAAACACTTTTGCAATTGGGGGCGTCAGAATGGTTTATAAAACGGATTTCGTTACCTATCTTAAATGCACTTAAACTCATCGATTGTAGATATTGCTCAGAAAACTTTCCGTGGGAAGGGTAGTTCCAGTTCCAAACTTGGTTGGATTGATTAGCTTCTTCTTTTAATTGAATTTCACCTGTGTACTCGCCAATTAAAGTGTTCGGTGGGATATCTTCATCCGCGAAGCAGCCATATCCGACTTTATCATTGATCCATTTGAGATATATTGGTGCAATTTTTTCGGCCAATATATCCGTTGTAAAAGTAAATGAATGATTATCATGTGATGCTTTGTGCTCTTTGTAAGGTAAGTACGCAGCTTGATCTATGTTTTCTAGCATTTTGCATTCAGCAGAAAACTGAGTTCTTCCAATATACGTCAAGTTTAAATGTTTAAATAATGCGAGAATTTCATCGTGAGTTCTATATTTATAGTTGGGTGCGTACAAACGTTTGCTCGGAGAGGCTGCAGGTTCTGGTTTTAATGGGGACTTGCTTCTGGTATAGGTTAGCTTGAGTCGGGCTAGTAATAGCTCTATCCCTAAAGAGATTATTTTGATGAATGGATTATTCGTAATCACCATCTAGAGCACCTTTGAAGTTCTCGATGTTTTAATCCACATATGATCACATATTTTGAATTTTAATCCGTTAATCAATGGCAATGAGTTGTTTCGAATTGACAGCAATTAATGAGCAGCCTAGTCGCAGACGCTTCTGTAAGTAACAGAATTTTACAGTTTAGAAAATTACACTGTCTGTGGGTATAAAGTGGACCCCCAAGTCCAGACAAAAAATCTAATAATTTAAGATAGAACCTCACCGACTATGCAGCTGACCGACGCTGCCTCGTTAGTACCAGGGTTTTAGTGTTTTAAAACCCATAAAAATCTTGCCTGCTGTG
>JANNXD010000082.1:0-11807 GCA_031409375.1 Gammaproteobacteria bacterium | reverse complement strand
TAGACCGGCATTTAAACCAATAGCAAGTAGGGCGAGTAATTGCCAATTTTCAATCCCAGGTGTAAAACCAAGATCAAGCCAAGAAACCAAGGGGGGATCTGTGTAAGCAAACAGTGGTAGCACTAATGCACCCAACCACATGGCCACACCGACAGACAAGCCCACTACTAAACCCCATAGGCTGGCCGCCCGCCAAAAAATTAAACCGATAATGCCGGGCAGCAATTGCAGGGTGCCGATAAAAGCCAAGAGCATCAGCTCGGATAAATCACGAGAATGATTTAACAGGTGATAAAATCCGACCGCCATGAACAAGATGGCCATCGCCGCGATGCGTTGCCATTGTTGAAGTCGTTGCCAAAGGTTAGGGTGCTGCCAACTCTGATAGCATGGCAGCAGGATAAAATTGACGATTATTTTGCCACAAGCCAGTGGAGCGGATAATAAGACGGCCGTGGTGGCACATAACACCACCCACAATGCCAGAATCTGTAAGCTGATATTGTGCGTGGCAAGGCCAATACCCAGGCTGAAATATTCGGCGGTGGTTTGCGCATCCAACTTCATGCCTGCCCATAAAATGAAAGGCACGCACAGCGCAAGGCACCACAGATATAAGGGTACAGCCCAAGCTGCTTGATACAGTTGAGCAGATGATTTTTTGTCATGGGTAAACAGCAGTTCAAAAACATGCGGCATAGCCAAGACGGCCACAAAAAATGCCAGTATCAAACTGCGCCATGGGCTGTGAGTAGCTGTTCCATAGAGTATCCCCAGGGCTTGTGGTTGTTGTTCCAGCCAGTTGGAGAGTCCGGTATAACTTCCAAAGGCGGCATGGGTAGCAATCATCGCAATTGCCATAAAGCCAATGAGTTTCATACTGCCCAATATAGCCAGTAGGTCGCCTAAATTGTTTTTCTCTGGTTTGAGGCTTATGTTTACGAATTTTACAGTCGGCAGCAGATAGATAAGCAGCGCGAGTAAATATAAACCGAATATCCAATTAGAACTTTGTGGATTGAACAAGTAACTCAAGGTTTGTTGTACAGCTTGGAGCTGCATGGCCAATAACGGGATGACGCTCAACGTGATGGTGAGGGTTGCCAAAAGACCCGCTAGGTTGTGATCATAACGATAGGCAAATAAATCGGCCAAACTGCGCAGTTGATACAGCTGACATAAACGCTGCAGGGGTAATAGCATCAGCGGCGTCAACATAAAAGCGGCAGCCATACCGAGGAAGTAAGCTAAAAAGCTGTAACCAAATTGATAGGCAAAACCAACGCTACCCAGTACCGACCAACCGCAGGCCAAAACGGATAATCGCATCAGGAAAAACCAACTGTTCACGAGCCTTCTGCCATTAACATTAACCAAAAACTACTCAAGGTCTTCTGGTCCTCGGCGATAAATGGTCCAATACAGCAGCGCGATTAAAAAAATCCACAATAGATAAGGGCGATACCAATCGGTTTGGCCGTTTTCGATCCACTGTAATAAACTTGGCGATAAAAAAAAACTGCCGATGATAAATACCAACAGCAAACGATTAACGAACATAATGCATCACTCAACGATTCACTTCACTATTTGATTCTCTTCACTATCTAAGGAAGCGCATTATCATGGCTGTGTTACTGGGCAAACTGCAAACTTTTCTTGACGATACGTTAAAACCAAAAGCGATTAAAGATTATGCCCCCAATGGGTTGCAAGTGGGCGGTGTTGCGACTATCAGTCGGCTGGCCTGCGCCGTCACTGCCAGCCAGTATGCCATTGAGCAAGCGGCGGAGTGGGGCGCACAAGCTTTATTGGTGCATCACGGTTTGTTTTGGCAGGGTCAAAGCCCCTGCGTAGTAGGCGTTCAGCAACAGCGTATCGCGTTATTGCTGAAGCATGGAATCAGTCTGTTAGCGTACCACTTACCGTTGGATGTGCATTTGGTATTGGGGAATAACGCGCAGTTGGCGCAACGCTTGGGGATTGAAGTCACCGCTCAACAGCCAATCGATGGCGTGAATGGCTTATTGTGGTTAGGCCGTTTGCCGTCGCCGCAATCGCCGCTGTCGTTAGTGGAAACCTGGTCAGCTTGTGTAGGCAGAGTACCCTTATTATTGGGCGATATGAACAAGCCGGTTCAGACCTTGGCTTGGTGTACGGGCGGGGCGCAAAAATATTTTCAGCAGGCAATTGATTGTGGCGTCGAGGCTTATATCAGTGGCGAAGTTTCGGAACCGCAATATCATTTAGCGCAAGAAACTGGCGTGCGTTTTTTTGCCTGCGGCCACCATGCGACGGAGCGCTATGGTGTGCAGGCAGTAGCACAAGCGGCGGCAGTGGCGTTGAGCATTGAAACGCATTTTATTGATGAAAATAATCCAGTCTAATGTAATCCTTATCAGCATTACCGTAATGCCTAACAAATTCGTGTACTAGAAAACTGGTCGATAGGCTGCTGAAATAATACGGCTTCCTGCATCAACCGTTAGCGGTGAAACGGATGCCATTATCGGCAACGCTCGCGCCATAGCTGTAGGTCAAACGTTTGAGATTGTCGTCGACCAGACTAACGGGAATTAGAATAATACGCTGTAGGGTTGGCTGCTGGGGATGGGGGTGTCGATATTTTGCACGTTGATTAAAACCCAGCGTATGGGTGGGGTGATGATGTAATCGCCCCGGCCGTCGTTGTAGTCTTGTTGATAGATGATGTCTTCAGCGGAGAATTCGATGGCGTATAAAGTTGGGCTAAGCAAGCTTAACCCGATTATGCTGCTGATAAGGCCGATCATGAAGTAGCTGATACGGCAGTGCCAATTACAAAAATGTAAAGATAAACGCATATCAATTATCCAGTGGTGCCCATTGGCCTTGGTCAGAGAAATCAAAAGTCAGAGTAATCAAAATATTGCAATAAACGGATTTTGTAGGGTAATGGCAACTATAAATTGAATACAAATCTTCGTCGCCTGGGCACGTAGATACATCCATGCAGCTAAAGCATTAAGATAATATGAAGTCCAGGTTTGCATTATCTTAATTGATGACATATATTGACCTGACTATTTTTGAGCGTGCAATCGTTGGTATGTGGATAGAAAGAAAAATAACTGAACGTGTTAAACAGCTGGCTGCATCACGTCCGGTTGTATTGGTGACGGGTACTCGGCAAGTTGGTAAGAGTAGTTTGCTACAGCGGTTGTTTGTTGATGCGCAATACGTAACGTTAGATCGTGTGGCGATTGCTGAATATGCGGAACAAAATCCGGATGCATTTTTAGCTGGTTTTAAACAGCGCGTTATTTTAGATGAAATTCAATATGCGCCAAGTTTATTTCGTGAACTGAAAATTCGTATCGACCAGCAGCGGAAAAAATATGGTCAGTGGATATTGACGGGTAGTCAAAAATTTCAGTTGATGAAAGATGTCAGCGATAGTTTGGCTGGACGGATTGGTATTTTGGATATGCACACCTTGTGCGCAGAAGAAATTTTGCAATCTAAACTAGCCGCTAAGGTTTCAGGACTCCTGTGGAAGGGAGGCTATCCTGAGCTATGGTCGAATCCTAAATTGAACTCAATTGATTTTTTTCAAAGTTATGTACAAACCTATTTAGAGCGTGATTTAAAAGCGCTCATTAATGTGGCTAATTTACGTGACTTCCAGCGATTCATGCGTTTATTGGCGATGCGGGTGGGTCAGTTATTGAATTATGCTGATGTCGCGAAAGACGTTGGCGTATCTCCAGCTACGATTAAATCTTGGATTGGTGTCTTAGAGGCAAGTGGTGTTGTGGTGTTATTGGCGCCATATTTTCGCAATCTTGGTAAACGCCTAATTAAAGCACCCAAGGTTTATTTTGTAGATAATGGTTTACTGTGTTATCTCCTGGGTATTGAAACGGAAGAGGATTGTTTGAAGCATCTACATATTGGCCATATTTGGGAGAATTTTGTTTTTACCGAGCTCATGAAAAGCCATGAATTTTTTCCGAATCATGAGTTGTTTTATTATCGCGATCAAAATGGTGTTGAAATTGATTTTGTTGTTGAAAAAAAACAGCAGGTCCTGTTGATCGAGGCTAAGGCTGCTGAGCAGATCGATACCAGTAAATTAAACTTTAAAAAAGTTTTGCCCTTATTTAAAAAAAATGCATCCAATGATCATTTTCGTGCGGTGCATTGTTATGTGGCGGCCAAAATAAATGAGAAAAAATTGCTGCATTTAAATGAGTATGCTTTATTTAATCCGCTTTGGTGCTGTAGCATTTTTTAAAACAATCGCTGGTTGATTTCAGGGTAAAAATACTAAAACACTTCCGGCCAGTATGGGTATTCAATCAAGACATCTGGCCGGGCGTATTATTGTTATTCGGTATCGCTTTTATCGTCAGGGATGGTTTTAGGGTTGGTTGCAGGCGTTGTCGGTTGCTCTGACGACGGCATCATTTCTGGGTGCATATTGCCCATCATTTTTCCATGTTTTTCATGCATCTCCTCGTGAGAGGCTTGCATTTCTTCTTTGCTAATATTGCCGTCATTATTTTTATCCATTGCAGAAAAATGTTGATTATGGAATGCCTCATACTCGGCTTTGCTTAAATTGCCATCATGGTTACTATCGATCATATCCATCATGCCTGCTTTATGATTGCAATGCGCGGCAGATTGATTTTTTTTGCTTGTTGGAGATTCGGCGTGCGTTAAGTTTGCAAACGTTAGGTTTACAAGGGCTGTCAGAGATGTTGCTAGTGTGATGTTCAACCATTTATATTGCATATGAACGCTCCATTTAGAAATTTAAGTTGGTGTATTGCTCGTCGTTGGACAACTGAATTTGCAAAAGTTGCGTACAATATTATTCATGATCAGCCTTTATTAATATACCGATAATATGCCGGCCTATCAAAATGACTTAGCAACCAGGATAAAAATCTTTCCCATCCACCTGATGTTTAAACCTTCGATGTGGCCACATATATTGAGCCGGAAACTGGCGTATCTGATGTTCGAGAGCGGTATTGATCATGCTGGCGCAAGCGATGTCGTCGTTGATCGGTGGCTGCACTAGCGTTTCTATGGAGAGGTTATAGTGCTGGTGATCTGGCAAACGATGATGACCCAATACCAAAATCTCACAACCAGTGAGTTTGGCTAAACGCGCAGGCGTGGTAATGGTTGCGGCGGGAATGCCAAAAAATGGCGCCATTACTGATTGTTGCAAGCCATAATCTTGATCGGCAGGAAACCATAAAATTCTACCTTGACGCAACGCTCGAACAATAGATTTCATTTGTGAGTTGGCAAATACATCGGTTGCCCAGCGTGTTCGTGCTTGTTTTAAAAATACATCAAACAATGCATTATTGTGTGGACGATATAAAATGGTGACATCAGCGAATAGCGAAAATAAAACACCGCCTAAATCTAGGGTGCTATAGTGGGCACCAATTAAAATAATGCCTTTATTGTGCGCTAATGCTTGTTGTACTTGCGGATAATCATTAAAGCAAGTGAGATTACGTAGCGTTAGTAGCTCGTTATGATCCGCCCAAAAAGTGCGTGCGGTTTCAACCAAGCCAAACGTGTTTTCAAAAAAAACTTGTTTTACTCGTTGTTGTTGCTCGGCATTTGATAGTTCTGGAAAGCACAATTGAATATTTGTTGCGGTAATCTGGCGGCGACGTTTGCCGATGCGATAAAGTAGCTGGCTGATGAGCTTTGCTAAATGTAGTTGCCCTTGCAAAGGCAGTTGCAACCAGCACCATAAAATACCGAAGCCTAACCAGGTTATCCAATAACGTGGCCACCAAAATTGGCGATCAAGGAAAGGTAATTTTGGTTGATGATGAGTGTTTAACATGCGATCTCGAAACTGGATTGGATTCTTCAGTTGCCGCATAATAACAGATTGTTATTAAAAGAGAGGGGCTGCGTAAATGCAGAAGCTGTATCAACTCATCTGGTGGTTACTGCTACCTTTGGTTTTGTTGCGGTTACGTTGGCGTGCTAGACGCTCACCTGGTTATGCTCAGCGTTGGCGTCAGCGCTTAGCTATTTTTCAGCCACAAGAATTAATGGCATTTCAAGGTGTTCGGCCACTGTGGATTCATGCGGTTAGCGTGGGTGAATCTGTGGTAGCGGTGGCGATTATTGAGAAACTGCTGCTTCTGTATCCCAAGATTCGGATTGTCGTTACGAATATGACGCCGACGGGTTCTGCATATATCACAGATAAGTTTGGTGAGCGTGTTAGTAATTTTTATGCGCCTTACGATCATCATCTTGTGGTAAATAATTTTTTTCGGCAAGTTCATCCGAGCATGTTGATATTAATTGAAACCGAAATTTGGCCGTATTGGTTGCAGAAAGCCAAAAAATCCATGATTCCCGTATTGTTAATCAATGGACGTTTATCGACAAGTTCTGCAGCTCGTTATGGTTATTTTGGTTTTTGGTCGCGATCGATGTTTGCGGCATTAACTTTTGCCAGTATGCAAGCAAAAGCTGATGCCGAACGTTGTATAGCATTAGGCACGCCGGCTGAAAATGTTCAGATTGTTGGTAATATCAAATTAGATTTGCAACCATCAGCCGATGTGTTTGCACGTGCGCAGTTTCTAAAACGCACTTTTGGGAATCGGCCGATTTGGGTTGCTGCAAGCACGCATGAAGGTGAAGAACTTTTGTTGTTGAATGTGCATCGACAATTGTTGCGGCACATGCCTGAGGCGCTGTTAATTTTGGTGCCGCGTCATCCTGATCGTTTTCCAACAGTGGCTGAATTATTGATTGGTTGGTCTTGGCATCGTTTTAGTGAGACACAAGTCTTGACGTCTGAAGTTCAGGTATTGTTGGGAGATGTCATGGGTCAACTTTTGTTGTTTTATGGTGCAGCCGGTGCGGCGGTGATCGGTGGTAGTTTTGTACCGGTGGGAGGTCATAATATGTTGGAGGCTATGGCCATGGGGGCGCCCGCTATGATCGGTCCTTATGTTCATAACTTTCAAACGTTAACGGATGATTTGCTAGAGCAGAAAGCGTTATTACAAGTCAATAAAGTGGATGAATTACTAGCGCCGCTAAAACAATGGTTAAGCCATCCTGAAAGTGCTGCGTCACAAGTTCAGCGAGCTAGCGAGTATATGCACGGTAATCGGGGTGCAGGTGAAAAAACCTTGCAGTTAATCCAGCATTTTTTGCCTTTAGACTAAGCCCTTGAGTGGTGGTTTTAGTTTGATAAAGGCTCGCAATTATGGATGGCGCCTTTAAGCACACCTTCATAAATTTGTACTTGTAAATGTTGCGTTGGATAATCGGCGTGAAGTTTGTTAGCCAAATAGGCTGCAATGCACTCGATCGTGGACGATTCTGGTAAGCGATACACCCCATCAGTGGGCAATTGTATTTGATAAAATCCTTCGGCACAGTGATAAGCAAACTCATCATATTGAATATTTGTTTCTTTAAAGGTACGTTGAAAATCTTGCTCGCAGCCTAAATAAATATCCTGCCATTGCTTGACCCAAAAACGCTCGAGACTTGGCGCACGCTGTTGATTTAAATAAATTCTGAGTTGAGAACGATGGCCGTGAACAATGCGCTGGCAAGGCCCTCTGTGTTGTTTTAAACCATGGCTGTATTGAAAATAGGGTTCGCTGTTGCTGTCTTGCGTGTTGGCATCGGCATATAGTTTGAGCTCGCATTTGAGTGGCGTTAAACGAGCGGCTAATGTTGGATGCTGCTGCAGATATTGACTTAAACTTTGTTGTAAATGTGGGAGAGTAATCTCAGGCGCATCCAAAATGCATACAGAAATACTGGGAGCTTGATAGCGATAAAGTCGGTTTTTCGTGTCTTGTAAATGACATTCTAGCGTTCTGTCAGTATTGGAATCGATTTGAACGCCTTTAGCGCGCGCGGGTAACAATAATTTATGATCGATGTAGGCTTCTATGGCGTGTTTTAGCTGCTGTTTAACCTCTGTAAAATCCCAGATCATCTGATCATCATTAAGCTGCCCATATAACCTAACATCGACCCAGAGCGTCTCTCCAACGAGACCCCGCTGCAAATCAAAATAGGTGAAATCAATATTGGTGAGTCGTTCTACGAACAAACAATGAGTCATTTCAATACAAGCACAAAATTCAATTGGAATTGGATGCTGAGCATGATAAGGCTATACCGGCGGGATTGCAAAACCCGATATTGGCGTCACGTTACCCAGTAATTTTTATTTGCACTGCTCACGCGATTTATTTGGGATTGGATTCGCTGCAGGCTCAGGTTATCTGCGGCGTTATAAGCGGCTGTAACTTGCATAGGATGTTGCACGTGTATAAAGCCACTGCTGGCTGCATGCATGGCTGCCTGACGCAAAATATCTTCAATGTCAACCGTTCCTACGGTGTTGGTAGGTGCATACATGGAAGCACTGCTCGTAAAAAAGAGGTCTGTATTCATAAGGTACATCAGTAAGCGTTAAAAAATACTTTAATCATGGTGCACACTTTTTTACGATAGGTCAACATTTCGTTACAAAAAAATGGCGGCAATTGCTTGTGCCCAGTGTTGTTATCAAGGCGAAGGGATGTGTTTTGTTAATGAATATCTACCAAGTTGACTTGCATTTTTGCTATTGAATGCAAGTTAATGCAGGCGTAGCCTGACAAGATTGAAATGGTTTCAATAAAGGATTTCGTATGCCATCCCTACCTGAATTGCTGAGCACACCTTCAGTTGAGGTCACGTCGCACAGTGAACACAAGGGTTTAAAAAATACTGATGACAGTAATTCGGTATTATTTGGCGTAAAACAGGAGGTACTTACTGTTGGCCGAATGCGCTTGCCTAGGTTGCGTATACCTATGCCGGTAATGGCAACGGGTGAAGGTAAAATTAGAGACTCTAGGGTGTGTTTGTTTACGCCCATTTATCTAGAAGGCAATTCTGCGAGTAGTGCCTATTGGGGTGGTCTGGAAGAATTACTGGGCAATGTTCGAGATTTTTTGGAGGAGGTACGTCTTTGTTATTGGCCGATGCCTTTTCACCAAGTCCCCCAGAAAATTTATCTGATGTCTGTTGAGGAGTTATTGAAATGGATGCATGCATATCTCAAAGAGTTGAAGCATTTGCGGGTGTGGCGTTTACGCCATCTAGATATATCAGCTAAAGCCATGCGTGTGGCCTTTGACCAACTCAGCGACCAAAAATAAATTGATTAGAAGCATGGATTAAGCTGAATATTTTATAAAAAACGTTGCAATCGCATACCAAATTGATTGCTAATATATATACCTTCCGCCAAGGCGAAGGGTTTTTGATTGCAGTATAGGGTTTTTAGTGGTTGTTGTTTACTGTGTTCGATCTGCTGCTGCGCCACTTGTAAAATAGTGTCGTCTTCCGCGTCACTGATTAATGCCTGATGTAATTTAATCGATATATCAAATAAATCGCCAGTAACTTTGTTGTCTGCTAGTGGCAAGGCTAATAAGCTTAATCCCTTTTCACTGGGTGATAAGCTGAAGCGATAATGATTCGCTAAACAAATACGGTAATCAGTTGCGCTTTGATAAAACAGCAGCACATCCCCAATTTCCAAACTGGCCAGTTCTTTCTGGTTGAGTTGGCAGCCATGCACATCTAAATCTTGCGTGACAGTAATGGCTGGTAGGTTGTTGCCGGCGGGCATCCATGGGGCTAGTTTTATTAAAGGTAGTAATAGCTCACCGTAATTGGCGCTGAGTTGAAGATGAATATAAGAAAAATGTTCGACGCTCGTCACTTTAAGCAGTAGCTGTAGTGGCAATTTTGGGATGATTTTCAAGGTAGAAAGTTGCATCTGTTGAATGACTAATCCTGACAACTCTCGAGTATTTTCTTCAATCATGCGTTGTAAAACTCGAAACGCGGCATTTTGCTCAGATGGCGTTAGCTTGCTGATATCAAAATCGCTAGCTTCTAAATCCATGAGCGCTGTGATTAACGAAGTTTCACAAAAAGCGATTCCGGTTTGACCTTGGCAAGTAAAATCAATTTGTACATGGCAGGGTTGTGGTTGTAACGCATCGATAGCCATTGGCAATAAACGTAAGCGGTACTCCACAGTTTCTGTTTTAAAATCAAAATATACCCGATGATCAAGTAGGTCATTTTGTAATAAGCTGCTAATTAAGCTGATTTTAGAGAACTTAGCCGTTTTAACAATGGGGTTATGATTCACTAACATCAAGCTCCTTTGCTATAAGGATGTCGCTATAGATGCTCTGTTGCATGCTACCTTCCAGTTTGATGATGAAGTTTTTTAATGAGATCTAGATCACCAACTTGCGAATTTTTTCGATTGTCGATTGTGCTATCAGTCATCTCAACACGTATTTCTGCCGATGAAATGTTGAGGTGTTCTTCCAAATGAGCTTTCAGCTTCAATTTTTGCAAATTTAAATAGGCGAATACACTGGAAGTAGCCGCGATTAACGTAATGTTCGGGATACCATTGATCTGTTGAAATGTAATTTGTGTGCCATCGAGTACGGTATCTTTTAATTGTACAAAAAAAGTTTGGCTTGCAGCATTTGAATTCATCGTGCCAGCATATTCTACTAAGCTATTAAACAATGTATTAAATGCTTGCTTATAAAGCGGGTGGGCGAACGGAAGGTTTGCAAAAATTTCAGCGTTACTCATTTTGGGTTGACTAAGTTCGCGTGCTATCTGTTGATTTTGTAAGGCAACAATCTGTTGTGGTGTTAATGGTGTTAAACTTTGACCCAAGTTGGCTAATGGGTTGTTGATTTCACGGGTAGATGTTGATGTTAATGGTGCATGTTGTTGGGGTATTTCACTATCTGTGTCGTCAAGAGGCAAATCATTTGCATCGGTTGTCGATGACTCTATTTCGTTGTTAATGTCAGAGTGTTCTTCTAAATCTATAAAAGCAGCAGGCGAGGTTTTATTCACCGGTATGCTAGCATTTTTTGTACTATGAATTTTTGCGCTGTCTTTTAGTTGTTGCATGGTCATGCCTAGCGTTGGCGGTATGAATGAGGCAAGCGCGGTGACAGTGGTTGCATCTGGTTCGTTTGTATTCTTGTTAGAGGTAGGTGTTGCTTCTCCAGCTTTACCGCCTAAATGAGCAAATGCACCCCGTAATTGTGGTGAAACATCTGAAGACTGATTATGAACTGCGTTGCCAAGACCGCTTTTTGTCAGCTGTATATTCAGCATGGTTTGACGTAAAGACGGTGTTGATGTTATGGCTGGTGAGAGAGTTGTTTTTCCTTGAGTAGAGTCACCCGCTGCTACTGGAGTAGTATCCTGAGCATCAAAGGTTGCTTGTAAAGGCTGTTTGATCGTGGTGCTAATAACCGCAGAATGAGAAGCCGTTTGAATAGCGGCTTTCGCTGCATCAGAAGGATTAGGTAGTAATTGCGCCAATGCGGTATCGAAGTTTTTATCGATAGCGAGTTGAATGGCTTCCGGCGACATGTCGGGTGTAATCGCGGTGTTATTCAAAGCCGTGGCATAAGCCGATTTAATGGCAACTTTCTCGGTTTCCGAAATACTCGTATTGGCATCGATTTCTGCATCAAAGGTTGCTTGTAAAGGTTGTTTAATCGTGGTGCTAATAACCGCAGAATGAGAAGCCGTTTGAATAGCGGCTTTCGCTGCATCAGAAGGATTAGGTAGTAATTGCGCCAATGCGATATCGAAGTTTTTATCGATAGCGAGTTGAATGGCTTCCGGCGACATGTCGGGTGTAATCGCGGTGTTATTCAAAGCCGTGGCATAAGCCGATTTAATGG